>NZ_CP048286.1:6011701-6357552 GCF_010365285.1 Paenibacillus rhizovicinus
CGAGCCGTTGTCTCGACAGCCTTTTTCATGCTCGTCGACGATTCGGCAGGATCGCGCTTAGGCTTTTCGCACATCTGCGATAAGAAAATGCGGATTCGTCGATAGACGTTCGTAAAACTTCGAGAACCATTCGGCCGCCTCTGGAAGCTGCTTGAATGCCGCAACGGGCTGCGGCTCGATGATCTGCTCAATGATAAAATGCGATGCCGTGACATTCACGATGTCCTGCAGCGAACGGTGAAAGAACGTGACCTCGACCGGTCCGGCCACCTTCTTGTTCCAGATTTCAGACAGTAATCGCTGCTTGAAATAGTCCGGCTTGTCCAAATGCCCCATGTCCATAAACGGGTGATGGACCGAAAAAACGAATTTGCCCCCCGGTTTCAACACGCGGCTAAATTCACGGAAGACCGGCGTCCAATTCTCGATATAATGCAAAGTAAGCGAGCTTGCAATCCTATCGAAGCTGTCGTCGCCGAATGGCAGCGGTTCGCTCATATCACAGGTGATCACGGTCGCTTGATCGCCGACGCGCCGCTTGCAAGCTGCCGTCATTTCCGGACTGATATCGATCGCCGTCACTTGTGCGCCTCGCCGGATGTACTGCTCCGTATACCAGCCAGCCGCGCATCCGGCGTCAAGAACGGCCATCCCGTTCATGTCCTCCGGCATCAGCTTCAGCATTGCGGGCCGTTCGTAATAGGCATTATGTCCGCTTTCCGTGTCGACATGCAGTTCGTAATCCAGGGCGAGTTTATCGTAGGCTTGAACGACTTTGTCTTTCATTTCTTCTTCCTCCCGTTCATTTAAGCTTGCTACCAGTATGTATATTATATCAATGGCAATAGGGATCCGTTGGGAAAGTATAAATTAATGGCATCCGAGCTTGTCGACTTGGTGGATCAAGTTCAACAGCCCTAATTTAATGATCCGCGATAGGTTGAATGGGTAAAATATGGATGGACGTCGAATCCGGTTAGCAAGAACGAACCTAGGGAGGAACAAGGATGCCAGGACAAATTTGGATTAATCTGCCCGTTCAAGATCTTAACAGGTCCATCGCATTTTTCAAAGAAGTCGGATTTTCGGTCAGTCACGGACCCGGGAATGGCGAGGATAACGCGAGTCTGACGATCGGAGACAATAATGTGAATGTGATGCTTTTCCCGGCAGCCATGTTCGAAAAGTTTACCGGCACGCGCATTGCGGATACATCGAAAAGAATCGCTAGGAATCGCAAGCTGATTGCAACGGATAGATAACCCGGATATCGCTCCTTGCGGTCAAGCTTTCGTGGATGACGTGATTATGATCGGCACCTACAATGCAGAGTAGTCGTTGTCCGGGACGGGCGTCAATCGCGTGTTGGATGCGTTGAATCATGATCAGATGACGACATATCCAACTGCCGCTCGAACCATTGTTCCAGCTCGGCATTCAACTCCGTTTGGCGCGACGTACTATAGCGGATGAAAGGGTCGAAAGCTTGCCACACGTCCAGCTCCACCCAGTCTATGGGAACAAAATCAATGTGCCGCTCATCGCAAAGCGGAAAAATCAAATCCCAATATTCACTGGCAGGCTCGCCCCAGTAGCCACGTTGACTAGGGTCCGCATTATACTTCTGCCAACTGTTCGGTAGCACTTCTCCGCATATGGCATCTGGTTGAAATTCCAAGATCAGCTCGCGTATCCTCTCCAAGCCGAAACGATAGCGCTGGCGCAATGATTCGTCATGAAGAACGCCTAAAATACCGACAGTGGTCACAAATAAAACCCCTTTATTTTAAAATTTGATAAATATCTAATTAGATGAGTATGAAAATGATGTTAGCTGATGAAGGTAAACCTGTCAATGAATATATAAAAGCCGGAAACGCTCAACCAACGAGCGTTTCCGGCTTTTTGCCCTGCGTATGCTGCCAAATGTCCGGCCTCTAGCGTCCAGCCACTTCGAACTCGTCTCCGGGCACCACGACTTTGCCTTTCAAGCCGCGTTCTTCCAACTTGCGCACGAATTGTTCCGCATCCTGCACGATGCCCGGGAATGTACTGTGGTGAATCGGCACGGTCAGCTTCGCGTTGTACCATTCTGCCGCTTGCAGCGCATCCTCCGGTCCCATCGTGTAATGGTCGCCGATCGGCAGGAAGACGACGTCGATCGGGTGGCGTTCGCCGATCATCTTCATGTCGCTGTACAGCGACGTGTCGCCGGCGTGCAGAATGGTCAAACCTTCGGCGAATACGAGGAAGCCGGCAGGCATGCCCGCGTACAGAATTTGTTTCGTTTCTTCAATGACGATGCCGGAGCTGTGAAACGCTTGGACCATCTTCGCTTTGGCGAAGCCAAGATCGAACGTGCCGCCCATGTTCATGCCGACGGCGTTCTTCACGCCTTGCCAGGACATGTACGTTGCAAGCTCGACGTTAGCTACAACCGGTGCGTCGTTGTTGGCGATGGAGAGCGGCGCCGCGTCCAGGATGTGGTCCATATGGGCATGTGTCAGCAGGATAGCATCGGTTTTGATGTCCTCCGGTTTGATTTTGGCTACGGGATTGCCGCTCAAGAATGGATCGATGACGAGCGATTTGCCGCCTGTTTGGATTTGAATGCAGGCATGGCCATGGTAATTGATTTTCACAGTGATCGTGCTCCTTTATACGTGATGGTCAGCTATGTACAAAATGTCCGCCATCTTCAATAGTGACATAAACGGGTGGTCGATTTCAAATTTGGTTGATTGCGGAGGATGAAAAAGGATGACCGGAGTCGAGCTCCGGCCATCCTTGCGGCTGCGTAATGCGATTGCGCTTAGGAGACGGAGCCGTACATTCGCGTACCGCGCGGCTGGCTCCCGTGTTCATCCGGCTCGAGCGTGATGCCGATCGCATCGAAGTCGAGCTTCTTGCCCTGAATCGGCATGGCTAGCAGCCCGATGCCCCTGCTGTTGCTGCCGACTCTAAACGTGCCTGCGCTGCTTCGCTTGCCATCCTTGATAAGCCATACCTGATAGGCTTCTTCGCCAAGCGTCGGGGGAGCGCCGAATAAGTACACGACGAATTGCTTGCTCTGGCCGTTGTCGACGATGCATGCCACCCCGGACGATTCGGCTGTCTCGGGGGCTTGCGACTTCAACGAGACCAGCTGCTTGATGTTGGACGCGGGAACGGACAGCGCCTGCTCCACGGGAAGCGGATCTGCGGCGTGTTCGCTGCGCAGCTGCGCGTTCCAGATCGAGAGCAGCACGATCGCGGATGCCGCGGCCGCGAACAGCGCGAGCATGGGTTTCATTCCGCGCGGAAGCCGGCTGCGTCTCGACTTGCCGGCGCTGAACGGACGCAGGAGGCGATTGCTCTGGGTCTTGCCGCCGTCCGCCGATTCCGCATCCGCTGCGCGTACGGCTTTCATGACCTGCTGTTTCAGGTCCTTAGGAGGTTCCATCATTTCCATATTGGCCGGAAGCGCCTCCCAAACGATATGCAAATCTTCAAGCTCCTGCCGGCAGCTGTCGCAGGTCGGAAGATGCAGCTCGAAAACTCGCTTTTCTTCTTCGCTGCACAAGCCGGCTATATAGCTTAGGCAGTCATCGCAAATGGGCAGTCGTCCTCGTTCCGTCATCCCGTTCCTACTCCTTCCGCGGACAGATGTCTTCGCAATATTTTCAACGTTTGATGCAGTCTGTTCTTGACGGTGCCCAGCGGCTGGTTATAGAGCGCCGCCAGCTCGCTCAGCGTGTAGCCCTGCCAATAAAAGTGCTCCAGCAGCGTTATCTGCTGTTTGCTTAAATGCCGGTATGCGGTGCGGATCTGCTCTCTCACGAATTGATGCTCCGCCTGCTCCTCCGGCGACAGGCTTTGTCCGTCGGGGATGCGCTCGAGGTCTTCCCGCAAGTAATGAAGAACGCCTTTGTTTTCCCTGCGGCGTTTACGCTGCGCGTCCGCCGTAATGTTGCGCACGATCGTGAGCAGCCAATTGATGAATTTGCCCTTACCGGGGTCGTATTCGGCTTCGGTCGTCCACAGCCGCAGAAACACGGCCTGCACGATATCTTTGGCCGCGGCTTCTTCCTTCAGCGACTTCCAGGCAAAGGAATACACGAGTCCCGCATGCCGGTCGTACAGGGCGGACAAAGCGGCATGCTGCTTGCCTTTGATGAGAAGCATCAACTCGTAATCGGACAGATTTTGCATGCAAGGCAGCCTCCAAGACTGGCATGTGATATGGACTTTATTGTAACGGTAAACGGTGAAACGGTAAACGGAGAAACGGAGAAACGGAGGGACGAATAATGAAAGAAACAGCAATACGTCAAGAGTAAGGGCGGACATCAGCCGACGGAGCCTGCGACCGTTAGCCGTCCCGTCTATTTGACGACGTTGATGACGCCGATCATCGCCGGATGCGGCGTGCAATTGTAGCTGAAGGTTCCCGCATCGTTGAAAATAACCGTCTTGGAGGCGTCCTTGGCCAGCAGCTTCGTGTCGAAGACGTTATCGGCCGAAGTGGCCGAATGTTTCACTTCATCGCGATTGATGAACGTCACGCTATCCCCGGCTTTGATATCCAGTTTGTCAGGCGAGAAGGCAAAGTCCTTGATTTCCACGGTGTAGGTTTGGGGCTTCGCCGCCGGCGCGGGATCGGATTTGCCCGCGCTCGTGCCCGTGCCGGGCTGCGGTTTGTCGTCGGAGCCGGCTTTGCCGGTAGAAGCGCCATTGTCGTCCGCGCCGCCCTTGTCGGAAGCGGAAGGATGATCGTCGGAGCCGGCTTTGCCGGAAGAGCCGCCTTTGTCGTCCGTCCCGTTCTTATCCGAAGCGGATGGATGGTCATCGGTCCTGCCCTTGCCCGGGGAGGCAGCCTTAACGCTGCTGCCGCCTTTGTAATCGGTGCCGCTCTTGTCGGAAGCGGAAGGGTGATCGTCGGAGCCGGCTTTGCCGGAAGAGCCGCCTTTGTCGTCCGTCCCGTTCTTATCCGAAGCGGAAGGATGGTCATCGGTACTGCTCTTGCCCGGGGAGGCAGCCTTAACGCCGTCGCCTTTGTCATCGGAGCCGGCTTTGTCCGTAGAGGTGCCCGTTTCATCCGTTCCGGTATTATTCGAAAGAACTGCCGTGTCTCCTGTACCGCCTTTGTTATCCGTTGCGCTATTATTCGAAGCGGAAGGAGCCGGATCGGCCGTGGAAGCTCCGTCGTTACCTGCCGCGTCATTGGAACCTTCGTCATTGGAAGTCCCGACGTTAGAAACATTCGTTTGGTCGTTGGCTGCCGTCGTTTGCGCATCGCCGCCCGCGTTGCCGCTATAGGCGCCGCCGCTGCCGGAATTACTGCCGCATGCCGATAGCACTAAGCAGCATGCGAGCAGCAGCAGGCCGATGCCGATCAGCTTCGAACGACGGCTTAAGGCTCTGCGTTGTTGAATGTTCATCGCGCTTCAACCTCCCATGCCGTTATTTAACGATGATTTGACCTGTCATGAACTTCATATGCGGCTCGCAATAGAAATCGTAAACGCCCGGCTTATCCAGCGTAATGGTGTAGGATTCGCCCTCCGCCAGAAGCGGAACGGCGAAGCTGCCGTTCACTGCGACGGCGCTATGGCTGACTTCGTCCTCGTTCTTGAAGACGATGTGCGAGCCTGCTTCGACGGTCAGCGGGCCCATGCCGAAGGAATATTCTTTGATTTCGATCGTGTATGTCTTCGGAGCCGGAGTCGTCGTTCCCGCGAATGTCGCCGGATTCAACACAAACCAGATATGGTTAACGTCCTGACCCAGCGTATCGCCATGATTGACGTCCTTGATGAAGTAGTAGAGCGGATATCCTTTGAAGGTGGACTGCTTGCTGCCGTCGGCCCGGATGATCGTTCCCCAGTCCGCAGCATTGACGCCGGTAGGAAGAGCGGAACCGCTGGCGTAATAAGCCGGCCAGTTGACGAGGCAATTCCCTTCGCAGACGCTCGCGCCAGGCGTATCTTTGTCAAAATAGTAGAGCGTTCTGCCCGCGGCATCCGTCAAATAATTGCCGAGCGTCTTCGAAGTGCCGAGCATGGCCGCATAGTCCGCTTTGGCGACGAACCACACGCCTCCGACCGCTTCGCCGAGCGTATCCCCAGGCGCGTTATCTTTGACGAAATAATAGAGCGGCCAGCCTTTATACGTCGTTTGCATCGTCCCGTCCGCACGATTCAGCATGCCGAAATCCGCGGCGTTCAACGTGGCCGGAATTTGCAGGTTTTGCGCGGCGTAGATCGGCCACGCCTTCAGGCAGTCGCCTGTGCAGCTGTTCGGGTCCGCAGCGTCTTTCGTGAAATAATAGAGCGTCCGGCCTTGGCCGTCGGTGAACAATGTGCCGAGCTTCGCGTCCTTATGAAGGCGGAGCCGGTCGCCGGACGGCAGACTCGCGGATGCGGACAGAACGCCTTTCGCCTGCAGCGATGCCAGGAACGTCTTGCCGTCCATGGTCTTCGCGCTCAGCGTTTCGATTAACGCGGTCGCGATGTGGGCGTTCGTGATGCCGGCATTGCCGGCGATTTGGTCCAGTCCTTTGCCGGCGGCGAACGTTTCCGTTTGCGCATAGGCGAAATCCGTGCCCGAGCGGTAGCCTAGCGATTCCAGCAGCACTTTGTACAGCTGCTGGGAGCTGATCGGTTCAAGCGGCATGAATTTGCCGCCGCCCGTGCCGTTCCAGCCGAGCTCGGGGTGATCCTTCAGATAACCGAGCACCGCTTGGTTGCTTGCGCCGACAGAAGCCGCGTCGGAGAAATTGTCCGTGCCCTTGTAGGCCATTGCTTCACTCAGATGGCCTTGCAGGCGGAGAGAGATAATGGCGGCTTGGATGCGGGTTGCGCCTTTTGCCAGATAAGCGGCCGTCACGCCATCGCCGTCGCCCAGGAGCAGGCCAAGCTGGCTGGCGGTTTGCGCATCCGTCGTAACCGTCGCCGCGCCAGGCGCTGCGGCCGGGTCGGCGGCTGCCGCATTACTGACGGGAATAAGCAAAACCGCGCAAAGCAAGGCAAGCAAGCCGAACAGTCCGAAACTTTTTCCTTTCATCGATCATTCCTCCTTGGGATGGGTCATCACACAAAGAAACGAACGAAGGGGAAGATCGGTTTGAAGATGAAAGCGTTTATTTTGACATGCGTAAACTGGCGGACTTATTGATGATAGATGGGCAGGTCCCGGGCGATCGCAGGCGAGCGCATCTCGCGATCGCTTGCTCTCGGCAGTTTCCTGGGCTAGAGGTAAGAGGAAAAGTAAACAAGGTGGCAAGAGGTGAAAGGCAAGGAGGAATACCGTGACCCGTGGACAGGGCGGACAATCGCATGCCAATTAACAGCATCCGAATACGTTCCGTTTGAAGAACGCAAACACACCGGCAGACTACGTGATTGAATGGATTCCAGCTGGTGGACGCCACTGCTCCAAACGGATATCGCGGATGTAGGCCATGGCCTGATCCAAGCCGTGACTGCAGTCGACGGAGGTTTGAATCGCTTCATACTGCCGTTCCATGAAAGCGACGAGGGCTGCAGTCACGATAGCGGCGGTTTCGTCATCGGATACGCCGAAGGCCGTTCTCGGATGCGCTGCGCCATAGGCGGCATTCAGTTCTCGCAGTTCGTCCTGCCGGTCACAGGCGAAATGATACAGATGGTACCGCCTGCCGATTCGCTCGAATTCGACCATATACGACGGCCCGTCAACGGAGCGAAGCTTCGTCGTATTCGTAATGCTGACTGCCGCGTCCCCGGCCTTGCTGCTATCGTGATGAATAAAAGCGGACCAAAGCCGGTTTATCTTGGGCAAATACACCGTAACCCTCCTCATTATGACTGCGCATCGATTGGCGTCGCGTTCGGTTTCTTCGGTTAGTATGGCCAGTTTTACGGTTGTATTGCATCGCCTGCGGCAGTATAAGACATCTGAAAGCTGCTGATCAAGCGGCTTTGTTCCGTTGCGGCCAAACGCTTCGATGATCGTGCATAAGCGGCATCGGGAAGCCTCCTCGCCTATTGACAGAATAAGTTGCATAACATATAGTTGTCTTAACAACTAATATAACAACGAGGTGATTCGGATGTCGACCGAAGCTCGGAATAACGGCCACTTGCCGATCGGGTTCGCAATGGGGCTGACGCACCGGAAGCTGTCGGCTTTGTTTCAACACCGTCTCGCAGCCCATGGGATTACGCCGGAGCAGTGGTCCACGCTCAATCAAATCGACCGCGCGCAAGGCTTGATTCAGAAGGAAATCGCGGAACGGACGGGCAAGGATAAACCGACGACGACGCGAATATTGGATCTTCTGGAGAAGAAAGGCCTGATCTATAAGAAAGCCGGCGAACGGGACCGGCGCTCGTTCCTCGTATACAGCACGGAGCTGGGTCAATCCGTCATCCGCGAGACGACTCCGATCGAGGACAGCGTGACGGCGGAAGTGAAGCAAGTGATGTCGGACACGGAATACGAGAAGATGTTGGAGCTGCTGCAGCGCATACAGCTGCATATCGAAAGCAAACTTGCCGTCACTGAACTAGACGACTGATTACCATATATGACGACTATTGGAGATGTGATTATGCAACCAGAAACCGAACATTCAGAACGATCGGAACAAACGAAGACTCCTTTATGGACAAGGCCTTTTATCGCATTGACGGCTTGTTTCTTCCTCTTATTTCTCAGCTTGCAAATGCTGCTGTCTTCCTTCCCCGCGTACGTGAAGGACGAGTTTCACGCGGGCAACGTGCAGGTCAGCCTGGTGACGTCGGTATTCGCATTGTCGGCGATCGTCTCGCGGTTCGCGACGGCTTCGCTCATGCGACGATTTTCGCGGATGAAGCTGCTGCTCGTCGGACTGCTCATTGCAGCCATAACGACGGCCTTATACTCCGCAGCAGGCTCGTATGGCGCATTGCTGGTGCTCCGCATCGGGTACGGCATCGGCTTCGGGATGGCAAGCACGATTCTGCCGACGCTCGTTTCCCGCATCATCCCGCTGCGCCGAATGGGCGAGGGCATCGCTTACTTCGGATTGTCGACGAGCCTGGCCATGTCGATCGGTCCTTCGATCGGATTGAATGTCATGAAGCAAGCGGGGTTCACGGAGCTGTCGATGCTGGGATTGATCGCGTCGGTCGTCATTTTCCCAATATTGTGGCTCTCCCGTTCCAGACAGGACGCAGCGAGCAGCGCGCAGCGGAATGGAAACCATCAATCGGCTCAGGCGGCGGTCAAGCCGCCGTTCAACCCAAAGCTGCTCTTTCCCGCCATGTTGAACGTGTTCTTGTCCATTACTTACAGCGGCTTGCTTAGTTTTCTCGCGCTGTTCGGCGATGACGTGCATATCGAGCAGGTTGGGTTGTTCTTCTTGTTCAATGCGATTACGGTTATTCTCGTGCGTCCATTCTCGGGGCGCATCTTCGATCGCTTCGGTCATGCAGCGGTGCTCATTCCATCAGGCTTGTTCGTGGCAGCTAGTATGATCGTGCTGTCGAATACGCACGCTATGCCTATGCTCATCGTGTCGGCGCTGCTGTACGGCGTCGGATTCGGCGCCATTCAGCCGACGCTGCAAGCGTGGATGCTGCGTTCGTCGACGCCGGAGCAGTACGGCATGGCGAACAGCATGTTCTACAACTCCACGGACTTCGGCGTCGCGATCGGCGCGATTTTGCTCGGGGCGATTTCGGCGGCGACCAGCTACGGCGTCATGTACAAGTATTCGGCAGGCGTGATGGGGCTGTTCGTCGTGCTTGGGGCGCTTCAGTACGTGCTGGCCTCCAAACGGATCAAACGCACGCAAGCAGTGGCCATCGAATCTTAAGTCAGCCAGTTAGGAAACAGATATAACAGATATATGTAAAGCCTCCTGGTGAATCGCGGCTCATGCTGCGGACCAGGAGGCTTTGGAGCGTCATGCCGGAATTACCGGGGCGGATATTTCACGACAGGCCATTTCACTTTGCGCAGCGACTTCATGAGCTCCGGAGAAGCGTTCACGTTGGCTTGCACGAGTTGATGCGGCGTTAATGCCATCCACTGATTGAGCGAAATATCCTCGAAGCGCGGGCTTCGGAACATCTCCAGGAACCAGAGCGTTTCATTGCCCGTGTTTTGCACGTAATGCCCCATTGCGAACGGCACGTAGCCGACGTCTCCCGCACGGTAATCGAATGTTCTTGCAACTCCGTTTCCGGCGAATACCGTCATGCGGCCTTGACCGGACAAGTAATACTGCCATTCGTCGTTGTTGGGGTGCCAGTGAAGCTCGCGCATGGCGCCGGGCTGAATCTCGACAAGCGCCGCGGCGATCGTCTTGGCAACGGGGAAGTTGCTTGAATCGGCAATCCGGACACTGCCGCCGGGCGTCTTCAGCGGTTCTTGCGCCAAGAGCGAGTGCTTGAAGGAGAGCGGAACGGATCCATACGGCGATTGAACTTCCTGGCTTTCCAGCGATCCCGGCACTTGATCGTTGAAAATGTACAGCTGACCGGACGGGATGCCGTCGAAGGCCGATTTCGGGATGCCGAAATTCGCGGCCAATACACTCTTCGGCGTATGCGCGAACCAGTCGGAAATCGACAAGGTATTCAGATCGGAGAAGCTGCCGTCATCGAAGACGAGCAGAAATTCGCAGCCCTCTTCCAAAGCTTGAATCGAATGCGGCAGTCCCGCCGGAAAATACCACAGATCCCCTTGGCCGACGTCCGCGATAAAATTCCGTCCATGCCAGTCGATGGACGTAATGCGGGCGCAGCCGCGAATCATGAACGCCCATTCCGCCTGCTGATGCCAGTGCAGCTCTCGCACGCCGCCTGGCGTCAGGCTCATATTGACCCCGGCCAGCGTCGTGGCGACCGGTAAATCGCGAACGGTGATTTCTCGCGACCACCCGCCTTTGTTCAGCTGCATATGGGTATCGGAGAACGACATTTTCAAATTCGGCAGCAAGCCCGCGTCCGTAACGGGCGGTACGAGCATATCCGGATTTTCCAAGTCGCGCATGACATCGCGAGGGCCGAAATCCGGACCGCCGGCGCCGTCGCTTCGTCTGATTGGCTGAGGAATGTAACTAGGATCAGCGGATTGTTGCACGTTGCCGTTGCGATCCGCACGCTGTCCGCTCGCGGTGTTCGGAGCTGGCTCCAAGTCGGCTTTCATCTTATGTTCCATGCCTCACCCGTTAAAATTTCCGTACCCGTACTCCCAGCCGTTGCCGATGACGGAGGAGTTGGGGTACTGCGGATATCCGAATCCGGGCTGCTGCTGACGATGGCCATGAGGCTGCTGCGGATGATACCCGCCTTGCTGCAGCGGGGCTTGTGCCGTCGCATACGGATGGACGGCCATGCCCGCGACCTTGGATGCGTTGCAGTCTTTCGGAGGCCCGATGACGACGGTCTGGGTAATCGGCGCGAACGTTTCCTTCACTTTGGCTTCATCCAGGCAATAGGTATGCGCGAATACGCTGGCCGGCGTTAAACGCAGTAAGTCCGATCCGGGTATGAATTCAGGCACGGGCGCGTCGAAGATGGCGAGCAGATGCGTATTGTCGACGGTTGCCATCTCGTAATGCCACCAGCCTTGAGGGATATTCGCCACCTGACCCGGTTGGATCGGGATATTGATCAATAATTTCGTAAACGGATTGATGAGGGAGACAAGGGCCGCGCCGGTGATGCAAAAAACGAGCTCAGAAGCATTTTGGTGAACGTGTGGTTCGACGACGTTGCCCGTGCTGAGGTAAATATCGAGCAGCGATACATTGCCGAGGGTGTTCAATTGATTGATGGACAGGGCGTTGATGAAATTGCGCGAGTCTTTCGTGAAGAAATTGTTGTTCTTCAACTCATAAGTAAACTGCACGTTCGGCGAGGTGAAATCCATGTAGGAAACTGCCATGCGAATTCCTGCCTTTCTGTAATGAAATAGGCGATAGCCCGACTGGATAGCTTATGTTCGCTGGGCAGCATTGGTGCGCCAGGCAGCGGAGTTAAAATGGCGCCCGCTGGCAAATACTAAGCTGCCGGGCTGCGAAGGAGTTACCGCTGCGCGTAGCTTGCGCATCGCTTGGCGGAAAAGAGGTCGCATATGAAAGTCAGACGATATTTACATAGCATGACCGGACGCGGGCGGAAGCTCGGATTGGCGTTGACGTTGATAACGGGAGCAGCCGGGCTCGGCTGGGGGCTGCTTCCTGATCCGGCTGCGGCGACCCAGCGTTCGACGCTGGCGATGCCGCAGCCGGACGGCGTTTCCGGTTACCCATCGGCCGATGCTTCGGCGATGCAGGCGAGGCCGGCTGGAATGGAGCGTACGGAAGCGGCGTTCGTCCGAGGAGGCGCATTATGGGTGAAAGAGAGAGGGAAGGAGCGTCAATTAACGCCGAATGGAGGCTATGCGCGCAATCCGGCATGGTCACCGGACGGCCGCTGGATCGCTTACAACGCGGGGCAGGAACAGCGGCAGATCTGGATCGTCGATGTCGGTACGGGGAAAAGCCATCTTGCCGCGCCCGAGGGCGGGAGCGAATTTCAATGGTCGCCGTCGCTGGCGAAGGACCGCCTAGCCTATCTGCAGGAGCAGGAGCTGCATTCGGTAGGAGCGGAAGAGGGCGATGAATCCGTGGATGTGGCCGGGGAAATCGGTAATTTCAGCTGGCTGCCCGACGGCAGCGGATATCTAATATCTTCCGCCGCGCAGCTGCTTCCGGATGGATGGACACCGGTGCGTATCAGCCGGATCATGCTGGCGACGGAAGCTTCGGATCCGGTGCAGGAAGAGCAGCTGTACGTGCTGCCCAAGCAGATCAACGATCTGATCGTCGTCGGCACGAGCACGTTCAAGTGGTCGGCAACCGGCGCCTGGATCGCTTTTCTGGCGACGCCGACCGCTTCTTTGTCCGCCGACAGCAATACGTTATGCGTGTTGTCTCTGGACGGCAAATCGTTTCTTCCCGTTACGCAGATGGCGCGTGACGAACAATGGTTTCAGTGGTCGCGGCATTCGAGCGAGGGAGACCGATTGGCCTATATCGACGGCATCGGCAGAGAGGCCTCGTCCAACAAACGTCTTACCGTTACGCCGGTCCCTGCGCTGCAGCCGAAAGCATATACGCCATCCGGCTTCGTGGATCAGAACTTCGCCTGGTATGGAGAGGATTCGATTCTTGTTTCCCGGGCTGCGGAAGGCGCATGGTCGGGAGATCCCGGGAAGCGGCCGCGGCCTTCGCTGGTGAAAATAAACTTGTCCCGCGCGACGCAGGATATGGTTACGATATCGCCTGAGGGCTGGGGGGATTTCAGTCCGGTTTCGTTGTCCGGCGGCGCAATTGGCTGGGTTCGTTCTGATCGCACCGTCTCGAATGTCATGCTTGCCAAATCCGCGAAGCACGCGAAGAAAGCGCCGGTTTGGATTCAGGGGATCGACCTGGGCGATAATTTTTACGAGCAGTGGAACTGGCTGCCGGTCCTGCGATTTAAGGAAGAAAATAAGGCTGCCAAGTAAAATGCGGGCCTGTTGACATGAAGGGCGGGATTGTTCCCGGCCTCTTCTGTCGACAGGCTTACATTTTTGGCAGCCTTTTTGACGATGAACCTGTTTGCCGATTTAGGAAAGCTTGATGATGGTCAGCGCAGCGCCGGCAGATCCGGCGAGAAGCGTTGCGGCTCCCAGAAGGCCGAAGAACTGCAGCGTAATCGTCGAGCCCGCAGTGAGGTTCAAGATCGCCATATTATTGAATTCGGAAATGGATAGGACCGGCGTGATCGTAGTAGGCGTCGATGGCGTGCCGTTAATGACCAGTCGAGTGCTGAGAAGCAGAGCCGCCGTTAGGTTGGCTTGGTAGGAAACCATATAACTGCCGGCGGACGGGACGGTAAACGTATCATTGGCGCCATTGACGGTAATTCCGCCGTTCAGCACCTGGTTGTTCGGCAAGGCGACGTTAGTTCCGCCAAGAATAACAGCGATAACGGAACCGGCAGTGTTGGCCGCGAAGCTGTTGATGTCCGTGAACACGGTTCCGGTCGCGCCAGTGGCTCCGGTCTCGCCCGTTGCGCCGGTTGTGCCAGTCGCACCGTTGGCTCCGGTTGCTCCGTTGGTGCCGGTTTCCCCAGTCGCGCCAGTGGCACCGGCAGTACCCGTCGCCCCGGTGGAGCCAGCGATTCCGGTAGCCCCAGCGGCGCCAGTCTCGCCGGTTGCCCCAGCTGAGCCTGTTGCTCCGGTAACCCCAGCGGCACCAGTCTCGCCGGTCGCACCAGCTGAGCCTGTTGCTCCGGTAGCCCCAGCGGCGCCAGTCTCGCCGGTCGCACCAGCTGAGCCTGTTGCTCCGGTCGCCCCAGCGGCGCCAGTCTCGCCGGTTGCCCCAGCTGAGCCTGTTGCTCCGGTAGCCCCAGCGGCGCCAGTCTCGCCGGTCGCACCAGCTGAGCCTGTTGCTCCGGTAGCCCCAGCGGCGCCAGTCTCGCCGGTTGCCCCAGCTGAGCCTGTTGCTCCGGTAGCCCCAGCGGCGCCAGTCTCGCCGGTCGCCCCAGCTGAGCCTGTTGCTCCGGTAGCCCCAGCGGCACCAGTCTCGCCGGTTGCCCCAGCTGAGCCTGTTGCTCCGGTAGCCCCAGCGGCACCAGTCTCGCCGGTCGCCCCAGCTGAGCCTGTTGCTCCGGTAGCCCCAGAGGCGCCAGTCTCGCCGGTAGCCCCAGCTGAGCCTGTTGCTCCGGTAGCCCCAGAGGCGCCAGTCTCGCCGGCTGCAGCGAGCAGCAAATAATCCGGCGATGTTCCTGGCGTGCCCGTCGGAGCAGCCACCAATGAAATATACGTACTGCCATCGGAGGTCACGACCTGCCCGGCAGGGTAAGTCGGTGCATTGGCGGGATTGAATGCCGTGATGCCTTCCAGGCCGGCCCCAGTCGGACCTACGGCTCCGGTTGTTCCAGTAGCACCCGTATCGCCAGTCGCGCCAGTCGCGCCGGTCGCACCAGTCTCACCTGTCGAACCCGTTGTGCCGGAAGAGCCTGTAACACCCGTAGCCCCGGTTGCCCCGGTTGAGCCTGTTTCACCCGTAGCCCCGGTTGTGCCGTTGGAGCCCGTGGCACCTGTGGATCCAGTCGCGCCTGCCCCGGTAGCGCCAGTTGCCCCTGTAGAGCCGGTCGCACCTGCTGCGGCAAGGAGCAGATAGTCTGCCGAAGTTCCTGGCGTACCCGTCGGACCAGCCACCAACGCAATATAGGTGTTGCCATCGAATGTGACGATCTGCCCGGCAGGGTAGGTAGGTGCATTGGCAGGATTAAATGCCGTGACGCCTTCAAGCCCGGCGCCAGTCGGACCAGCGGCCCCGGTTGCCCCTACGGCTCCGGTTTCGCCAGTCGCGCCAGTCAAGCCCGTAGCTCCGGTAGATCCCGTGGCTCCCGGATCGCCAGTGGCTCCGGTAACGCCAGCTCCTGTCGCGCCGGTCACCCCGGTCGTGCCCGTCGCTCCAGTCGAACCCACAGCCCCGGTAGATCCGGTAGCCCCCGTAACGCCTGCTCCCGTTGCGCCCGTCGCTCCAGTTTCGCCCGTCGCGCCAGTAGAGCCAGACGCCCCGGTAAATCCCGTGGTGCCTATCGCGCCGATTTCCCCCGTTGCACCTGTCGCGCCAGTAGCGCCAGTCGTACCCGGTGCGCCGGTAGCACCGGTCGATCCCGCAGTACCCGTCGGACCAGTTGCGCCGGCCACGCCAGCTCCGGTAGCGCCAGTATCCCCCGTAACGCCCGTCGCGCCTGCGGAAGCAAGCAGCAGATAATCCGGCGAAGCGCCCGGCGTGCCCGTTGGACCCGCCACCAAGGCGATATACGTGCTGCCATCGAATGTGACGATCTGCCCGGCAGGGTAGGTCGGTGCATTGGCGGGATTGAATGCCGTGACGCCTTCTAATCCGGCGCCGGTCGGACCTGCGCCGCCCGTTGCACCAGTCGCTCCCGTCGCGCCAGTAGCGCCAGTCGTACCCGGTGCGCCGGTAGCACCGGTCGATCCCGCAGTACCCGTCGCGCCAGTGGAACCGGTCGCGCCGCTTCCCGTGGCGCCAGTCGCCCCGGTTAAACCAGCAGGGCCGATCAACCCGGTTGAACCCGTTGCGCCAGTGGAACCGGTCGCGCCTGCTCCAGTCGCCCCTGTCGCCCCAGTCGTACCGGTCGCTCCTGCGGAAGCAAGCAGCAGATAGTCCGGCGAAGTACCCGGCGTGCCGCTCGGACTTGCCACTAACGCAATATACGTGCTGCCGCCGGAGGTGACGACTTGCCCTGCTTGGTAAGCCGGCGCATTGACGGGATTGTATGCCGTGATGCCTTCAAGGCCGGCGCCGGTCGCACCGAGTAGTCCGGGCGTTCCCGTAGCACCCGTGACACCGGTCGCGCCGGTCGCCCCGGCGCCAGTTGCCCCGGTGCCGCCAGTCGCGCCGGTCGCTCCGAGTAATCCTGGCGTTCCCGTAGCCCCAGTCGCTCCAGCTCCAGTAGCCCCGGTGCTGCCAGTAGCGCCCGTCACGCCAGCGGCGGCGATCAACATATAATCCGGCGAAGACCCCGGCGTACCGGTTGGACCTGCCACTAACGCAATAAACGTGCTGCCATTGAAGGTAACGACCTGCCCGGCAGAGTAATTCGGCACATCGATCGGATTGAAAGGCTCGACGTCACCAAATCCCGCCCCGGTCGCCCCAGTCGGTCCTTGCGCGCCTGCCGCACCCGCGGCACCTGCCGCGCCAGCAGGTCCCGCAGCGCCAGCGGCCCCCGCAGGCCCGGCAGCGCCTGGCGGCCCGGCAGCCCCAGGTGCTCCCGGACCTCCCGGAGGACCCTGCGGTCCCGGCGCCCCAGGCGTACCGGGAGGTCCTGCTTGCCCGGGATTTCTGTCAAGCAGCGCGAAGATCGCCGCAAGCTGCTGATCGTTGGCCCGAATGAGCGAGACCAGCGCGTCTTTGTCGGAAGGGGCGATGGCGAACAACAGAATGAACCCGCCAAGCATGTTGAGCAGATCGATGCTGATTACCGAAGCGCCAAGCGGCGAGAATGGCGAGGCCTCCACGAGCGTAATGTGATTTTCAAGCAGCGCAAGCAATGCAGACTGCTCCAGCCGTTCGAAATCAATGTCCAGTACGAGCGTCCGCAGCTCGTGAAGCAGGGCGTTCAGCTGGGCGATCCCGCTTGGCGTCGGAGCGGCGAGGACGGAAGACAGCAGCCCTGCCATTTGGCCAAGCAGCTGCTTCAGTTTGTTAAGCTGTGCCTGCGTCAACGGGATCGAAGCGTCTAGCGGATTAAGGCTGCCGCCTAGAGCATGAAGCCGCGGCCTGTTATCCGGGTCAAGCGGATTCCCGTTACCATCGAACTCTGCCATGCTATTTTCACTCCTCTACCTCAATGCTGTCGGAATTGCGTTAAGAACGGACTCGTTTTCCTGCCAGTCGACCAAGCGGGGATCGGCGAGAATGGAATCGTACTGTTCCTGCCAGCCGTATTGCGCATGGGGATCCAGTTCCGCGTAGCGCGCCGCTTTCAATCGCCTGTCGCTTTCCCTTGCCCAGCCGAAATGCTTCAACCGCAAATGGGACAGCATGGCCGACGAATCGATGATATTCATCGGAAACCGCCCGCAATGCTGCTTCGCTTCGTTCCATTGGTAAGGGAAACCCGGCGTATATCTGGCAAGGAACGGGCGATAGGTCTTATGCGCCTGCCAATAGGCATCCTCGCGGTATTGGTGCTCGTTCCAAAAGTCGTACAGCCTGAACAAATAAGTATTCGCATGCGGATTTGCCAGCAGCGAAGCGATTTCGGCCGCGAAACGATCCTCGAAGTATTCATCCGCATCCAGGTTCAAAATCCATTCCGGCCGCAGCTGGGCCGTGGCGTTCCACTGCTGTCTGCGTAAATCCACTTCGTTCGAGAACAAGGACTTCTCGTTGCGCACGTAATGGAGCGGGATGCCCTCGAGCCGGTCATGAATAATTTCCGCCGTGGCGTCCGTGCTGCCGTCGTCGACGATGACCGCCGCATCGATATATTCGCGGTGCCGGAGCAGCGCCTCTCCCAGATAGCGCCCTTCCTCGTTGCGTGCCGTCATCGAGAGGACCAGCTTCGGGCCCGCGTATTTCATGAAGAAGTACGGAGGACGGCGGCGCTCCTCGTCTTCCGGCGCCGTCACGCGATAATACTGCTGCGCTCTCGGCAAGTCCGTCTCCCGATAGATGTGGAATGCGGGATAGCGGGTATCCACGAACAACCCGATGCCAAGCGAAGCTGCGCGCACGCAAAAATGCCGATCCTCGCCCCAGAGGGACAGGTTCGAGATCGTTTGGAATGAGATCGGCTGCGCAAGCGCCTCGCGTCCGATCAATGTACATGCGCCCAAGCCGCCGACGTCATAGACGCCTGGAATGCGGAGCTTAACGAGCAGCTTCAGCTGTTCCTCACGTGCCGCGTCTTGATCGCCGTCCGACTGCCACGGCCAATAATGGTCTTTCAGCCACACCTGGGGCAGTTCCATGCTTTCGGGATACCATTGCGTCCAGAAAATCGCGGCGACGATGGGCTTCTCCGCCGCAAGCAGCGATTCCAGCGTTTCGGGATGGAGCAGCAAGTCGGAGTCGATGAGAAACAAGGCTTCATACTGTTCTTCCCGGGCGATCCGGATGAAACGGTCTTTCCAATCGGCGACTTTGCCGATCAAGGCATCATTCCAATAATGCGTGATTTCATCTCGTTTATAGTCGGACGACGATGCCAGGCTGCTGGTCAAAATTCTGACCGTCGAGGATCCTTGGGCATTGACGGCATCCGCAAATTGGCCGAGAAGCAGACTGGCGGCGGCATCTTCGTTATCGTCGACAAACACATAATCGCAGGTCCAGGTCGCATGTCGCAGCCTTCCCAGCGATTGGAGAAACAAGACGAGAATTTCCTCCTTCTGGCGGATAGGACTGCCGATGAGAATACGTCGAACGGTCAATCCATCACCTTCCTCTCCAAATTATGGAATATTGAACTTTATGAGCCATAAAGTAGTAATATTCGTGCGGAGCGGGAGGGAAAAGCCGTGCGTGTCCCTTTTGCGAACCGTTGATTCTGTGCGAGTCGCGGTTTGCCCGCCTTCTTTTTTCCGCATGTAAAGGCAATGGAAACCGGATGTTTGGCCTATCCCGGCGCAGGAAGGAGCGCGGTAACGTGATCACCATCAGTTTATGCCTCATTGTGAAGGACGAAGAGGATGTGCTTGCGCGGTGCGTGGATTCAGTAAAGGCCGCCGTTGACGAAATCGTCATTGTGGACACGGGATCGACGGACGCAACCAGAAGCATTGCCGCTGCATACACGAAGTGCGTCTATGATTTCGAGTGGATCGAAGACTTCGCGGCTGCCCGCAATTATGCATTCAGCAAAGCGACTTCCGCTTATATCCTGTGGCTGGACGCAGACGACGTGCTGCTGGAACAGGATTTACAGAAGCTGCTCGCGCTCAAAAGCTCTCTATCGTCCGATGTGGATACGGTTTCGATGGACTATCACTTAAGCAAGGACGAATACGGGACCGTCACAAGCGCCCTTCGCAGGAATCGTCTCGTGAAACGATCGCGCGGCTTCAGGTGGATCGGCGCGGTCCATGAATATTTGGAGGTCTACGGGGTATCTTTCGCATCGGACATCGCTGTCACGCATGCCAGTCTCCGGCACGACAGCGACCGGAACCTGCGTATTTACGAACAGCGGCTGGCAAAAGGCGAATCGTTCGGACCAAGGGATTTGTATTACTACGCCAACGAACTGAACGACCATGCGCGTTACGAACAGGCGATTATCTATTACAGCCGCTTTCTTCTGTCCGGGGAAGGCTGGGTAGAGGATAACATCGCCGCGTGCGGGAAGATGTCGGATTGCTACTCGGCGCTCGGAGCGGTCGACTTGGCGCTGGAATACGCGCTGCGATCGTTCAAATACGGCAGTCCGCGGCCCGAGTTTTGCTGCCGGATCGGGTATTGGCATTTGCAGCGGGGGGCTCACGCAACCGCGGCTTATTGGTACGAAGCGGCATTGACCACGCCTAAACCGGAGCAATCCTGGTCGCTGCAAAACAATTCCTGCTCGACGTGGCTGCCGCACTTGCAGCTGTGCGTGTGTTACGACAAGCTCGGCGATTACGCGAGGGCTTTCGTTCATAACGAACGCGCGCGCGAGTACCGCCCGGAAGACGCATCCGTGCTGCACAACAAGGCCTATCTGGAAGGCGTGCTGCGGCCGATGCTGGATGAGAGAATGGCGGCCGAAGCTGAGCCGGCCGAGGCGGAGCCGGTTGAAGCGGAGCAAGCATCGCGGCCTGAGAAGATGGCTGAGCAGGAGGTGCCGCTATGAGCAGCGGCGGATCGGCGGCGGATGCCGGCCGGCATGCCATGGCAGCCCGCTTCTTCACGGCCTCCGATGAACGCGCCGACAGCTTCGTGTTCCAGCTTCCATCCACGTGGTGGAGCAGGCCGTATGAGTATGCATGGTGCGCCGGATTCGCCAACCCGGACGACGTCGTTCTGGATGCGGCATGCGGCATATCGCACCCGTTCAAGTTCTTTTTGGCCGACCGCTGCAAGGAAGCGCATGCCTGCGACTGGGATGCGCGCATCCTATCGGAAACGGACATTTACATGGACGTGGTTCGCGATTTCGGCAAAGGAGCGGCGGAAATCCTCATGCGGACGTCCGGCTTGAGCGGCTTGCGGCGAGCGCATGCCAGCATTGCGGCGCTGCCGTACCCGGGCGAGTATTTCGACACGATCTTCTGCATCTCCGTGCTGGAGCACCTGGGCGCAGCGGATGTGACGGCAGCGCTCGGGGAATTCGCCCGGACGCTGAAACCGGCGGGGCGGCTCGTGCTGACCTTCGATTATCCGACGGTCGATCTGCATCGTTTCCGGGAGCTTGCGCAGGAGCAGGGGCTGATCATCGCCGGAGGTTTCGCCGATGCGCTGCCAGCGGATGCGGTGACGTCCGAGCTGTGGGGGAGATTGTACTGCTATCGTGCCGTTCTGCATAAACGTCTATATGTGAAATGAGCAGGTTAAGGAGGGAATTATGGGGTTCGATTATATCCAATATTGGGAGGACAATTATAAAGGCGGGGGCACGTCCGGCCGAGGGTCTTTCGGAGAATTGGCGGATTTCAAGGCGGAGGTCGTCAATGGCGTCATCGCGCAATACGGCTTGAGCCGCGTCGTGGAATTCGGATGCGGCGACGGCAACCAGCTGTCGCTGATGCATTATCCTCACTATCTCGGACTGGATATTTCCCCGACCGCCGTCCAGCTGTGCGCGGAGAAATACGGACGCGACGCGACCAAGAGCTTCATGCTTTACCGGCCCGGCGCGTTCTTCAACCGCGGTTTCTTGGAAACGGATCTGACGGTATGCCTGGACGTGCTCTATCATATTACGGAGGAAGCGGATTACCGGGCGACGCTCCGCGATCTGTTCAGTCCGAAGCCTCGCGTCGTCGTCATATACACGCGGATTACCCGGCAGACGGAACCGCAGGTCGTCGAGACGATCCGGGACCGCGATATTTTTCATTACTTGGCGGAGTTCGAAGATTATTATGTGCATGAACTCATTCCGCAGCGATATAAGGACCAGTCGTCGGCGGATTTCATCATCTTGCGCCGGGCAGGAGACTGAGCTTGCCGCGTAACGAACGTACCGAAGAACGAGCTTGCCGAGGCAAGCTCGTTTTTTTGTCGCTAGCAAGGGCGCGAAAGTGACAAAATTGTCACCTCGCGGCATGCAGCTTCGATGGTTATGGCTATTCCTTCCGGTCTATAGTAGAGATAACGAAAGGGAGGTAGCGCCATGAACGCAGCCGCGATTATACGCACGGAGAACATTTCGAAAGCCTACGGCAAAACGACGGTCTTGAAAAATATCGATTTGACCGTCGAAGCCGGCGAATTTACCGCCGTAATGGGACCTTCCGGTTCCGGCAAATCGACGCTGATGAACGTCTTGTCGACGATCGACCGGTTTACGGCCGGCGACGTTTGGCTGGAAGGGCAGTCCTTGCTAGCGCTGGATAAGAAGGACTTGCGGAGGTTCCGGCAGGAACGGATGGGATTTATTTTTCAAGACTACAATTTGCTGGACATGCTGACCGTGAAGGAGAATATTCTGCTTCCGCTGTCGCTGCGCAGAATGAAGCCGCAGGAGATGGACGCGCGGCTCATGCCGATCGTGGAAGCGTTGAACATCGCCGATTTGCTGGATAAATATCCGAGCGAGCTGTCCGGCGGACAGAAGCAGCGCACGGCATGCGCCCGCGCCATCATTACGAAACCGGCGATCGTGTACGCGGACGAGCCGACAGGAGCGCTGGATTCCAGATCGGCGACGCAATTGCTCGAAGAGCTGTCCGTGTTGAACCGTAAATTCGGCACGACGATTCTGATGGTCACGCATGACGTGTATGCCGCGAGTTACTGCAGCCGGGTCATATTCCTGCGCGACGGGGCGATCGTCAATGAAATGTACCCGGGGGAGCAAAGCCAGCAAGCCTTCTACAATCGCATTCTGGAAACGCAGAGCTTGCTGGGAGGAAAGCTGAGATGACGCTGCTCGAGTTGTCCTTGAAGAACGTTCGGCGAAACCTCGGTCTGTACACGATTTACGGCATTTCCATGGTCATCGGCATCATGATTTTCTTCTCGTTCTCGTCCGTCATGTACAATCCCGACATTCTGGATGCGCTGGAGAACGCGCAGAACTTCCAAACCGGCTTCCTGATCGGTTCGTCGGTCATCGTGCTGTTCGTCGTCTTGTTTATTCTCTATGCCAATTCCTTCTTCATCCGTCAGCGGAAGAAAGAGCTCGGCATGTATATGCTGTACGGCATGAAAGAGCGCCATCTGCTGCTCATGCTGCTGTACGAGACGCTGGCGCTTGGCGCTGCGGCGCTTCTTGCGGGCGGGTTATTAGGCGGCTTGCTGTCCAAGATTTTCGGCGCGCTGCTGATGAATCTCATGAAATACGATCAAGCGATCTCGCTCGACTATCCGGTGCAGGCAATCATCGCCACGCTTGCGGTGTTCGTCGTGCTGATCGCTGCCGCCGCGATCCAGAGCTACCTGTTGATCGCTCGCGTGCAGCTGGTCGACCTCTTCCGCGCGAAGGAGATAACGGAGAAGCCGATCCGGACATCGGCCGTGCTTGCCGTGCTCGCAGTCCTGTTGCTGGGCACGTCGCTCTTCATCGTCGGAAGCGGCAAGCAATCCGCCTTCTGGTCGGATCATGCCGGCGCATCCTTAATTTATTGCTCGATCGGCATCGTCGCGGGCACGTACTTGTTCTTCCGCCAATTCGCCGGCTGGCTGCTGCAGCAATGGAGCCGAAGCAAGCGGTATTACGGCGGCAATACGACGCTGTGGACCTCGTCGATCCGGTTTCAAATTCGCGGCAATACGTTGAATTTGACGTTTATATCCTTATTCAGCACGATGCTCATCCTGCTCATGTGCTTCGTATCGATCAATTATTCCGTTCAATTCGAGGCGGTCGGCCGCAATCTTCCGAATGATCTTGCGTACGAGTCGAAGAGCGCCGCCGTCGATAGCGAAGTGAAGAAGGCGATCGAGGCTTCTGATCATGGCATATTGACCAGCCGCACATTGGAGCTGCTGCGCTCCGAACCGGTGACGGATCCTGCGATCGCGTTCGAGAATCCGGAATATTACGCGCCCGGCGTGCTGCTCGTGTCGGCTGCGGATTATAATGCCGTCGTCGCGGCGCGCGGCGATAAGCAGCAGGTCAGCCTAAGCGGCGATGAAGCGGTATCCCTCTCGCAAGGCATGGATTTTCCGGAAGCGCTGCCCGGATCGGGCGCAGCGTTCCAAGTCCGCGTGCTGTCGGATGGGGCGAGTAAATCGCATGAATCGAATGGATCGAATGCGTCAACTAAAGAATCGAAAGCGTCAAATGAATCGCATGCAGCAACGTTCAAGGTCGTGGAGAAGAAAGACTACGCGCTGCTGGGCTGGTCGACGGATCCCGTCACATCGATGGTCAAGAAGCCTGCCGTGCTTGTCATCGCTGACGGGGAATATGACCGATTGAGCCAGGAGAGCCAGGCTTCAGCTTCTAACTCAGCTTCGATCTCGACGTTTCGAATCTATAACCTTGCGGACGCCGCCAACGCAGAAGCGCTGTCGCGGGAGCTCCACGCCATCGTGACCGGACAGTCCGACACGTATTATTCGTCCTTCGCCGACGTGTATTCCAGGCAGATCGAAGGCTCGTCGCTGCTGTTGTTCTCCAGCGCCTTCCTCGCGCTGATCGCGCTGTTCTCCTTGGCCAGCGTCATCTATTTCAAGCAGCTGCGGGAAGCGACGGAAGCTCGCCGGCAGTATGCGATCCTCCGCAAGCTGGGCGTCGGCCGGAGGGAAATGATGAGCGTCATTCGCAAGCAGCTGCTGTTCGTGTTCGCGCTGCCGCTCCTGCCGGGTTTGTTGAGCAGCTGGCTTATTATTAAGACGTACATCTTGGACTCCGTGCAGGATTTTCCGAATTTGAAGGGGATGGTATGGGGCATTATGGCGTTGTACTTCTTGATTTATGCCGGGTTCTATCTTGTTTCCACGAATATATATTATCGGATCGCCAATCGGACGGCGTAATGACGACAGCCCCGGTGACTGAATTCAGTCGCCGGGGCTGCTGCGTTCATTGCTGCTGCCGTCGCTGCCGAAGGGCGCATGCTGCAGCGTCTCGCGGTAAGGATCGTGGCTTCTTGGAAAATGCACGGTCATTTCGGTGAAGCGGCCGGCTTCGGAGACGCATGTGATGTAATGGCCAAGCCGCTTCGACAACTCTTGCGCCAGATATAGCCCCATGCCGGTCGACTTCATATGAATGCGGCCGTTCGTTCCGGTGAACCCCCGATTGAAGATGCGCGGCAGATCGCGGGGTTCGATGCCGATGCCGGTGTCCCGCACGATAAGCAGCTTTTCCCGGTCGTTCGTTCGCGCGGCGATGCTGATTTCCCCTTGCGCGGGCGTGTATTTCAAGCCGTTGGACAGCAGCTGGCCGATAATGTAGTACAGCCACTTGGAGTCGCTTTGCACGATCGTGGAACCGATGTCCAGCGACAGCCGGATTTTTTTGGCGATGAACGCTTTGGAACTGCTCTTCACGGCAGCCTTGACTAGGGGCTCCAAGTCGCAATTGACGAGCTCGTAGTCTTGGTTGAAACTATCCAATTTCGCATAGTACAGCGCTTGATCGACATACTGCTCGATACGGGTGACCTGCTCCTCGAGGCTGCGCGCGTCGACTTCGGTCTGCTGCATGAGGCGGATGACGGAGATCGGCGTCTTCACTTCGTGGAACCAGGACACGATGAAATCATAATACTCCTTCTGCCTCGCATGCACCTCGTTCAGCGCCCGGATATGCGCGCGTTCCATCTCTTGAATGACTTGCTGGCAAGCCTCGGCTTCGAGCGACAACGGCTCGCCGTCTTCTTCGCGCATCATGCGGATCGCAAGCGTGTTCCGATAGTAGCGGTATCCGAAGAAGGCGGCCATGAGCAGCAGCTGCAGCACGAGCAGGTAGATCAGATTCTCGGCATGCAGCCGGTTGCCCGGTTCCGTGTACCCGATCAGCATGACCAAGCCGAAGGTCGCCGCGCAGAGCAGCATGTAGGATCGTTCGTATTTCAGGAAACGCCACAGCTTCATTCCACGATATACCCCATTCCTTTGCGGGTCGCGATGAACGAATCCAGACCGAGATCGGCGATTTTGCGCCGCAGCCGGTTGACGTTCACGGTCAGCGTATTGTCGTCGATGAACTGCTCGTCATGCCATAATGCCTGCATAAGGTCCTCGCGGGAAACGATGATGCCGGTCTTCCGCATGAGCACGCCGAGAATGATGAATTCGTTCCGCGACAGCTCGGAGCTTCGTCCGTCGTAGTCGGCGGTCGAGTTGGCGAGGTTCAGCTGCAAGCCGCGGTGCCGGAGCTGCAGGCTTTCTTCCTGGTACGTATAATTGCGGCGCAGCAGCGCGGTTACTTTGGCCACGAGAATTTCCAGATCGAACGGCTTCTGCACGAAATCATCGCCGCCCATGTTGATGGCCATCACGATATCCATATTCTGATTGCGGGAGGATAGGAAAATAATCGGGACATTGGAGACGGCGCGGATTTGTCTGCACCAATAAAAACCGTCGAATACGGGCAGGTTGATATCGAGCAAAATCAGATGGGGACGATGGGTTTCGAATTCGCCCAGCACATGGCCGAAATCAGCCAGTTCGACGACTTCGTACTGCCATTTGCGCAGCGTTCCCGCCACGATGCCGCGGATGTCCGCGTCGTCTTCGATAAGCATGATTCGGAACAAAAGGTTACGACCTCCTTCGTTGATGCCAGGCTGCTGGATGCTTGTTCCAGTATATCATGCCGGGCGAAGCGGTGAACGCTTGCCGATCTCATCGCGCAAACCCTGCAGAAACAGACGCAAGGGAGCGGCAACGTAATCCGTACTTCTCGGCTGCAGGATGCCGACGGGAATCTCCGGCGTCTCCAGTTGAACCGGCAGGCGAACGACGCCGACGGGGAGCGCCGTGGATTCCAGAACGGCCCCGATGGCGGGTATCTCCCGGATCATGGCGGGAATGGATGCGATTCGGCTGACGGTATGGGTGAAAGGCGAAGCCTCGATGCGCGAGAACGCCCGCTGGACCTTCAAGTGATACAAGCAGGTTTTGCCTCCAAGAATCAAAGGATGGTCGTTAAGTGCGGCAAGAGGAAGCGCAGAATCCGCTGCGGCCATGCTTGCAAGCGGATGATCGGCTGCCGCGATGAACGATACTCTCTCGTTGTACAGCGGACTGAACGATAAGCCTGCTGTGTCTGCAGGTTCGCCGCATACGGCCGCATGAATCGTTTGCCTGCGAACGTCCTCGGCGAGCGTATCCGTATTGCCGATCGTGAAATGACCGGAAATGTTCGGTTTGAGCCCGCCGAAATTACGCATAACCGCAGGCAGCACGCCTTCGGCCAGCGGCTCGATCAACCCGATGCGCAGCTCGCCGATTTCTTCCTGCCGCAGCGCCTTGGCTTGCTCGATGACATACTGCCAATGCGCGATCAGTTTATCGACTTCGTCGGCGTAGCGCCGCCCGGCTTCCGTCAGCTCCGCGTCCCATCCTCGCGTGAACAACTGCAGGCCAAGCTCTTTCTCCAATCGCTGGACTTGGTTCGTCACCGTCGATTGGGCGTAATTCAGCACGGCGGCCGCCTTGGAGAACGTGCCTTCCCGGACGATCGTCCGGAACGTTATTAATTCTTTCAAATCCATGGTTGTCAACTCCATCGATAATATCGAATGTGATTATGATTATTATCCATTATACAGATGAAGATGACGGCATTACAATGTTCCTATCCACTTATTAAGGAGTGAGGAACATGCCTTTCATTCGTGTCAGTTACTTGGAGGAGCACTATCGGGAAGAGCAGCTTGCCGGTATCGCGAGGACGATCATGACAGCCTTGCAGGAGGAGTTCGACGTGCCGGACGAGGATTATTTTCAAGTGTATCACGGTCATAAGCGGGGCGAGTTTCAATACAGCCGCAATTATTTGCAGGTGAGCCGCAGCGACGGTCTGGTATTCGTCCAGATTACGCTCGCATCAGGCCGAAGCACGGAGAAGAAGCAGCGTTTCTACCGAGAATTGGCCGCACTCCTGCAAGCGGAATGCGGCATTCGCGAAGAGGATGTATTCGTCGTGCTCGTCGAGACGGGATTGGAGAATTGGTCGTTCGGCAACGGAGTGGCGCAAATGATTGAGATCGATGAACGCATACGCTGAGTTTGCGATCATCCTCACTGACTTTCAATTCCATCGGACGCTCAATTCCATCCCATACGCGACTTTAATCCGGTGATCTGGGCGATATGATGCCGTCCGTGCCATGCGAATCGCTCCACGGCTTGGGCGAGCGTCATGACGCCGTGCTTCGGGCTGGTGAACGTCCGGCGGAATTGCGCAGGGGTTTGGAGCAGGTCTTGCAGCAGGTCGAGGAACCTCCGGTGCAGCGCACCCAGCATCGCCAGCGATACTTCCGCAGGCGTCACCCGATAGTCGGCCAATTCCGCAAAAGCATCTTCGCGAAACGTGCTTGCTTGCGGCTCGTCTTCAGTCAGCGCTCGTTTGAAACGGAAATACGCGTTGAGGTCTGTGTCGGCCAAATGATGGACGACTTGCAGCACGGTCCAGCCCCCGGGACGATAGGGCGTCAGGAGCTGCGCCATCGTGAGCTTCTCCACCTCGGAGCGAAGCGTTGCGGCAATGCCGCCAATGTCCATTATCCAGCGTTCGAGGTCTTCTGTCGTCGGATTAGCGGCGGGAACCAATCGTCCGAGCGGGTAACGCATGCGATCCTCTTCCATGGCGAATCACGTCCTTTATCAGGTATAGGTCAGCGCTTGCTTCCATCCGTTCTTGTGCCTTATTGCTCTAATTCCATCTGCTCTAGTTCCATCTGCTCTAGTTCCGGCTCTTATAGTTTCTTCGGAAGCAGCGCGAAACCCTTTCAAATGAATATTATCGCGACCCGATTATAAGGAGGCAATTAGGATGCATCGACTAATCCCTGGCACTGCACGCACGTGCTTCGGCGAGACGGCGCCGGAATTCGTCCGGTATTCGGAGGAGGTGCTCTTCGGCGACGTCTGGCGGCGGGAAGAACTTTCTCTTCGGGACAGAAGCTTAATAACGGTATCGGCTCTCGTCGCGGCCGGGCAAACCGGACAGCTGCCTTATCATCTGCGATTGGCGCGGGACAACGGTCTGTCGGAGGAAGAACTGGCGGAAGCGATCACGCATCTGGCGTTCTATGCAGGCTGGCCGCGGGCCGCGTCGGCGCTGGAAGTCGCCCGGACCGTATTCCCCAAACCAGCTAGTGACGAGTAAGGTGCTATTCGTAAGCCCTCAAACGAATAATGATTAACCCGCAAGCCGCGTCCATTGGACGCGGTTTATTGATTCGGGCGGCGAAATTGACGCGGGGCAGACAGTGCGCCTCAAGCATCCAGACGAGAGTGCCGTTCAGAACGGTTATTCGCTTGGAACGGCATGCACGTCTCGGCGCTGTACGTGGTTTCGGCGTCGGCGGCCGGAGAAGCCGACAAGTCCCGCCGCCAGGCCGATCAGCAGCACGACGGCGGCCAGCCATGGATGGAAGCGCAAGGTCGAGGCGCCGGCCAGCATCGCGCCGCCGGCTCCGGCGCCTGCCGCAAGGCCAAGATGAATAACCGATGTATTCAAGCTTAGGATCAGGTTCGCTGATTGAGGGGCTTGCTGGATAAAATAGCTTTGGATCGCCGGTCCGACCGCGAACATGCCGAACACGACGACGGCCAAGAGCAGGACGCCGGCGATGACCGTTCCGGTGAATACCGGGAGCAATGCGAGCGCGGCAATATGAACCGCGATTCCCGCGATAATCATGCGGGCCGCGCCCCATCGGTCAACGACGTAGCCGCCGATACGCGAGGCGATCGCTCCGACCACGCCGAAGACGAGCATCATGGCGCTGACGCCGGAGATGCTGAAATGCAGGATTTGCTGCAGAAATGACGACATATACGTAAAGAGGACGGAGTTGCCGGATTCCCTGAAGAAGGTTAACACGAGCGCGCTGATCACGACCGTGTTCCCAAGCGCCTTGAACTGTTTGCGGAACGGAATCGGAGCGTCTCCTTCGATCTCGGGCAGCAGGCGGTAGAGCAGGATCGCGAATACGATGCTGACGATGCCGAGCAGCAGGAAGATCGCCTGCCAGCTGTAGCGTTCCGCGACGGCGATTCCGATCGGAACGCCGAGAATCATTGCGCTGCTGAAGCCCAGTACGATCGTGCCGATGGCGCTGCCGAGTTTCTCCGCCGGGACGATTCGCGCCGCCGCCCCGAATGCGATGACGAGGTAGACGCCGGAACTGATGCCGAGCACGATACGGGATAGCATCAGCATTTCGATCGAGGTGCTCGCGCTGGACGCGAAGCTGCCGATGATGAACAACACGAGCGCGGCAGCCAGCACTTTGCGGCGTTCGACCCGCGAGGTGAGGGAGACGATGATCGGCGTGCCGATGGCGAAAGCGGCCGAATAGGCGGTAATCAGCAAGCCGGCCGTGGCAAGCGATATCCTTAAGTCGGCAGCGATGATATTCAAGATCCCGGAGACGACCAATTCCGAGGTGGCCGTGAAGAAGGCGCCGAAGGCTAGCGCGTAAACGGTGAAACGGTAATTGTTTTTCATGACAATCATTCCCTTCATTGGTTATGTCAGAGTACCCTTGGATGTAGTATAATAGAGGTACTAACAATAAGTAAGAAGGCAAAAGATTTGGATATAATCCAACTATTTTGACTAACTAACTAAAAGTAAGTTAGTTGATGAAGGAGGGCTTAGATATGGAATCGCTAGCCGGAGTGAAACTGCGCAAGCTTGCACATCAGCGTGAGGGTGCTGAAGGGCATCCGGATACGGTGGCGCATACGGCCACTGGAATTCAGGAGCAGCATACGAGTGATCTAGACCCGGAGCTACAGCCACTGCCGCACTCGCAGCCACAGTCGTCGCGTTCCACCAACATTTGTTCCGTTCTGGAAATTTTGGGCGCCAAATGGGCGTTTCTCGTCATTGCCGAGCTGTCCGCTGGACCGAGACGATTCGCGCAATTGAACCGGGATCTGGCGATCGTACGGACGCAATCGCTCACGGATGTGCTGCGCCACTTGGAGCGGAGCGGGATCGTGAACCGGCAAGTGTTTCCGACGGTCCCGGTGACGGTGGAATATTCGCTGACGGCGAAGGGCAAGGGGTTTCAGGACGCGCTGAAAGAAATGGAGAAATGGGCAGTCCGATGGGGAGAAGGCAAGAACGACGATCCCGGAGTGATTGGCGGCTAATTGCGTTGGATCTATCGCTTATACGTCCATGCAGTTCTATCGTTATAGAGTCTCATCGATTCCATAGGAACGGGCCAGGTTGACACCGGGCTTCATCCCGTTGGACGCGTAGAGGCTTTTTTTAATGGAGCCATTAAGGTTAGAGAAGATTGTGTGCATTGGAATTAATAAAATTAACACGATAATTAAAAATATCAATTTAATTGACTTGAAAATTGAATAAATTGATTTATAATTAAATCAAAGGAAAGGAGCCGCGTATGAAATATCCCATCCTCACGCAGTGTCCCGTATGCGAACATCCGCTGCATGCCGTCAAGCTGGAATGCGGGCATTGCCGGACGACGATCGAGAATGATTTTGAATTATCGAAGCTGGCGCTGCTCTCTCCCGAACAGCTCCATTTCGTAACGACCTTTCTAGTGAACAGAGGCAACATCAAGGAAGTGGAGAAAGAGCTCGGGATTTCTTACCCTACGGTGCGCGGCAAGCTTAACGAGATCATTACGGCTCTCGGCTACGATACGCAGAAGAAACCGGAAGTGGATAAGAAGAAGGTCATAGCCATGCTGGAGAATGGCGAAATCACCGCGGATGAAGCGGTCAAAATGTTGAAGGACGAATAGGGGGAAGCAGCGATGAAAGAAGAAATCGGCAAAGTGCTGTCCATGATGCAGGAAGGCAGAATCGATGCAGACAAGGCTTCCGAATTGATTCATGCGCTGAAGGAGACGCAGCCGGGTACTGCCTCGCATGCCGCACAGGGGCTCGGGCAATCCGGCTATTCGAAGAACCAGGATTCGGCATCCGGCGGATACTTAAACAAAACGTTGAAATTACGGATCACGTCCCAAGATAACGATAATATCAGCATTAATTTGCCGATTCGACTGGTGAAGGCCATTCTCGGAGCGGGGCACAGCGTCGCGGCCCAAATTCCGCAGGCTGCGAAATACGTGAAGGATATCGATATCGACATGCTGATCTCTGCGATCGAGAATGAGCTTGACGGGCAAATCGTCGATATTCGCTCCGGTGACAAGGATACCATCACCGTCGTGATCGAGTGATAGACCATGATCATCGTGAAGCTGAAGAGCAGGGAGCATTCTTTTACGATTCCGGTCCCTTATGCCTTAGTGCGCATGGCGAGCGGAATCGTAACTTCCGGTTTAGCCCAGCGCACTATGAGAGGCTGGCTGAACAGGCACGGCGGACATGCGGGCGGACACGCGATCCGGGAACCGGATTCCGATCCGGACTGGAGCCAATTCGGATTTGAACAGGTGCTGTCGATGCTCGAGAGTCGAAGCACAAGGCAGGCGATCAGGCAGCTCATCAAGGAGCTGCGGCGCTGCAAAGGGACGGTTCTGGTCGATATCAAGGCACAGGACGGTTCGGAAGTGCTGATCAGGTTGTAGGTGTAGGTAAGCGGTCAACTCCGGACATTCGTTTGATGCCAAGAGAATCGTTCCGCTGCCAAGTGGAGGAGGCAATTCATTCGCTATTTTTCCCAAAATGTCCGATGTCCTTATAATTTGCGCCCTGTATGTCTGCGATATTATGTCGCCAGGCATATTCGGCGTTTCAACACGGTACTTCAGTTGCGAGTTGATTTTAAGTGTGCTAAAATTAGCACATTAATACACACAGAGAGGCGCATCCAATAAACGATGGCTCAATTGAAACGGTTTGGTTTGGGACTTCAAGCGCTGATCGTGCTGGCGACCAATGATGATTTACGTTCCAGCGCGGAGATCGCGGAGCAAATTCGATGCGAGCCGACCGCGCTTCGCAAAATACTCGCGCAGCTCGGCGATGCCGGTATCGTCGAGGTAAGGCAGGGCCGCTCGGGCGGCTACGAGCTGACTCGTTCCCCGGAAGCGATCACCTTATTCGAGGTGTACACTTCCCTGCATGACGAACAGCCGGTATGGGACCGGATGCTCGATACGACGGGCGATCACGGTTTCGGCCAGCGGGTGAACGAGTCGTTCCAGACCATCATGTCCGAAATCAATATACAAGTCACGAAGGTGCTGGGCAACTTTACCGTGGCGGACTTGATGAAAAGCTAAATTTTTTTTGGCTTAAATGTGCAAATAATTGCTCATATTATGCGCTTTCATAGAAACCGGCATGAAATGGCATTCTGTAGAAGAAGCGAGGAGATAGTTATGGGTACACGCAAGCCGATTCGACTCGGCGCCGTTGCGTTGACGATTGTCCTGTCGGTGGTCGGCGGACTGCTGTTCAAACTGATTCAAATTCCGATTCCTTGGCTGCTCGGGCCCATGATCGCCATGCTTATCGGCAACAATGTGGTCGCGGACCGATTCGTCTGGCCGCCGCAGCTGCGGAATGCGGCGCTCATTATCGTCGGGTACACGATCGGGCTGTCGCTGACGGCGGCGGCATTAAAGGAAATGGCGCACGAGCTGCCCTATATGCTGCTGATGGCGGTGCTGCTGCTGGCCTATTGCGTGGGAATCGCCTATGTCGTATCGCGGTTTTCCGGCATGGGGTTTCGTACCGCGCTGCTGGGCAGCATTCCGGGCGGCTTGACGCAAGTCATTATCTTGGCCGAAGAGACGGAAGGCATTAACATTACGGCGGTGACGTTCACGCAGGTCACAAGACTGATGATGATCGTCATTTGCGTGCCGCTTATCGTATTCAGTCCGATTCTGGGCCAGGTGAAGGACGCTTCGGCTTCGGCCGCGGCTGCCGTCTCCGCCGTGGCGCCCAGCTGGGGCGGGCTGTTCCCGAACATTCTTGTGTTCGCGGTCGTCTCCGTCGTATGCGCCATCATCGGCAATCGCATTAAACTGCCGACCGCTTATTTGCTCGGACCTGCGATCGGCACGGCGATCGTGCAGTTGTGCGGCCTTCATGGTCCGGCGCTGCCCGGAGCATTGACGCAAATGGCGCAGCTGATGATCGGGACGTATGTAGGGCTGATGCTGAGACCGAGACAATTGCCGAATATGGTGCGCAACTTTACGCTTGCCATCGTCAGCGGGCTGCTGCTTATAGCCGGCGCGCTCGGAATGGCAGTGCTGCTGTCCGTGCTGCAGCCGATGTCCGAAGCGACGGGCTTGCTCAGCCTCGCGCCGGGCGGCATGGATCAGATGGGCATCATCGCCCATGAAATTCATGCGGATTTACCGATCGTGGCCGGGTATCAGCTGTTCCGGATGTTCTTTATTTTCTTCCTCGTGCCGCCGCTGCTGCGAATCGTGCTTCGCAAGCAGCCCCGGGGCGAGGGACGGCGGGGAGCCGCCTAAATCATACATGTGGAGGTTAAATCATGGAAGCATTGAACGTCAATTTCGACAAAACGGCACTCGTTATTATCGACTTGCAGAAGGGCATTGTCGGCATGTCGCCGAAAGGGCCGGAGATCGTTTCGCACACGGTGCGGCTGGTCGAACAGTTCCGCAAGCAGAACGGATTCATCACCTTCGTCAAAGTGGATTTCCTGGATGGAAAGGATGCGCTGAAGCCGGCTACGGATATGGAACCGCGGGCAGGCGGCTATCCCGAAGGCTGGGCGGAATTCGCGCCTGAACTTGGCGTCGGCGCACAGGATCATGTCGTAACGAAGCGTCAGTGGGGCGCGTTCTTCGGAACGGATCTCGATCTCCAGCTTCGCCGCCGCGGCATCGATACCATCGTCCTATGCGGCATTTCGACGAATATCGGCGTCGAGTCGACGGCTCGCGAAGCGTACCAATTGGGCTATAACCAAATTTTTATTACGGATGCGATGACGGCGATGAGTCAAGCGGAGCATGACGGGACATGCACGTATATTTTCCCGCGCATCGGCAAGCTGAGAACGACGGCATCGTTCGTGGAAGACGTAGCTGGCAAGTAAGCGAAGCATCGATGAGGAGGAGCGGCTCGCCGGAAACGGCGGGCTGTTTTTTGTCGTTACGGCAGGAGGAAATCGGGCAGAGGTGCTCGGCACACCACGTACGTGGAAGCGAGCGCCGCTGTGCTGGGTACTGCACGAACGTGGAAGTGCGCGAAGCTGTGCGCGGCAAACCACGCACGTGGAAGTGCGCGAAGCTGTGCGCGGCAAACCACGCACGCGGAAGCGAGAGCAGCTGTGCGCGGCAAACCACGGCACGTGGAAGCGTGGGCAGCTGTGCGCGGCAAACCACGGCACGCGGAAGCGAGAGCAGCTGTGCGCGGCAAGCCACGCACGTGGAAGCGAGAGCAGCTGTGCGCGGCAAACCACGCATGTGGAAGCGCGGGCAGCTGTGCGCGGCAAACCACGGCACGCGGAAGCGAGCGCCGCTGTGCGCGGCAAACCACGCACGCGGAAGCGCGAGCAGCTGTGCGCGGCACACCACCACAGCAGCTCCGAGCCCCACGGAATCCCCGTTTGTTGTCCAGAGTCGCTTGCCGAAATAAAATTTGCTCATTTAACGAATCGTATCACGCTTATTTTCATGAAAATGGCTTCAGAAAAATTCTAACGAACTCCAGCGGCGTTAATGGTATGTGAATGAGCGCAAATAGGAGGGAATTCGCCGATTTCAAAGAAATAGCGTCTCTGAGATTCGTTAGAAAATAAAAGAGGCAGAATATGCCCAAATAAGGCTGGCTGAGTTCGTTAGGAAGAAGTACGGGGCTGATATACACCTTACCCCGCGCTGCCCGGAGTAGTTGGAAGAACCTCCGCAAACCCGCGAAGCCCGCAGCAGGAGGAATCACATCCGTAAACCCGCGCTGCTCGGAGTAGGTGGCAAACCTTCCGCAAACCCGCACGGACCGAAGTAAGTGGCAACCCCTCCGCAAACCCGCGAAGCCCGCAGCAGGAGGAATCACATCCGTAAACCCACGCGGCTCGAAGTAGGTGGCAAACCTTCCACAAACCCGCACGGGCCGAAGTAAGTGGCAGCCCCTCCGCAAACCTCCGTGCCCGCAGCAGGAGGAAGCCCCACCGCAAACCTGCGCAGCCTGCAGTAGTTGGAAGCCCCTCCGCAAATCCGCGCGGCTCGCAGTAGTTGGAAGCCCTGCGCAAACCCCCGCGCCCGCAGCAGGAGGCAGCCCCTCCGCAAACCTCCGTGCCCGCAGCAGGAGGAAGCCCCACCGCAAACCTGCGCAGCCTGCAGTAGTTGGAAGCCCCTCCGCAAATCCGCGCGGCTCGCTGTAGTTGGAAGCCCTGCGCAAACCCCCGCGCCCGCAGCAGGAGGCAGCCCCTCCGCAAACCTCCGTGCCCGCAGCAGGAGGAAGCCCCACCGCAAACCTGCGCAGCCTGCAGTAGTTGGAAGCCCCACCGCAAACCTGCGCAGCCTGTAGTAGTTGGAAGCCATGCGCAAACCAACGCGGCCGAAGTAGTTGGAAACACCTCCACAAACCCGCGCGGCCCGCAGTAAGTGGAAGCCCTGCGCAAACCCCCGCGCCCGCAGCAGGAGGCAGCGCCTCCGCAAACCCCCGCGCCCGCAGCAGGAGGCAGCCCCTCCGCAAACCTCCGTGCTCGCAGTAGTTGGAAGCCATGCGCAAACCAACGCGGCCGAAGTAGTTGGAAACACCTCCACAAACCCGCGCGGCCCTCAGTAAGTGGAAGCCCTCTCCGCAAACTCGCGCGGCCCGCAGTAGTTGAAAGCCCCTCCGCAAACCCCCGCGGCCCGCAGCAGGAGGAAGCCCTCTCCGCAAACCCACACGGCCAGCAGTAGTAGATAGCCCTCCGCAAACCCGCGCTGCCCGCTGGCCGAACTTTCCCCGAATCCATAACCCGTCTCGAAGCAGACGGCGCAGCGCATACTTGAGCAATGCCCATGCGGGATGTCATAATAAAGAGGAGCAGCGGACTCGCTGCCCCTCGCGGCAACGCGGTCAGCGCTGCCGTTGCAAAAGCAAATAACCGCTGATGCTGGACGTTTTTTTGCGGAATACGATTTTGAAGCCGATGTCGTTGTCGAGCAAGCAGGCGAGGGCAGTGACCAGCAGGGTGCCGGGGGCCAAACTGGCCGTGCAGGGCTGGGAGCTGCCGATTACGCGGGAGGAAACGATGCGGCGTGCGGAACCGGATACGAGCGGATTTCTGGACCACGTAATCAGGACTAAATCAGGCTGTAGAACGGCTTTGGTGCGAGCCATAGGAATCACCTCATTCTTTGTTTTACTATAGTAGATGACAAGCAGTGCTAGGATGTGCTACACGAAAGTCCGAGATTGACGTATTGTTTCATAGAAAGGAAGAATGCCAACATGCCCGCCCGCTGTGCTTGGGTCAATGAGGACCCGTTATATATCGATTACCATGACGACGAATGGGGCGTCCCTGTCCACGAGGACCGGAAGTTGTTCGAGCTGCTCGTCTTGGAAGGCGCGCAGGCCGGATTGAGCTGGTATACGGTGCTGAAGAAGCGCGAGAATTACCGAAAGGCGTTCGATGGTTTCGATCCGTCCCTCATCGCCCGTTACGACGAGGACAAGGTAGCGGAGCTGATGAACGACGCCGGGATTATCCGCAACGGCTTGAAGATCCGATCGGCTATCGTGAACGCGCGCTGCATCCTGCAAGTTTGCGAGGAATTCGGCAGCTTCGATGCGTATATCTGGCGGTTCGTCGGCGGCGAGCCGATCCGGAACGACTGGCGGAAAGGCGAAGTTCCGGCGACTACGCCGCAATCGGATGCCATGAGCAAAGATTTGAAGAAGCGCGGGTTCAAATTCGTCGGATCGACGATTTGTTATGCCTATATGCAAGCCTCCGGCATGGTCAACGATCATGCGCAGGATTGCGATTGGCATCATGCGAAGCAAGGATAAAGCAAGGATAAAGACCAAGACATCTGATCGGGAGGCTGACTTATGAGTCAACGTTATCGCATTACGAGAGAGTTCAAAGAACAAGGAGAGGGCACGCAGCCGATTACGCTGGAGGAATGCAAGGCGTATTTTCAGGACAAGCCCGATTTCGCGTATACGAATGTTTTCACCGTGAAAGGGTCCACCACCATGTCCATCGACGGCGACTTCTTCATGTGGAGCTTCGGCGAGGCATTAATCCCGTTCCGGCACTATCAGGGCGACTTGTACGTATCGGGCACCAATGAAGCCGTCATACCGAAAATGGTCGAGGTCGCCAGCGCTCTGGAGGCCGACGTAGCGGAAGGTTAGAACGGAGTGGGATCGCCAAATAAAAAGCAAGAACCGGCCTTTGAGCGGCTGGTTCTCGCTTTTTTTTTGCGTATTGGCGTGTTGCGGCCTGCCAACTTACGGCACGGAAATCATCGGACTATTCGCCGGCATGCGCGGGCAGCAGCGTTTCCGTTAGAAAGCCATCGATCTTCGCGTCGTAAGCCGACCACTGATAGTCGGTGTTCTCGATGACAAGCTTCGGAATGTCCCATGCATCGACGGCCGTACGGACGAAAGCCTGGCTTCTGCTCCAAACCTCGCCGGCCTGCACGAAGTCTTCGTCCGACTGGAAGGAGACCGGACCCCATTCGTTGCCGCGGACGCTGCAGATGAACCGCCACTGTCCTTCGACATCGGTATGATAGTAGTAAATCAAGTGCGGGTTCAAAGGCGCCAGCAGCTGCAGAAGCGAGTCCGTAAGGCCGCGCAGTTGATCGAGATTCATGCCCTGCAGATGCGAAACACTGATCACGTCCTGGAACAAGACGCTCTCGATAATGATGACTTCGTCGGGACCGTTCAATTGCGCTTGCACGAACCTGCTATACCGGTTGACGAGCTGCTGGATGAAGATTTCGGCGCCTGCGGCGGATTGCAGATCCCCATATTGTTCGTTTTGCGGCAGCAGCGGATGGTGTTCCTCCAACTCGAGCAGGCATCTCGTTCGAATGCCTTGCGCAGCGAGCTTGTCATGAATACGGGTTGCCGTCGTCGTTTTGCCCGAGCCGGGAATGCCGTCGACAAGAAGCAAACGTTTCGGCTGGCTTGAGGATGGTGGTGTAGGTTGGTTCTCGGTCATGGCTGGTCGGAAGAGCCTCCTTTGGGTACGATCCTGTTCATAACGTTCGGTATCCGGGGAAGAAATCCTTTCACCGCTCACTCGCCGCCTGCAACTTGCGCGTGCCAAATCCGTCTACAAGGGCAGGGGGATCGACAATGCGAAAATGGTTCATGTTTGCCGGGGTATTGGTCGTGCTTCTGTCCGGCTGCGGAGCAGAGGAGCATACCAACACTGCCGCAACGGGCAATCCCGAGCGGCAAGCAGGCGTACAGCTAAATGAGATGCCAAGCGAGATGCCGGATGATTTCGATTTCAAAGTCAGGTACGGATATGGGATGAAGGACGAGATCGACACCTACGAGAACACAGTGACCAAAGATTTGATCGTGAAAGGGAGCGCGACGGCGGACCTCGTATTTTCCGATAGCGAAATGCGTACGATCTATGCGAAAATGAAAGCGATTAACATCATGCAGTTGAAGGAGCTCAATCCGATTAATCCGGGCTGTGGTCAAATACCTTACGATCAAGCCAGCTGGACGATTACGATTGCCGGGGAAACGAAGACGCTGACCTGGTCGGGGGAGCATTGCAGCTTGACGGCAAGCGCGAAGAAGCTGTTGGAGCTGCAAACGTATATTGCCGGAATCGTCCGCGCCACGGACGCGTACAAAGCGATGCCCGCGGCCGAGGGCGGTTACGATTAAGGCTGGAAAACCGTCATTACTTATCGGAAGGCTAGGTGCATTCATGCAAAATCATGCTGATCCTTACTTGCAGCAAGCGCTGCAGTGGGCTGCGAAAGCCGTCCATCCCGATGCCGAAGCGCTTGCCGCGAGACGGCTTCAAGGCGGGATTTCCTCGCTTGTCTATGAACTGACGCTGCGAGCCGGCGGTGCGGAGCGGGCAGTCGTGATGCGCCTGTTCGATAACGCGGAGTGGCTGGGCAACGAGCCGGATCTTGCCCTTCACGAAGCGGCAGTCTTGCAGCTTGCTGCCAGCAATAACGGCGTGCCGACGCCGGGAATCATCGCGTACGACGAAACAGGCTCCGAAAGCGGCTTGCCGGCCGTACTGATGTCGCGGCTTGCCGGCGAAGTCGACTTGGCGCCGCCGAATATCGCCGGCTGGCTGGACGGTATGGCGCAGGCGCTCGCATCCATTCACGACGTGCCGCCGGGAGCGTTTCCTTGGCGGCATCGACGCTACTGCGACGCATCGAAACTGGACACGTCCCCGTGGTCGCGGTATCCCGAACGATGGCTGGCTGCCGCGGCCATCGTGCTGGGGCCGGAGCCTGAGTCGCCGAAGCGGTTCATACACCGCGATTATCATCCGACGAACATTCTTTGGTCCGGCGGGAAGGTCAGCGGCGTCGTCGATTGGGTGAACGGCTGCATCGGCCCTGCGGGCATCGACGTCGGACATTGCCGCGTGAACCTGGCGCAGCTGCATGGCTTGGAGGCGGCGGATGATTTTCTGAATGCCTATTGCCGGCATGCCGGTGACGCCTATACATACGATCCATACTGGGACATTGTCTCGTTGATCGATTATGCGTTCTGGGAGCCCGAGGTGTACGGCGGCTGGACGGATCTCGGCGTCACCGGCCTGACGGACGCACTGATGGTCGAACGAATGGATCTGTACATGCTGAGTTTGCTGGATCGCGCGGCGGCTTACGCATACTAAGATTTTCGAAGGAGGACTATATAAATTATGCAAACGACCACCGTACAAACCGTAATCGACCGCCTCATTCGTCCTGTTGGCTTTAACGAGCATTCCATCGATACGTTGAAAAGCGGCAGCCCGAGCGCCGAAGTCAAGAAAATCGCGGTCATGTTCATGACGACCTATGCCGGCATCAAACAGGCTGCAGAAGCCGGCGTAGACCTGATCATCACGCATGAACCGACGTTTTACAACCATGCGGATGAAGTCGGGCGGCTGGCCGGCGACCCGATTTACGAGCGGAAGCGCGCGTTGATCGATGAATCCGGGATCGCGATTTTCCGCCTGCACGATTATGTGCATCAATACAAGCCGGACGGCATTCTGCTCGGCATGCTGAAGAAGCTGGAGTGGGAAGCGTATGCGGATTCGCAGGATATGCACCTGCTTACCGTGCCCGAGAGCGAGACGCAAACGGTGCGGACGATCATGGACCATTTGAAGATCAAGCTTGGAATCGATAGCATGTTGGGAGCCGGGGACCTGGAGCGGCCGGTGACGCGTTTCGTGCTCAGTCCGGGAGCGCCGGGATTTGCGATGCACATGGACTTCTTTCGGAAGTATGACATGGACCTCTTGATAGCCGGCGAAACGCATGAGTGGGAAACGAACGAATACATCCGGGATGCCATCGACATGGGAATCGCCAGAAACCTGCTCGTTATCGGCCATCAGAAGAGCGAGGAATCCGGCATGACCGTCGTTGTGGAGATGCTGAGGGAGGCGTTTCCCGAAGTCGAAGTCGTGTTTATGGAGAGTTCGCCTGCAGTGAAGCGGGTTTGAGCGGCGTAGCTGCCAGATCCGCAATGCCGAGGAGCCGCAAACCGAGCCGAACGCTGATCTGGTCGCATTGTTCGGTCAGATAGAGCGCGTAAGCCGTCATGACGGGCAGTTCAAATTCAGCTGGAAGCCGAACGAGACGGCCGTCAGCCAAATACGGCTGGACGATCGAACGCGGCATGAACCCGAATCCCGTGCCTTGCAGCAGCAATGTCAGCATGATGGACGAGTGATCGGTTTGCAGGGCGGGAATGTAACCCGGTCCGGCAATGGCTTTAAACCAATCCGGAAAAGGCTGGCCCCACTCGATATGACAATACGCCTGCGAATAGAAATCACGAGCCGCAACAGGAGAATTGCGCCTCTTTGCTGCTACGAGCAGCAATTCATCTTCGAACAGCGGAATGCGCGTTACTTTGGCTTGCTCGGGCGGATCAAATCGAATGGCAATATGCACGGCGCCGTCCAGCAGAAGATCGCGGATCATATAGCTTGGGTCGATGTAGCTGAGAAACTTGACGGCGACGTTCGGATGCTCCTCCCGGAATTTCACGATGTGCTGCAAGAATACATAATGCCAGACGGAACCGGGACCGCTTAAGACGATGCGATGCTCGAATTCATCGGACAGCGTTACTTTGCTTTCCTCGTGCAAACGCATCATCCGTTCCGCGTAAGGCAAATAAGCTGCACCTGCTGCCGTCAGACTGACATTGCGGTTATCGCGCAAGAACAATGTCTTGCCGACGTCTAGCTCCAGTGCTTTGATTCGGGCCGTTACCGCGGATTGCGAGATGTGCAGATGTTCCGCAGCTTTCGTGAAATTCAACGTCGTGCAGACCGAGAGGAAGGCTTCTAGTTGAGCGGAATCCATATGCAGCGGGTACCTCCGGTAATTCGATTTATGAATGATTATAATACTTATTTTGCGTTATACAAATCATTTCATATTCGGTAGGATAGCATTAAAGCCGGTTCATGCGTATTGGTCCCGGAGATTGTACCTACCGAAGGAGGATTCAAATCCAGATGAGCCAAACCATTCCAATCGAACGGCTTCAGGCGATCGGGAACAAGCGGGATGAACTGTCGGCGCTCTTGATCGAGGTGGTCGGCGACGGCGCATCCATCGGTTTCCTTCCGCCTCTGGGCATAGAGGAAGCAAGGGTATATTGGGACGGCGTGCCCGATCCGAATGTCTTGCTCTATATCGCATTGATCGACGGGCAGATCGCAGGCAGCGTGCAGCTACACTTATGCGCGAAGCCGAATGGCCTTCACCGGGCGGAAATCGCGAAGCTGATGACGCATCCGCGCTATCGGCGGCGCGGGGTCGCAAGCGCGCTTATGCGTAGAGCGGAGGCTGGGGCCGAGGCGGAAGGACGCAGTCTGATCGTGCTGGATACAAGGGAAGGCGACCCATCGAATGCGTTGTACGGATCGTTCGGTTACGTTCAAGCGGGCCGCATTCCAGGTTTTGCCCGTTCGGCAGACGGCAGTTTGGCTGCCACGATCTTGTATTACAAGCAGCGATGAACCTATCTTCCACTCGTAGTTCGAATAAGCGGCAGTAATCGCGGTTTCTTGGCCTGCTTCTCGGCAATCGCGTCATATCGCTGCGGACCCGATTCATACAATGACGGTATGGGGAAATTCGGTCTATAGGAGGTCGCAGCATGCAGCGAGTGGATTTGGGCTGCGGGATGAATAAACACCGCGATTGCATCGGGATCGACAACGCCGCTTCCGCGAGTCCCGATATCTTGCATGACTTGAACGACAGGCTGCCGCTGGAGGAAGATTCGGTTTCTTATTTGCTCGCAAGCCGCAGCTTGGAATACGCGACGGATCTCCGCGGCGTGATGCAAGAAATTTACAGAGTATGCAAGCATAAGGCGGTCGTCTGCATCGTCGCGCCGCATGCTCAGGCGGCCATTCATATCGCCAATCCGTCGATCCGCAGTTATTTCAACGAATATACGCCTTATTATTTGACGCCGAAGGAGCATCATCATGAAATCGTGTCGGCGGCGCAGTTCTCGCCGGAGTTTATTCCAGCGGAGGAGATAGAAGTCGATTTCCGGCTGCTGCGCATGGAGTTTTTTTATTTCCCGCTCTATCTGTCTCCGTTGTACGATCCGGGCGAACGGATGAGCTTGATGGAAGTGCAGCTGAACATGGTGGATGAGATTCTGTATCATTTCGTTGTCGTCAAGCAGCCGATCACGAAGGAGGAAATCAGCCGGATCGCGGGGAGCGATCTGGAAGTGCCGGAACGAATCAAGGAACGCCGCCTGCACGACGGCATGCTGACAAGGCATAACGCGGAGAACGTGATTATCGAGCCTGAGGCAAGCGCGAAGGACGAGGATGGCGACAAGCCGTCCGCGGATGCAGCCGACAGCAAGCCGAAAGGAAAGGCCGGGGCATCCAAACCGAAAGCGAGATCCGACGCCAAAGCGAAGCAGGACTCGAAGCTGAAGCCGAAATCGAAGCCCGGCGCGGCCAAGGCGAGCAAGAGGACGATACAGATCAAGATGGTGGAGCCGGAGCCCGAGATCGTCCGCCGGCCTTCCCGTGTAGTATACCTGCGCAAAGACGAGGTCAAAGACTAATGCAACCATGCAACGACAAATGCAACGTCAAACGACGAATGCAAAACGGCCCCGCGGCCGGCTTCATGCCGGATGCGGGGCCGTTTGTCGCGCGCTGCGCCGGACTAGGACTGATTCACTCTCGCGTTCTTCTGAATAAGCGAGATTTGCCCGGCGTGAATGCCGGTATGGTACATCAGACGGCCGACTGCTTCGAGCGGCGTCGTTGCAGGTCCGCCCATCGGCGATTCTACCGGGACGGTCCATTCTTCCTCCGGCAGTTCGCACATGGCGCCGCGCAAATGCTCATTGGAATCGCCTAGCATCTGAAGCAGGGCGTTCAGGTCGGAAAAGTCGCTTTTTTTGCTTCCGGGCCCGCCGCTCGTTGCCAGTTTGATATGCTCCGGCATCGGCTTGCGGAAGTACCACTCGGTGAACATATATTCCACTTCGGCATTATGCTGCAGCATATAACCGATCGATGCAGGACCGATCTTCAAGGTTAGATCCTCTTGCGGGAGCTGCGAAGCGGTTTTGAAAAAACGGGATTGAATGGCGCTCCAGATCGGAAGGACGGATTCATAATGGCTCATTGTCGTTCTCCTTTTATAAAGAAATGAAATGGAGAGTAAGGAATCAGGATTTAATTAGGCTTTCGCCGTCTGGCCGTGGCCGTCTCGATTCACGTGGTTGAAAGCGTCTCCGGTCAAGTCGATATCGTATGCCTGCCCGAAGCCTGCCACGTACCGGCCTTCTTTGGCCGTCAGTTCGAATAAGGAGAAATCGAGTCCGCGCAGCATGGTAATTATGCTTGTGCCGAATTTCTCGACGAACAGCTCGAACACCTCGTCATGGCCGTCATTACCGACGTTCGCGGCTTCGCAGACGAAGCGGGCGCGCTGACGGGCGAACAAATTCGCCGATTGCGATTCGTCTTCGATCAGCATGGCGTCGACGAGCGGATTGTTCTCCAGGTGGCGGAAGTGGTTGGCGATCCGGCTGATATAAATGTAGAATTTGCCGTCCTGCTTCACGAACGGAGCGTAGGAGATGAAAGGGTTTTCGTTGTCATCCACAGTGCTGAGCATGAGCGTCTTCACGCTGTCGGCAAAGTTCAAATATTGGGTACGCATCGATTCTTTATCGATTGGTTTCAAGCGGAATCCACTCTCCAATTTGTAGTGATTATGATAATCATTTTCATTTGCAGTATACCAGTATTGAGAATCGTTATCAATATAATTTTATCCGATAGATGCAATATTTGCGGCATGCCGTTATGATCGTAATACGAATCGATTATGGAAACGAGGATTGCGATGAACATCAACGAGAAGCTGGACTTATCCGGCACACAACCGATCGGATTATACGCGGGACTTGAAATCCGCAGGCTTGGCAGCGAACATGTGACGGAGACGCACCGATTGATGCTTGACGTCGTGTCGCGCCTTCCGGACAGCGGCATGTTCGCGACGGACGACGTCGATGATCTGCTAGTACTGCTGAAGCGCGGAGGGGAAATATACGGGGCGTTCGAAGACGGGGAGCTGCTGGCCTATACGACGCTCGCATATCCCGGTGATGGAGAGGGCAATTTAGGACGGGAATTCGGCGTACCGGAGAATGAGCTGGCCCGGGTTTGGGTGCTCGATGCAACGATCGTGCACGAATCCGTCCGGGGGCGCGGCTTGCAGCGCTTCTTCCATGAATTGCGCGAACGGCGTGCTGCAGCGAAGGGGGCGGTCTGCCTCTACTCGACGGTGCATCCCGACAATGCGGCAAGCCTGCGCAACCTGGAGGCTGCCGGGTTCGCGCGTCAATTTTCGCGTCCGATGTACGGAGGCTTGATGCGGCATTGCTATGCGAAAAGGTTGAGTAATCAGAGGTGAGATATTGTTGTACAGCCTAGCCCGATTGACAGCATGCCGGATATCCCTTATCATTTCGTTAAACGATCGTTGAATGAAACGGCGGCAAAAGAGAGGCGAGCAGCATTGAAACGGACGCCACGTACGAGCAGAGATTTGCAGGCGGCGGAGCGCAGGGAACAAATTCTTCAAGGCGCCAAAGACATGTTTGCCGAGCACGGCTTTCACGGCACCTCGATGCGGATGATCAACAAGCATGTCGGCATTACGGACGGTTTGCTGTATCATTATTTTCCCGGCGGGAAGCAGGAGATATTGGAGACGATCTTTAATGAAGCGCAGGAAGCCCGACTAGCGAGCATGGATAAGCTCCTCGCGTCCATCGAGCCCAATTTGCCGCTGGAAACCGCGATGACTCAATTTCTGGTCGGCATGTTCAGGACGTTGACGGGAGACCGGGCATTCCTTCGCATTATGTTTCGGGATGCGGAGTCCATCCAGTCGGAGCAGCGTAATTTCTTCTCGGAGATGATTCAGCAGCGGCACGGCACGCTGACCGAAGTGCTGAAGAAACGGGCGGAAGCAGGCGAAATCCGCGAAATGGATTATGCGTTGGCAGCTCATCAAATCCTTTCCGTGGGCGTCGTCTGCACGCTGCGCGAAGTCTCGTTCATTAATGTCATCGGCGTCGAGGCCGAGACCTATATTCGTAGCATGGTCACTTTCTCCGTGTCGCAATGGCGGAAGTGATTTCTTTTTGGACATTTCATTCACCGAGCGTTGAATTAATTAAATGAGCAGGGGGATTTCTCATCGTGATTCATTTTTTCAGGCAAAAGCATCCTTATCTTACTGTAGTGCTCGTCTTCGTAGTGGTCCTTGTGCTTGGCTTGGCCCAGCTTGGATCTACCGTCAATCCGGTTCCGAGAAACTTGCCCGTTCTGCTCGTGCAGCAGGATGCGGGCGCGAAGACGCCGGCTGGCGATATCGATTACGGCAAGCTGATCGCGGATAAGCTGACGGCTTCGAAGGCTCCGAACGGCGGGGATAATCCGCTCGAATGGCAGACCGCGGAATCCGAAGAGGCGGCCGTGGATGCGATGAACCATCAAAAGGCCTATGCGGCGCTGGTGATACCCGCCGACTTCTCCGCGAAGTTAGCCAGTCTGTTGTCGCCGGAACCTCATTCCGCCTCCGTCGCGTTGTATATCAACCAGGGGATGAACTATAACGGCGCAACGATGACGAGCGGCATCCTGACGCAGATGATTAACGGTGCGAGCGCGCAAATCCGGGCGGAAATGCTGGCTGCCGTCGATAAACAAGGCGGCACGTTGACGGCAGCGCAGACGGCGGCGCTGGCCGTGCCGATCGATGCGGCGATCTCGAATATCAATGCCGTCGGCGCCAATAGCTCGAATGGCAATGCGCCCGTCGTGCTGACGCAGCTCGTCTGGTTCGGCGCGATGGTGTCCACGATGATGCTGTTCATTGCCGCCAACAAAGCGACGCAGACCGGATCCCGCCGGCATCGTCTCGGCATCCGGGTATCGCAAATCGTCATGGGCGCCGTTGCGACAGGCGCTGCCTCGCTGAGCATTCTTGTCATCGCGGGCCAGTGGTTCGGACTCGACATTCCGGATTATTCGTCCGTCGGCCTGTTTATGTTCTTCGCCGGCTTCATGTTCTTCTTGCTGCAAACGATGATCGTCAGCTGGCTCGGGTTTGCCGGCGTTCCGCTGTTCGTGCTCGTCTTCTTCTTCGGCGCGCCCGTGTTGTCGCTTCCGTCGCAGCTGCTGCCTGCTTTCAGCCATCATTTCCTCTATTCCTGGCTGCCGCTCCGCTTTTCCGTCGAAGGGCTGCGCGATCTGTTTTATTTTGACGGCGGTCCGAACTTGAGCGAGCCTTCCTGGACGCTGGCTATGATCGGAATTGCCGGGGCGGGGCTAATCCTGCTCTCGGTGCTGAAGAAGCAAGCGATCGCTGCCCCGGCATCGAATGCGCGGGCTGAAGACGGTTCGATGACGAACGCGGCTGCAAGCGACGGCATTTGACATGGTTTTCCGAATCCTCTATGCTGACGAAGAGGTGATCGATTGTGAGCATTCAAGCGAATAAAATTTTCATTAACTTGCCGGTCAAAGACGTTAAAAAAACGGTAACGTTCTTTAACGAGGTCGGGTTCGGGTTCAACGCCCAGTTTTCCGACGAGAACGCGGCATGCATGGTCATCAGCGAGCATATCTACGTGATGCTGCTGTCCGAAGCGTATTTCCAGACGTTCACGAAGAAATCCGTAGCCGATGCGACTGCCAGCACGGAAGTGATTTTGGCCATTTCCGCTACCAGCAGGGAAAGCGTGGACGAAATCGTCTACAAGGCGCTTTCTTCGGGCGGTTCGATATCGAACGATCCGCAAGACCACGGCTTCATGTATGCCTGGAGCTTCCAGGACATCGACGGCCATTTGTGGGAAGTCATCTATATGGACGAGAATGCCGCGGCTCAAGGCTAATGACATTCGGCCGCCGCTGAAGCGGTTGTTCATAGACACGGGAAGAACCCTCTGCTTCTGCAGAGGGTTCTCAGGCTGTCGAGAAAGTCTCGACAGCCTTCACTTTGCCCAATTAATTTAATACGACACCGCGTTAATATGTTATAATATAAGTAACATTTACGAACGGATGGTGCCGCGGTGCTACGATCGAACAAAGAAAAACAGCAGAATTACGAATTGGTTTCCATAGAAGATTTGGTACCTGCGGATCACATGCTTCGCAAGATCGATAAATACATTGACTTCACCTTTATCGACGAGAAGGTTCGCCATCTCTATTCGCAAGACAATGGGCGTCCAGCTATCGATCCCCTTGTTCTCTTCAAGATGATCTTCTTAGGCTATTTCTACGGCATTCGTTCCGAACGTCAACTGGAACGCGAGGTCCAAACGAACTTGGCTTATCGCTGGTTTCTAGGATTGGGACTCACCGATCGTGTTCCGGACCACACCACGATCAGCTGGAATCGTCGTACGCGTTTCAAAGGTACCTCGGTTTTCCAGGACATCTTCGATGAGATTGTGCTGCAAGCCATCTCGCATCGGATGGTTGGCGGTCGTATGCTCGTTTCCGATTCCACGCACGTAAAAGCCAATGCGAATAAACACAAATACACCAAAGAGCAGGTTCAGCAAAACACGCGTGATTATCTGGACGAGTTAAATTCCGCGGTCGAATCTGACCGAAAAGCGCAAGGAAAAAAGCTCTAAAACCACGAGAGGAGGTGAATGAAGACAAGGAAGTGAAGGTCAGTACAACCGACCCGGACAGCGGTTATATGTTTCGAGAAGGCAAGCCGGAAGGCTTCTTCTATCTGGACCACCGCACCGTCGATGCGAAACACAACCTCATTACCGATGTCTTCGTCACCGCAGGCAATGTGCATGATTCCGTGCCGTATCTCTCACGCTTGGACCGCCAACGTAACCGATTTGGTTTTGCCGTAGAAGCTGTCGCACTTGATTCTGGTTATATGACAACGCCGATTTGCAAGGGACTTGAAGACCGTAACATTTTCGGCGTCATTGCGCACCGAAGATTTCAACCAACACAGGGTCTGATTCCAAAGTGGAAGTTTACCTATGATGCAGAGCGAAACGTTTACGTATGCCCACAGCAGCAAGAGCTGCCCTACCGAACCACGGACCGTGAAGGTTACCGGCACTATGCTTCAAACCCGAAACAGTGCGCATCCTGCCCGATGCTGGAGAAGTGCACACGATCCCACAACAAGCGAAAGATTGTGACCCGGCATATCTGGGAGGACAGCAAGGAGAAAGTACGTTTGAATCGCCTGAGCAAGTCGGGGAAAAAGTTGTACCGAAAACGAAAAGAAACAATTGAGCGAAGCTTCGCGGATGCTAAACAGCTCCACGGGTTTCGCTATTGCCGTTTGCGGGGGTTACATAACGTGATGGAACAAGCGTTGATGACCGCCGCCGTACAGAACATGAAGAAGATTGCCCTCCAACTAGAGAAGAGGGCTTCGGAGGGGTAATACGCCCTCCGAAGCCCTGAAATTGAAAGAGAGATAAAAAAGAAACCCGCCGTTTTTAAAAAAACGTGGGTTTCTCTACACTCTGAGAACCCTCTGCTTCTGCAGAGGGTTCTTTTTGTTGTCGCGCATGCGTGGTCGGGGTTTGTACGAAAAATCGTACAAAGTAGCGAGCGAGGCATCCCGAGGCTCGGGTTTTGTACGAAAATCGTACAAAGTAGCGAGCGAGGTGCCCGAAGCCGGGGTTTTGTACGAAAAATCGTACAAAGTAGAGAGCGAGGCAGCCCGAGGCCGAGGTTTTGTACGAAAAATCGTACAAAGTAGCGAGCGAGGTGCCCGAAGCCGGGGTTTTGTACGAAAAATCGTACAAAGTAGAGAGCGAGGCAGCCCGAGGCCGGCGGCGGAATTCTGTCGGCTAGATGATTCCGACAGCTGAATGCACTATGAATGTGTGCGCCACTAATGCGCCGCCATTGCGCGATGAATGCGCATTGGATGCGGTATGAATGCGGTATGAAATGCGCAATGAATGCGGCCTACATGCGGCTGTCTGCCGCAATGAAAAAGCCATTGCGCCGGATTTGCTCCGGCTGCAATGGCTTTTTGTCGTGCCTATTCAAGCCCGGGAACGAATTTCCTGCCGCATGAACAAGGCGTAGGACAGCCCGAAGCAGATCATCGTCGCCGCCAGCAAGCCGACGAGCTGCGGCCAGCAGAGCAGCAGGCTTTGCGACAGCGGGAGCGGACTTGCGATCGCGCCGACGACCTGCTCCGTCGTCAGCGGGCCGAGCGAACGGACGCCTGGCGTGAGCATCGTGCTCGTCGTCTCCGTGAACAAGTAGGAGGGCGACAGCCGGTTGAGCATGAGCATCATTTTGGCATGGCGGAGCAGGATGCTGAGTGCCGACGTCTCGGGCGGAGCCGAGGCTTTGTCGACGATGCCCATGATCATGCCGTAGAACACGGAGAAGAAAATCCATAAGGCGATGCCCGACAGCGCGGAGGTGGCCGCTTGCCGGAAGCGGATGGACAGCAGCATCGACAGGTTCAGCCAGAAGCCGACGTAGATGACACCGATGACGAGAAACAGTACCACCCGCAGCACTTCTTCGGGTGTCGGCGGGTAGCCGATCGTGAACAGTCCGAGTCCCATGATGAGGAAGCCGAGCGCGAACAGGACGACTGCGATCAACAGCAGCGAAGCCGTGAATTTGGCACGGATGAAGTCGTCGCGATAGATGGGCTGGGACAGCAGCCGGCTCAAGGTGCCTTTGCCGCGCTCCGAGTTGATGGCGTCGAAGCCGAGGGCGATGCCCATCAGCGGCCCGAGGAAAGAAACGAACGTGGCGAACGTCGGCAGCGTTCCGTCGGAAGCGGTGAACATTTGCAGGAACAGGTAAGCCGTATCGGTGTCCTGCGTCTTGACGCCGCCCTTCAGCGCCGTGATCGCCGCATAGATGGAGCCGATGCACGCGAGCGTAATGATGCCGATTAGGATGCCGAAGCGCCAGCTCCGCATATGGTCGCCGAATTCCTTCTGCACGATGACCCAGAACGGGGAAACGGTGCATCGTTCCGCGGCGGTTTCTTCGCCGGCCGCAGGTCGGCCAATGCCCCGGAGCCGGGACAGCCTGCGCATGAATCCGTCAGGTTTTGCCGTTGTTTCGATCAACCGTCCCGCCTCCTTCAAAATACCGGTGATAAATGTCGTCGAGTCCATACTGCTTGCGCTGGACCGCATGCAGATTGGCGCCGCTCTCAATGACTGTCTTCGCGGCAGCCGTCGTCAGATCGCGCGAGCAGCGAAGCGAGAAGCGGACCGTTCCATGGTCCGGCGCGGTTTCGCCCCGGGCGCTTTCGCCAGCGCCCCCGTCGTTGACGGCGCTGCCGTTGAAGGCCAGCACGCCATCAAGTCCGGCGAGCCGTTCCCCGAGCTCGGCGCTCCAGCCGGACACCTCGAGTTCCACCGTAATGGCGCGGTCGTCGTCCAGCTGCTCCGCAAGCGAGTCGACGTCCCCGGAAGCGATCAATTCCCCGCGCACGAACAAGCCGACGCGGTCGCAAATTTGTTGAACCTGATGCAAATGATGGGAGGACAGGAGCACGGTCAGCCCTTCCAGGCGGCTCAAGTCCCGAATGAGCTGCAGCAGTTCGCGCACGCCTTCGGGGTCGATGCCGAGCGTCGGCTCATCGAGGATGATCACCTCCGGCCGCTTGATCAGCACGTCCGCGATCCCCAGCCGCTGGCGCATCCCGCGCGAGAACGCGCCGACTTTCTTCCCCAGCGCGTCGGACAGCCCGACCCGCTCCAGCAGCTCCAACGCCTGCACCCGAGCCGGTGCCGGATGTATCCGGTTCAGCCTTGCGGTGAAGAGCAAATTGTCGAGCGCCGTACGGTCCTCATAGAAACCGACATCATCCGGCATATAGCCGACGCGCCGTTTCACCTGAAGCGGCTGCCTGGTCGGATCGAGTCCGCATACCCGTACGCGGCCGCTTGTCGGCTCGGTCAAGCCAAGCATCATCAGAATCGTCGTCGTCTTGCCGGCGCCGTTCGGGCCGAGCAGGCCGAAAATTTCGCCTTTGGCGATGGTCAAGTTCAAACCATTGACGGCGGTCTGTCCGTCGTACCGCTTTGTCAGCCGGTTCAGCTCAATGATCGGGAGCGGAAGAGAAATGGCATCATCCGGCAGCGACGTCTGCGCCTGCTGTTGCGCCATCTTTACCGCCTCCCGTATTTGCGAAACAGATAATAAATGCCTGCCGCCACCACGATGATGATGAGGATGCCGACCCAGCCCCAGAGCACGGACGATTTAACGGCGACGCGAATTTGGGCATCGGCGCTTTTCTCCGGGGCGGCCGCCGTTATATTCACGACATAATCGCCGGCGAGCGCCTTCTTGTCGGCTTTGATCGTTGCCTGCACATGCGACGTTCCGCCCGGCGCGATGCTGTCGATCGTCGCCGGCTCGAAGGAAACTTCCCAGCCGGAAGGCGTGTCGGCCGACAGGGCGACGCTCTTCAGCTCCGACGAGCCGGAATTCGTCACGACCATGTCCAAATGGCGTTGGGATCCTGCGGTAACGTCGGTGCTGAGCAAGTCGTCCGAGGTGCTGAGCTTCAGATCGTAAGTGCCGGTGACGACGGCTTCCACGGTCGTATTGGCGGAGGTGGAGTTGTTTCCGGCCGCGATCGGAATTTTATACGTGCCCGCTTTGACCGTTTCGGGCGGTTTGACGGCGATGCTGATCGTCTTCTCGCCGTTCGGGTCGACTTCGACGGACGTCACGCTGTTGGAGCCGTCGACGAAAGTCGCATCCCAGCCGGGCTGGGCCTGCGCTTCCAGGGCGTAGGTTTGCTTCTCGGCGGTTCGGTTGCGCAGCGTCGCGCTGAACGTGAAGGTCGAATCGGAATGCCCCTCCATATTGGGCTGATCCGTCGTGAGTTCCGTCCGGAACGTTCCTTGCTCGGAGACGTCCACGGCCAGCGGCAGCGATACGCCGCCGGCGTCCACTTCGAAGCGGTAAACGCCTTTGTTGACCTCGAGCGGCACGTCGAGTTCCAGGTTGACGGTTTGCGTTTCACCGGCTTTGACGGCAAGCTGGCTTACGTTCCGTCCGCCGGCGGTCAATTGTTCGTTCCATTGGTTTCCTTTGGCATCGAAGCCGAGGCCGACTTTTTCCGTCGAACTGCCATGGTTGATCACGTCGATCGCATACGAAATCGAATCGCCCGGCGGCGCGGACAACTCCAAATACGGCGTGTACAGCTCCACCGAACCGGCGGCTGCAGCCTTGCCGGCACCTAGACCGAACGTCGTCACTCCCAGAACGAAACAAATAGCAAGGAGCCAAGTAAAGCTCCTTAAGCGGCATGCACGAAGCATGCAATCCCCTCCTTGACCGACTGTATTGGCCGCCCTTTCGGCAGCATTCATAATCGGTACGAACGACGGACCGGTTTGGATTTACGCCGGCGAAAAAATGTTTTTGTTTTCCCCGGCGGCGATTTCTGATACAACGAAGGGAGAGGAAGGCGCGGTATTCACGTAACGGAAGGAGGGACGGCGATGGGCCAGTCCGGCGAAAATATGTCCGACATCCTTCGCGCGATGTGCGAAGGTTCGGCGGATGCGTTCGATGCGTTCTATGCCCGCTATTCGGCGCTCATCATGGGAATCGCGCTGCGCATGCTCGGCGATCGGATGGAAGCGGAAGACGCATGCCACGATGTGTTTCTGGAAGCGCTTCGCCGAGGAGACCGGTACGATCCGCAGCGCGGGTCCGTCGATGCATGGCTCGCCATTATGACCCGCAGCCGATGTTTGGATCGGCTGCGCCGGAGCAAGAAGCTGATTCACCGGGAAGCATGGGACGCGGAAGAGGCTTCGGATGCCGAGGCTGCCGCCGAAGAGAAGGTGTTGTCGCAGCTCCAGCACGAGGCGGTACGCGAAGCGCTGCTGGCGCTGCCCGCGCGTCAGCAGCATGCGGTGGTCAGCAGCTACTATGGCTCCAAGACGCATAGCGAGATGGCTTCCGCCTGGAACGTACCGCTTGGAACCGTGAAATCATGGGTGCGATACGGGCTTCATAACATGCGAAAACAGCTGGAGAAACGCGGATGGCCGGATGGCAAAAGCAGCGATGCGGGGGAGGTGCGAAAATGAACGGAACGCCGGATTACGAGCCGGAGACATGCGGCAAACATTACGCGGAAGAAGATTGGATCGATTGGCTGCTTGACCGCAAGCCGCCGGCCGATCGTGCGGTCATGTTAAGCCACCTTGCACGGTGCTCCCGCTGCCTTTCGATGCGGAACATGTGGGAGCCGCTGCTTGCGGGGGGCGGGATGACCGGGACACCGCCAGCGACGGAACAAGAGCGGGGCCGCGGCGAGGAGGTCCGGGAGTCTTCGCAGCCCTCCGAAGCGCTGCGTCGCCGGCTGCGCGCGCGCGTCCGTCTGCGTTCGGCGGGGATTCGCGTACGCCGCGCCGTGCAGGCGCAGCGCCGAACGAGCGTCTTCGCGGCGGCGATCGTCATGCTGCTGCTGCTGTGCGCGGCGCTCGTGTACCGGTCGGCATCGCCAAGTCAGGCCGATCAGCGCAAAGTGGCCGCGGCAGCGTTAGAGCCGACGGCGGCATCCTTCCTGCAGGATCCGCAGACGGCCAGCTTTAAGGTGAATCCCGAACTGGAGGAATTGGGGAAGGGGTATATTTGGTTTAACGACATGTCCGGCGAAGTTTACGTCATGCTGGAAGGACTGCTGCCGAGCGAAGAGCATGACGTGCAGGTATGGGCCGTGGATGAGCTTGCCCATGAACATGTCAATTTGGGGCTGCTTCATCACGATCGCCCCAGCAGCGCGCATCTGTACGTGAAGCCCGGAAGGCTTCTCCAAGCCCGTCATATCGCGCTGACGGTAGAGCCGGCTGGCGGGAGCGGCAACCCGACCGGACCTGACGTGCTCGTCTTCCCGCTGCAGCGCGGTTGATCCCGCCCGGTTTCGTGGTACACTTAGAGGAAAACCGCAAGCAGGAGGCAGCGCATCATGAAACGCATATCATTCATACTCACGGCCGTGTTGTCCGTCTTCGTGGCCGGCTGCTCCATTTATGCCTCGCCGACCGCTACGGCGCCGGAAGCAGAAGGCGTTAAAGCGGAGTGGGCGTTTACGCAAGCCGGGCAGAAGCCGGATCAGCTGCTGATCGGCGTCATCGACGGCGCCGTGAAGACGCTCGACATCGCCATTTACAGCCTGACGCAGCCGGACATCGTCGATGCCGTCAAGCGCGCGAAGAAGCGCGGCGTCGAGGTCCGCATCATTACGGACCGCATTCAAGCCGAAGGCAAGAGCCAGCGGGAAGCGCTCAAGCTGCTCGGCAGCGCAGGCATTCCGATGAAGAAAAACAAACATAGCGGCTTGATGCATCTGAAGATGACGATTGCCGACGGAACAACGGCGACGACGGGATCCTTCAACTATTCGAAGGCGGCCAGCACCACGAACGACGAAGTGCTGATGGTTCTGCGAAACGCTGACGTTGCCCGTTCGTTCGAGCAGCAATTCCAGGCGATGTGGGAAGATACGTCGGGGTTCGAGACCATCTCGGCGACCATCGCGGACGGTTCAGGCAGCGCGGTTCCGGAAGAATCCACGAATGAGGAACCTGCCGCTCCGTCCGGACAATCAGTCGTGTATCGCAGCTGCGCAGAGGCGAGAGCAGCAGGCGCGGCACCGCTTCATCAAGGCGACCCCGGCTACAGTTCGAAGCTGGACGGCGACGGCGACGGCATCGCATGCGAGTGATGACGGCAAGCTTATAGAATACGAAGACCGAGTAGAAAAGTCCGCGGCAAGCGGGCTTTTTTGTATTCCAATTCCGACAAAAAACGACAATTGAGATAGGGGATAGGCAGGAGTTTCAGGTTTGTTGTCGAATGTTCAATCCATTGATCCGAGACCAGCAGCAATCAGCAAGGGAGTGACGGCATATGAACGTAATCCGGGATCGATACAAGAGAAGGCCGACGTTGAACCGCAAACTGCGCTCGCTCGGACTCGTGTTCGTACTGCTCGTCGGCTTTGCGTGCACGTTAATTTTTGCGATTGTCGAAATCGTGCACCAGAAGCGCGGCATTTATCATCAATTGGAACAAACGATCCTGCTGCAGCAGCAGTTTATCGATAAATGGATGGACGAGCGAATGTCGGATATCCGGCTCATTTCGCAGGATGCTGAGGTGAGAAGCGGAGATTCCGCCCGTACGCAGCAGCTTATCGCGCTCATCAAGAGCAGTCATAGCGATTTCCAGAACATCAGTTTCGTCGGCTCCCAAGGCAAGACCGCTGCCGGCATCGACATCTCCGACCGGTCGTATTTTGACCAAGCGATCAAGGGGAAAGCCTCGATCTCGGACGTGCTGCAGTCGCGCATGGACGGCAAGCGCATCATCGTCTTCGCGGCTCCCGTCTTAGGCGCCGGCCGCGACTACGCGGGCGTCATCGTGGGCTCGGTCGAGCTGACGACGATCGAGCAGCTTATGAAGCAATTCACGTACGGCGAACACGGGCAGACGTACTTAGTCGACAAGGACGGAACGCTCATTACGGGAGTAGGCAGCGGCGGCGATCAACCGGTCAAGATCCGTTCCTCCTTGCTGGAACAGGCAGCAGCAGGCGTGAAGTTGAAGCATTCGTATGACGATTACCGGAACGTACCCGTTTACGGCGCCTATAATTGGACGAACGGCGGCAGATGGCTCATTATCGGGGAGGCGGGCAGGAAGGACGTATTGGCATCGCTGTATACAGAGGTACGGTATGCGATTCTGATCATTTTGCTTGCTATGCTGCTGGCGGTATACTTCATGTTCCGCACTGCGAAGCGAATTGCCAAGCCGGTCGATCATTTGCTCCGCGGCGTGCAAACGGTCAAGGAAGGCGGCTATGATTACCGGATTCACGCTTCGGTGCTGGATGCTTCGACGATCGAATTCCAGCAGCTAGGCGAAGCGTTCAACGCCATGTCGGACACGATCCTGGAACATACGGAGGCGCTCAGCAAAGAGCGCAACTTCGCTTCGTCCATCGTCGATACGGCAGCTTCGCTCATCGTCGTGCTGGACAAGGAAGGCCGCATCGTGCAGTTCAATCGCAGCTGCGAGCTGACGACCGGATATCGCTTTGAAGACGTGCGGCATGCGTCCATCTTGGAGAAGCTCATTCCCGAGGGCGAACGCTCCGAGCTCGTTGCGCATCTTCAATCGCTGCTGACGACGGGCGGCGGCAGGAATTACGAGAATCACTGGCAATCGCGTACAGGCGAGCTTCGTCTTATCGCATGGTCCAACACGGTGCTGCAGGAGCCGAACGGCGATATCGTGCTGATCATCGGCATCGGCATCGACATTACCGAACAGCGCAAAGTCGAGCAGGCGCTTCGGGAGAGCGAGGAACGCTTCAGGTTGATCGTGGGCTCCATGGAAGAGGTCGTTACGACGTTCGATTCCGATTTGAAGCTAACGGGCGTCTATGGCCGGGCAATGGGAGTGAACGGTTTGCCGCGTCATGGCATGACGCTTCATCAACTGATGAATCCTGCCAATGCGCTCCGCCATGAAGATGCCCAGCGGCTGGCGCTTCAAGAGCAAACGACCGTGCTCGATTGGAAAACCCAAACGCCTCGGGGAGCGAACCACAGCTACCAAACCTCGTATTCCGCGTTTCGGGATAACGAAGGGGCCATTAAAGGCGTCGTCTCGGTCAGCCGGGAAATTACGCAGCTGAAGGAAACCGAGGCGGCTTATCGCGAAACGCAGGCGAGAATGAACAATATTCTGGAAAGCATTACGGACGCGTTCATCGCCTTGAACAATGATTTGACGTTTGCATACGTGAACAGCGAAGCCAAGCGTAAGTTTAGCCGGTTCCAATGGGAGATCATGGGCAGGCACTTCCTGGAGGTGCTTCCGGAGCTGACGAATACGCCGATTCACGAATGCTGCCGTCTGGCAATCGAGAAACAGCTGCCGCATTCGATCGAAGAATTCGTTCCGTTCATGGACGCCTGGTATGAAGTTCATATCTATCCGTCGAAGGATGGTCTATCGATCTACTTCCAGGACGTATCGGTCCGCAAGCAGCTGGAACAAACGGCTGCCGAAAGCCAAATGCGGCTCGCGACGATCATCGAGACGGTTCCGTCCGGAATCGTGGTGGTCGACAAAGACGGACGGATCGTCATGGCGAATCGGATGGCGGAAGTGATGTTCGGCATGGGGAAGGACGATATCGTCAGCCGCGGGTATGACGATATCATCTGGGAATTGTACGACGTGGACGGCAAAGTAATGCCGGTGGAGGATTTTCCGGTCTCCATCGCGATGTCCACGGGCCGGATGGTATCGAACAGCGAATATATGTTCAAGCGGCCGGACGGGAAGCGAATCATGATGATGTGCAACTGCTCGCCGTTGTTCGACAACGATGGCGCCGTGAACAGCGTGCTCGTGGCGCTGTCCGATATTACGGGTCGAATCGCCATTCAATCCGAGCTTCAGGAGGCGAATAACGAACTGAAGAAGCTGTCCTCGCTGGACGGGCTGACGGGGATCTTCAACCGCCGGTATTTCAACGAGCAGCTGCGCGCGGAATGGAACAGCCACGCACTCGCGCAAGAGCCGTTGTCGCTCATCATGCTGGACATTGATTACTTCAAGGCCTATAACGATACGTACGGGCATCTCGGCGGCGATATGTGCCTGAAGGCGACGGCCGCCTTGATCCAATCTTCGCTTCAGGAGCCGAATCGATTCGTCGCGCGGTACGGCGGCGAAGAATTCGGCATCGTGCTGCCGGGCACGCCGATTAACGTTGCCGCGGAACTGGCCGAGTTGCTGCGCATTCAAGTCGAGAAGCAGGAAATCGCGCATGCGAATTCCAAAGTGAGCCGTTTCGTAACGATCAGTCTCGGCGTGGCATCCGTCGTGCCCGCCGCGAACGGAAGCGATGAGGAATCGCTGGTATCGGCGGCGGATAAATGCTTGTATGAAGCGAAACGGACGCGAAACCGGGTGGCCGTTCAAGCCGCTCGGACTGTTCTTGAGGAACGTCCGCTAAAGGCTGACTTCTGGGGACCGTAACGCCCAGGCGAAGCGGTGTCAGGCGGCGGCATGGAGCGGCGGTTTCGAACCGGTTCCTCCTGGGACAAAAGAAGGTCCGCAGCCGGCGCGAGTGCGCCGGCTGCGGACCTTTTTACTTGTCGTTCGTTGCAGAATATCGTTATCGTTGAGGTTCTTCTTATGAGGGGCGTCGTTGCGTAACGTCGATCCTCAATGAATAGGGGTCATTGTTGTTGAACGTCGTTCACTATTCGCCGCTATGAATCGTAAGGCAATCAGTACACGCCGTACGTCACTTTGCGCACAAGCTGTTCGATGCGCTCCGCCATGTCCGAATCCTCCACCTCGTCGAATACTTCCGGCTTGAACAGCTGCCGTTTCTTGATTTGGTAATAATCGCCGATGGCGCTGCGAAGTGTCAAGTTATGTTTCATTAAGTAATGCGGATCGAGCAAGTTGCGGAACATGAGCTCATCCTGAATGATGAGCAGCGTGGCATTGGAGTCATGCAAGTATCCTTCTTGGACGCCCTTCTCGTAGAAGCGGCTCAGCCGCTCGTTCCGCTCGCTGATGGCAACGTCGATGGACACCATCATTTGCGGATAGCCTTCGCGGAGATCCGCGTAGAATGATTCCGTGCCGTAGTTGGCGATAAGCAGCGTTTGCGCAAATGAAGATTTGAAGCCCTTGCTGTAAGCGTCGAGACTGCCGGAATCGAATTGGCATTCGGCGCCTACGACATATTTAATAACCAGCTTCACCAAGTTGTCGATGATCTCGTCGCGCGATTGAAAATATTTGTACAGGGTCGCTTTGGACAAGTCCATCGTTTTGGCGATATCGTCCATGCGGAGGCTTTGAAAGCCGCTTAATTTCACGGGATGAAGAAGCTTGGCCACGTACTTGTTCTTGATCGTCTCGTCCGTGTATCGGCAGCTTTGCGTTTCATTGGTCGTTTCCATTAGGGCTCACACTCTCTTTCTATACGTGTAAGTATACACAATATTAATATCAAAATAAACTAACTAGCCAAACTAAACTAAAAACGTCGAAATGAGTTTACTTAATCTAGGCATTGGTGTATGATCAGTTTTACAAAATGGCAGACGGTACAGAAAGCCATTATTTTATCGTAAGGGAGAGAACCAAACCGAATGAGCACGACGACCGCTGCGAACATCCGCTTCTGGCCTATTATGACCGCTATTTTCTTCGGCGCGTTTCTTAGCATTCTCGGCATCAGCACGATTAACGTGGCGCTGACCATCTTCATGCAAGACTTCCATGCAAGCTTGAGCACGGTGCAGTGGACGCTGACCGGCTTCATGCTGTCGCTCGGTACGATCGCTCCGTTGACGGGCTATCTGGGCAGCAAATTCGGGTACAAGAACGTGTATCTGTTTGCGATGGCTGGGTTTGTCGGCCTCTCGGTGCTGTGCGGTTTCGCATGGAATATCGAGTCGCTGATTGTTTTCCGTATCGTGCAAGGCCTTTTCACCGGGCTGATTCTTCCGGCCACGATGACGATTATTTTCCAGGTTATCCCGCGGGATAAGCAGCCGTTCGCCGTAAGTATCTGGGGCTTGTCCGCCATGCTGGCGCCCGCATTCGGTCCGACGATCAGCGGCTGGCTGATTCAGCAATTCAGCTGGGAATGGTTGTTCTTCATCAACGTTCCGATCGGCATTCTCGCTATTGTCTTCATTATGATCATGATTCCAAGTTACCGCATCGGCCAGCCTTCTTCGCTGGATAAGCTTGGCCTGATCACCGTAATGGTGAGCAGCGCATCGCTGCTCGTCGCTTTGAGCCAAGGTCGCCTATGGGGCTGGGAATCGGGCAAAACGCTCGGGTTGTTCGGTATCGGCCTGCTGTTCCTGATCTGGTTCATCGCGCATGAGCTGAGAACGAAGGATCCGCTGCTCAATCTTCGCGTATTCGGTAACTATCGCTTCTCCATTACGCTTGTCGCGAATACGATCATTACGATCAGCTTGTATTCCGGGACGCTGCTTGTGCCGCTGTTCCTTCAGAACGTACAGCAAATGTCCGCCATGGACACGGGGCTTATCCTGCTGCCGTCCTCGCTGGTCATGGCGCTGGCGATGCCGATCGCCGGTAAAATCTATCCGAAAGTCGGCGCCAAATGGATGACGATCGCCGGCTTGCTGCTCATCATCTTCGGCAGCTACGAGATGACGCAGCTGCACAGCGACAGCACGCATTTCTACATCATTATGTGGATGGCTGTCCGCAACCTCGGGGTTTCGCTCGCGGCTGCCGCAACGAGCACGGCCGGCATGGAAGAGATCGGACCCACGATGGTCGGCCATGCGTCGTCCGTCACGAACTGGGTGCGTAACGTCGGCGGCTCGTTCGCCATTGCGCTGTTCACGTCGCTGCTGGCGTCCCATACGCTGACGCATGCGACCGATCTGACTCAGAGCGGCCAAGAGAACGTGAAGCTCATTCCGCTGCTGTCCTTTACGATGAGCGTCAACGACGTCTTCGTGATCGCGACGTGCATTGCGGTCGCGGCCATTCCGTTCACGCTGTTGATCCGCAAGAAAATGAAAGCCGTTGAGTCAGGAGCCGTCGCTGCTTAATAGCTGTTCCGTTGCATGAGAATGAAGAGCGCATGTCCCCGGATCGCCGGGACATGCGCTCTTTTTTTCGGTCTTATCAGGCAGGAGGCACAGCCAGCCGCGTCGGCTGTGCACCTGCCGCAAGCGGCTTGCCGCGCCCCGGCCAGACGCTCATCCCGGATTCGCCGGATACTGGCCCTTGTAGGTGCGCGGGTTGACGCCGAAGCGCTTGCGGAACTGGTTGGCGAAATGGTTATAGTTCTCGAAGCCGACATCGGCCGCTACGTCGGTCGCCGACCGGCCGGTATGCTCGAGCAGCACCGCTGCCTGCCGGATCCGCATATCGTTCAAGGAGTCGATGATCCCCATGCCGGTCGATTCCTTGTACAAATGGGACAGCCTGGACGGCGACAATCCGACCTCCCGCGCCAAATCCTCGATCCGGACGGGCTCTCGCATGCGGGAGGAGAGCAGGTACCGCACTTCCTCGATCCGGGGGTCCAGCGGCTTGGCATGCCGCTGCGCCAGCAGCAGGATAACTTCGCGAAGCGTATTCTCGCACAGCTCGCTCCAATAGGCTCCGCGCTCGAAGGCGTCGGACATGATTCGTTTGAACGCCCGTCCGATGCGTCTGCGCGCCGATTGGTTATCCACGGCATGAATGAGCAGCTTCTGGTCGGGCAGCAGGTTCGTTTCCGTAATCCGCGATGTGAAGTGCGCCCAGATGAAATTCCACTGGCCGCCTTCGCGCGTGCCGTATTGATGGGGGACGCCCGGCTGCATCAGGGTAACGTCGCCAGCCTGACAGAATCGTTCTTCTCCGTCGATGAGGAAATACCCGCTTCCATCCAACGTGTACGTGATCAGCCAGTCGCTCATGCCGACCGGCCGCCTGATGGAATAATTGTCCGGTTCAATGAAATGCCCGGCTATGACAGCGGATGCACCTTGCTCTTCGATTATGGATGGCAGTCGTTTATCGTTTGCGCTCATGCTGACAGCACGCTCCCGGCTTTAAGAGTATTACTTTCATTATAGCAGGATCGTAGTAGTTTTCAGCATGATTCTTACTTCTTCTTTGCGTCGTCCGTGACTACAATGGAATCATGGGAAGCACAACTTCACGTCACGTAATTCATAGGAGGAAGAGCAATGGCATACGCACTGCGCACGATTACGGAAGAACAGAAACGGCAATTCGATACGGAAGGTTATTTGATCGTGAAAGGATTGTTCTCGCCGGACAATCTGACGGAAATCGAGCAAACGTTCGAAACGATGAGCACGGAGACGGTTCCCGGCTATTTCGAGCCGAATCTCGACAGCGATGCCAAGGATCCGCTCCAGCGCTACCCGCGGGTCATGCATCCGCACCGGTTTAACGATACGGCGAAACGGTTCATGCTGCATCCGCCGGTGCTGGATGTGCTTGCCGATTTGTACGAAGAAGAGGCATACGCCGCGCAAAGCATGTTCTACTATAAGCCGCCGGGTTCCAGAGGCCAGGCGCTGCACCAGGACAATTTCTACCTGAAAGTAGAGCCGGGCAACTGCATCGCGGCCTGGACGGCAGTCGATGCCGCTCATGAAGAGAACGGCGGCCTGCTCATCGTGCCGAAGACGCAAGCGCATGAAATCTCATGCCCGGACGAGGCCGATACGAAGGAATCGTTCACGACCCATTACGTGAAACCGCCGAAGGACGGCGTCATCATGCCGGTCAATATGGATAAAGGCGACGTGCTCTTCTTCAACGGAAACCTGATCCACGGCTCCTACCGGAACAAGACGAAAGATCAATTCCGCCGGGCGTTTATATGCCACTACGCCAACGCATCGGCAGCGACGATCAACTTCCATTACAATCCGTTGTTCAAGGCGGACGGGACGGAAGTCGTGCTGGAGAACAACCCGGACGGCGGTCCATGCGGCATTGAAATGGGCGAGTTTACGTATCACTGAATTTCCGGCGGCGATGCATCGCGCCGTGAAGCCGCAGCCTACCACAGGCTGCGGCTTTTGTCGCGCTTCCGGCATCTTGCGCGGCTGTTGTTGTTCATGATCCGAAAATAAGCATACTTTTCCGGTGAAGAAGAAAAGCGCTTTCGCGGCGACCGAGCGATAATAGGGTCATAGCAAGCGAAACAAACCGTAAATAACGCGGAACCAAACCAAAACGCAGGAGGCGGCATTCATGTCCAATATCGCAAACGGAAAATTGACGCAAACGGAAGTGGATTTCTACAACGAGCAAGGCTACGCCCTTTATAAGAACCAGCTGTTCGGCGCGGAGAAACAAGCGGAACTGTCGGCGATATTCGAAGAGCAATGGGAGATGGTCGGACGCCGGTTGAACAGCGAGCTCGATACGCCGCATTTCCGCGACGAACGCTTGCTCAAGTTTCTCCTTGCCGACGAGGTGCTGGATTTGGTCGAACCGATTCTCGGACCGAACATCGGACTGTGGTCGAGCCATTTTATTTGCAAAGAGCCGCTGATCGGCAAACAAACGCCGTGGCATGAAGACTCTGCGTATTGGAAAGGCCGCCTCGACCGGTTCGACAAAATCGCGACCGTCTGGCTCGCGATCGACCCGAGCAACAAGGAGAACGGCTGCATGCGCGTCATCCCGGGCACGCATAAGAACGGCTTCTCCGATTACGAAGCGGTGAACGAGGACGAGAATATTTTCGGGACGCAGATTAAAAATATCGATGAATCCAAAGCGGTGTATTTCGAGCTGGAACCGGGACAATGCTCCATTCACGACTCCCGGATCATCCACGGCGCGACGCCGAACAAGAGCCCGAACCGCCGCTGCGGCTACACGATGCGCTACTTCTCGACGGAAGCGAAGGTCCTTCCGGATAAGAATCCGGGTTTCAAAATTTGGCTGGCGCGCGGAAAAGATATCGCGGGCAACCCGTTTATTAACGTATAATTGATGTCATAGAACACGGAGAGGCGGGATGACGGCGTGAGCGTCTATAGGGGACCGGAACGGTTGACGAACGAAAGCTATATGCCCCAGGCTTCCCCTGTCCGCCTCTTCAAGCAACGATTGGAAGGACGCATCGAAACCCATTGGCATGAATTTTTCGAAATGGGCTTCGTCGTCGGGGGCAGCGGTACCCATGTGCTGAACGGCGTGCCGATGCGTTTAAGCCGAGGGGATTTGTTCTTGCTGACGCCTGCCGACTTCCACAGCCTGGAGCCGGATTCCGGGGGAACGCTGGAGCTGTACGACTTGATCTTCAACGACCAATTTATCCGCGACCCGCTGCTGGAGCTGTTGTTTGACCGGGGAACCCATCGCACGGCCTGCTACGATCGGGAAGAAACCGAAGCGGCGGAGCGGGAATTCGAGCTGATTTGGAAGGAATCCGCCGATTGGCAGGCGGGCAGCGGCATGCTCGTGCAGGGCAGCGTCGAACGGCTGCTGATCCAGCTCTCCCGCAGAAGCAGGGAAGCCGGCGACGAATATGCCAGCTCCGGCGGCCAAGCGGTGAACCAGCCGATTCAGCCGTCCGTCCGCAAGGCGCTGATCTACATTCAGCATCATTTCCGCGACACCATTACGCTCGAGGATGCAGCGGGCAGCTGCGGCTTGTCGCCGAACTATTTCAGCGAATGCTTCCGCAAAGGCACGGGCGTCACGTTCCAGACGTACGTGCAGGAGCTGCGCATGCAATTTGCCAAATCGCTGCTGAAGTCGACGCGGCTGCCGGTGACGGAGATCTGCTTCGCGTCGGGCTTCAATACGCTTCCGCATTTCGAGCGGGCATTCAAGCGTCGCTTCGGAGCTTCGCCGCGCGAGCATCGGAAACAGTAGGACTAAACACATATTTAAGGCTTTACTATAAGTAAGCCCCATTCAAGACTTCAAGCCGGCTGCGCGACAATCGCGCGTCCGGCTTTTTTGCATTGCCTTGCCTTGCAAGCGCGCTAGGCTCTTTGCGACTTGCAGTTGATATCAGGCACGAGCATTTCGCATTTCTTCTATGAAGTCGCTATACTAATCTTAATCTGTTTTCTAGATTTGAAATGAAAAAATGACCGGAGGTTGGTAAGGAGTCGGAAAAGCAGCCTATGCTTCCGAAGTGGATTTTCTCCGAAAATCCTTAAGCGTTCGCCTTTGTAGTCTATTTTCAACCTATACTCACTTACATATTCAAAGAAAATAGAACTACAACAGCGATTGTAGACCCTTACCGACCGCAGGTCATGCCTTTTATTACTTGCTAGGTTGAGAGAATTGGATAAGGTCAGGAGAGAGATTTTATGCGCAAAATGCCTACGCGATTGTATGTCATTTTACTTATTTTCAGCGGCTTGCAAGTGTATGTGGGGTGGCATGCAAAGCTGTATCTCGCCGAATGGCTGGACTTGCGAGGCGGCTTGTTCGAAGCCGTGTTCTGGACGGTTTATGCGATCGTGGCGTTCAGCTATTTGTTATCCAGAATGCTTCGCAGGACGCTGCCGGCAGCCGCCGCGAAAAGTTTAAAAGGAATCGGATCCTACTGGATCGGGCTGTTCGAATACGCGGTGCTGCTGCTCCCGTTCGCGGACTTGGCCGCGTGGCTGCTTCGCGCGCTGGACGTTTCGAACGCGCACGCGATCATGTACGTGGGCACCGCAGTAATTCTGGTCTTGCTGGCTATCATGCTCCGCGGTTCATGGAACGCATGGTCTCCGATCGTGCGTGATTACGATGTGGCGATTGCGAAGACGGCGGGGGAGATGAAGCAGCTGCACATCGTGGTCGCATCCGATTTGCATTTGGGAATGACGGTAAGGAACCGTCACTTGGACCGGCTCGTCCGGCGCGCCAATGCCCTGAAGCCGGATTTGATGTTATTGCCCGGCGACGTGCTGGACGATGACGTCGAGCCGTTCATCCGCCGGAAGTACGGACATCAGCTGGCGCAAATTAACTCCACGTTCGGTACTTACGCCGTACTTGGCAATCACGAGTATTACGGGGGAGGAGTCGATACCTACGTGCCGGCGATGAACGAGCTCGGCATGACGGTGCTGCTCGACGAGACGGTGACGATCGGAGGAGGCTTCTACTTGATCGGCCGCAAGGACAAAACCGATCGCGCGCGAGCTTCCGTGGAGGAGCTGACGGCCGGCTTGAACCCGGACATGCCGGTCATTCTCATGGATCATCAGCCGTCGGCACTTAGGGAAATCGCGGAGGCGGGCGTCGATCTGTCCTTGTCCGGACATACGCATCGCGGTCAAATGGCGCCGAATCACCTGATTACCCGGCGGATTTTCGAGCTGGATTGGGGCTATAAACGGATTAGTCAGCTGCATGCCTTCGTTTCATCCGGCTTCGGAACGTGGGGGCCGCCGATCCGCATCGGCAGCCGCAGCGAGATTTTTTCCATTACCGTTCGGTTCGGCTGCCAGGAGTGACAACAAATTCGTATTGTCATGCTCAGGATTCGTCGTATAATTTAATAGATTAAGAGACGCGCAGTACACATGACGGATCGACTAGGAGCTGCATATGGAACTTGAACTGGAATTACCGTTAATGCCGCTGCCAGCTCCTCCACAGCGTGATCCGGTGTGGAAGCGGGTTACGGCATGGCTCATATATCGCGGCCGAATGGCACTGCGGTTCGATACTCCGATCTGGCGCGCCGGCATGATCGGCCTTTGGATCGTCTTCGGTACGGCGCTGGTCATTACGGCACTTGGCATGCCGACAGGCATTGGCATCGTATTCGATGCCGCGTTCACCCTTGTGGTCGGAACAATGGCAATGGGGTTAATCGGGCTTGTCGCAGCTTATTTGCTTTCATTATGTTATATACCGATTCCCCGGCTGACGACGGGCGCGCTGGCGTTCGCCGGTTACGCGATTTGGTTCATCGGCAATAAAGCCAGTCTCGGGGATTGGATGTCGCTCCTGTTTGCCATCGTCCTGCCTGTCGCAGGCTTGGCGGGCGGATTATTCGTCGGCATGCTGGCGCATCGGCGCGTGCCGGTCGCCTTCAAGATCGCGCTTGTCGTCGTCATAACGTGCGCAGGTCTTAGTTTTGACAAATGGCCCATGAATGTATACGGCGCGATTCCGGCCGACGCGCAGCTTACTGCAAGCGAACCGGAAGTCGCGCAAATTATGGCGGACAGTCCTGCCGCAACGGGTTCTTATGCCGTGAAGTCGTTCACGTACGGCAGCGGCAGCGATTCCAGGCGGAACGAATTCGCCTCCGGCGCGGAGCTGAAGTCGGCTTCCGTTGACGCGTCCGCGTACATCCACAGCTGGAAGTGGGTGCGGAGCTTGTTTTGGGGCTTCGATGAAACCAAGCTTCCGATAAACGGACGGGTATGGATGCCGGAAGGCAGCGGCAAGTTTCCACTCGTGCTGATCGTGCACGGCAATCATCTGATGGAGCAGTCTTCGGATGACGGCTATGCATACCTTGGCGAAATGCTGGCGAGCCGAGGCTTTATCGCCGTGTCGGTGGACGAGAATTTCCTGAACTATTCGTTCTGGGGCAATATTCCGGACAACGATTATAAAGTTCGCGCCTGGATACTGCTCAAGCATCTGCAGCAGATTGCAAGCTTTAACGAGCAGGCGGGCAGCCCGTTCTACCATCGGGTCGATCTGGGACAAGTGGCGCTGATCGGTCATTCCCGCGGCGGGCAAGCAGTCGCCATGGCGGCCGATCCGTCCAAATGGTTCGCCGAGGACAAGTCGCTTGCCGGCATGGACGATATTCATATTCAAGCGGTCATCGCGATCGCGCCGACCGACACGAATGTCGATAAACAGAAAGCGCAATTGAAGGACACGTACTATCTGTCCCTCCAAGGGGCAAGTGACGGCGATGTCGATACGTTCGGCGGCGAACGCCAGTATCTTCGGTCCAGCTTTACGCCGGGATCGGATCGGTTCAAGGCGACGCTGTACATTGGCGGGGCGAATCACAGCCGGTTCAATACGAGCTGGGGAACGATGGACGACAGCCTGCCCGGCGGTTTGCTGCTGAACAAGGCCGAAATGATCGAAGCAAGCGACCAGCGCCAGATTGCGAAGGTGTACGTGTCGGCATTCCTGGAAACCGCGCTTCACGGCAATCGGCAATATAAACGGCTGTTCAGCGATTACCGCACGGGCGAGCAGTGGCTGCCGGCGACGACGTACATGAACCGTTACGAAGACGGCAGCTTCGTGCCTCTAGCGCGAATCGACGGAGACTACGACAAGGTAAGGCTGGACAACGGCGTCAAAGCGTCATCCGATCGTTTGCAATGGTCGGAGGCCGATGCGGAGGACCGCGACGGCAATGACAAAGGAACCCGCGGCGCGGTGCTGCAGTGGAAGCAGGGAGACGGCAGCTATACGCTGAAGCTGCCCAAATCGGTGGATGCGCTGCACGACTCGACTGCTTCATCCGCGCAGGAATTGGTCTTCAATATGACGAATTTGGAAAGAGATCTGCCCGGATTCGATTCGAATGCGAGCAACGGCGGTTCAGGGATCCCGCTGCCGGCGGTCGAAATCGAGCTGCAAAGCCGCAACGGCGCTGCCGTGCGAATGCCGCTCTCCGCGTTCAAGGCGGTGATGCCGCTGCCGTACACGCATTTCACGCTGTTCCCGTGGATGGAGAAACACGTGAAGGACGGCAAGTACAAGGAACCGACGGAACCGGTATTCCAGACGTACAGCCTGCCGTTCGACCGTTTCCAGGTGAGCGACGGGGGCTTTGATCCGGCCCATCTGTCGCGGATCACATTCTATTTTACGAGCGATCAAGGCAAGGTCATGCTGGACGATATCGGCATTGCCGACGTGCTGAACAAGTGATTCATGGCGTTAGTGGATGAATCTAGTCAGACGCGGTTGTACACCATCATCCGTAGGAGGAATCATTCATGCTGCTTGGTATTCCCAAAATCATTTCCCCGGAACTGTTAAAAGCGTTGATGGAAATGGGGCACGGTGACGAAATCGTCCTGGCCGACGCCAATTTCCCGGCGGTTAGCCATGCGCAGCGTCTGATTCGCTGCGACGGCCATCCGATTCCGGAGCTGCTGGACGCCGTTCTGCAGCTATTCCCGCTCGACCAGTACGTGGACAAGCCTGCCGCGCTGATGCAGGTCGTTCCGGGCGATACGGTGGCCACGCCGATCTGGGACGTGTACGGATCCGTAATCAACGAACGCACCGGTTTGTCCTCGCCGCTTGAAACCGTGGAGCGTTTCGCCTTCTATGAGCGGGCGCGCAATGCTTATGCCATCGTTGCAACGGGCGAAGGCGCCCAATACGCCAACATTATTCTGAAGAAGGGCGTTATCGTCTAATTCCATATCGCTTTGCCCGGTTCTCGTGACCCGGCCGTTCCGATTCTAATATCGGAGCGGCCGGGTTTTTTTTGGTCGATTTGGTAAAACTATGCGGAAACGATAATCGGAGGCGAAGCTGCCATATGAAGGAAAGAGCGCTCAGTCAATGGCCGATCTTCATGATGATGACGCTGTCCGTAGGGCTCTCATCCCACGTGGTCGTGCTTCCTACCGTAATGGACGTCAGCATGCGTGATGCATGGATGTGCGGTATTCTGGCCTTTATCGTCATCGTGCCGTGGTTGACCGTGTTCGTCTATGGCACGATCAAACGAACGAAACAGGTTAACATCCGCATGTGGCTAAAAGAAAGAATGACTCCGGCCGGAGCGTGGCTCGTTATTCTGCCGCTGATCGTGTTTCTGCTCATGTCGAGTTTCCAGTCCTACATCGAAACGACGTCATGGACATCCGCGACGTTCCTGCCGCTGACGCCGGACTTCGTGGTTCAATCCGTGTTGATGGTGATGGTCGCGTTCGCGGCGTTAAGCGGATTGCGCACGATCGCGTATATGTCTTGCCTGCTGCTGCCGGTCGTCGTCATCCTTGGCGATTTCGTCATGTCTGCCAACATGCCGGACAAGGACTACACCGTCCTTCTTCCATTCTTGGAACATGGCTGGGGAAGGCCGCTCCATGGGATGATCTATGCGGTCAGCTGTTCAATGGAGCTGTTTTTATTTATCTTTTTGCAGCATTACATGAGAAACAGAATCAAGCTTTGGCAGCTCATTACGTTCAGCGGGTTCATCGCGCTGCTCATGCTGGGTCCGACGATCGGCGCGATCACTGAATTCGGACCCATTGAGGCGGAGAAGCTCCGCTATCCGGCGTTCTCGCAGTGGCGCCTCGTATCCATCGGCAAATATTTCGAGCATGTCGACTTCTTCGCCATCTTCCAATGGATGTCGGGGGCGTTCATTCGGATTTCGCTTGGACTGATTATGATCATGGAGCTGATTCCGATTCGCGGGCGGAAAGGCCGCCTGTGGTTCATCATCCTCATCAGCGTCGGTTATATTGCGATTGCCCAAGTATTATCTCCTCGCATGATTAATGCCGAAGATGTTTTCCGGATCGTCTTTCTCGTTGATTTGGCCATCGGTTTATTCATTACGACCACGATCTGGCTGCTATCGTTCAGCGGCCTGCCGAAGGGAAGGGAACATGATGACAACGCCCAGCAAGCCGCCGACTTCAACGACGGGGCCGGCGCCTCCAATAACCTCTGACTGGCTGCGGTCGCAGCTTGCGAACTGCGGTGACGTAACGATCAAACCCATGATACGGTACGCGAATGATGAAACGGCGAACACGCTTCACTATATAATCGCCTATGTACCGGGTATGGTCGATTTCAAATTTATGCAGTCCCTGTTCGGCAGCGACGGCAGCTTATTGTTCGACGTTAAGGCAAATCCGCTCGTTCAACCGATTATGCACGGGGAGAATGGGAATAGCGGAGAGAATGGCGGCAAGCAAATCTTCGACCGTCTATTTGCCGGACAGATTATTATGCTAAGCGAAGCTTCAGGCGAAGTATTCAGCATTGACAGCCCCGGCCAGCCGGCCAGAAGCATCGAGGAATCCACGCTGGAGCTGTCCGTGAAAGGACCTCGAGACGGCTTCGTCGAAACGCTCGCGGTGAATCTGTCCCTGATTCGCAAGCGGCTGCGTACGACTAAGCTTGCCATGGAATGGTTCAAGATCGGCAGCGAGTCAAGAACCGAAATCTGCTTGCTGTACATGGAGGGAATCACGTCTCCGGAGGTCGTTGAAGAGGCGAGGAAGCGTCTGCGCAACATCGATGTCCTCGTGCTTCACGGCGCCGGCGAATTGGAGGCGATCATCGCGGATCGGTCCGTGGCCATGGTACCGACGATTGATTATGTGGGAAGGCCCGATTTCGTCGTCCAATCGCTGATGAACGGGCGGTTCGCGATTATGGTGGACGGGTCACCTGCGGCGCTGATCGCGCCGGTTAACATTTCGATCCTGGTCAAGTCGCCCGAGGATGCTTACTTGCCGTTCTATTTCGTCTCGTTCGAGCGGTTCATCCGGTTGGTCAGTTTCCTCTTATCCGGCACGCTGCCCGGGTTTTGGCTGGCGCTGCTCGCTTTCAATAACGACCAGGTGCCGTTTCCCCTGCTTGCGACCGTGACGATGTCCAGGTTAGGCTTGCCGCTTAGTCCGCAGATGGAACTGGTTCTGATGATCTTCATGTTCGAAATTTTCCGTGAAGCGGGCGTCAGGCTGCCGCGTGCCGTCGGGCAGACGGTGACGGTCGTAGGCGGACTGATCGTCGGAGACGCGGCCATTCGCGCAGGCCTCACTTCGCCGACGATGCTGGTGATCACCGCGGTCACGGCCGTGGCGACGTTTACGCTCGTCAACCAGTCCTTGAACGGCTCGGTGACGGTTATCCGGCTGTTCATCATATTAGCATCGGCGGTTCTCGGATTGTTCGGTTTCTTCATCTCCGTATTCGCCGTTATGCTCTACCTCTGCTCGCTGGAATCGTTCGGCATGCCGTTCATGCAGCCCTTGGCGCCATTCGAATTCCGGAAACTGTTTACCGCACTGCTGCAGCTGCCTTGGAAGTACCGCGCGAAGCGAAACTCATGAAGGCGAAGGCGATACGAGGCTTCATGCTGGCAGGCGTTCTGGTCGTGCAGGGCTTGCTAAGCGGCTGCTGGGATTCCAAGGAACTGGCCGATGAGGCGTTCGTAACGGGCATTGGCGTGGATTATGCAGACGGGATGTTCATTGTATCGCTTCAGCTCTTGGATTTCGCGGCGATCGCGAAGTCGGAGAGCGAATCGCCGGCTCCGCCTAATGTGTGGATCGGAACGGGCAAAGGCAAGAGCCTGCACGCCGCTATTTCCAGTCTTGCGATATCCGCGCAAGTCGAGCTCAGCTTGGAACAACTGAAGGTCGTCGTCGTCAGGGAACCAGCCATGCCCAAAATGGTCGAGATTCTCGATGCGCTGAACCGCGTGCGGGTATCCAGATATACGTCTTGGATTTTCGGGACGAAGGAGAAAATCAACGATTTGTTCGCGAGCGACGCGTTCTTCGAGCAGTCGCAGCTGGCGAGCCTGATGTATGATCCGGGTCTGCTCTTTCGGCAAGACAGCATGTTCCAGCCAATGACGATGCAGCAATTCGTGGCGAATTATAACGAGTCTTCCGAAACCGCGCTTCTGCCGAGCGTGGCGATCAATAATCGCGCATGGCGCAAAAGAAAGACCAAGATGCATATGGAGCAGATCAACGGTTTATTCGCATTTAAGGACAAGAGAAAGCCCGTATTCTTCAGCGTCGGCGAAGCGCGCGGCCTGCAGTGGGCCAATAAGCATTTCAACCGGGATGTGTTGACGGTGAACAGCTCGAACGGCGTTGCGAGCATTACGGTCAGGAATTTGAAAGTACGGCGGAAAGTCGAGATGCGCGGCGACAGGCCTATCTTGAAATTGGATATTCAAGTTCGCAGTTCGCTCAATGAAGTAGGACCGGAGATAGATCGTTCGACCATCATCGAGAACGCGAAGAATCAGATTAAGCAGGAAGTGCTGTCTGCCTACGAGAACGGGGTTAAGAAGGAGGTCGACCTGTACAATTTCGAGGAGATCCTGTACCGCTACCATCTGAAGACGTGGAAGAAGCTGTCGAAGCACCATTGGAAGCCGGAAGAAAAGGAATTGCAGGTAAACATTCGGTTCGGGTTGAAATATTCCGGCGTATTTGAATTGAGATAAGGTCCAAGCATCCGACAAAGCTCCATATGACCGCTAAAAGCATCCATGTCATGTGAGGCTTGTACGACCTATACTTGTAGACGGCTGGCTTAATTGCGAATCTGCGTGCCAGCATCGTTTAATCCATAGGGAGGATGTTCCAATTATGTCGATTATGTTTAATGCCGCCAGCGGCTTGTTTCATTTGCAGACCCGTTCGATGAGTTATATGTTCCAAACGCTGCAAGGTTTCCCGGCCCATGTCTATTGGGGACGCAAACTTAACGAAGGCAGCGCGGAGCGGCTCTTGAAACGCACCGAGCGCGCCTCATTCTGCCCGAATCCGGTTCCGGACGACCGTTCGATCTCGCTCGATACGCTGCCGCAGGAGTATCCGGGCTACGGCTCCAGCGACTTCCGCAACCCGGCTTACGCCGTCCAGCTGTCGAACGGCACGACCGTGACGGAATTGCTGTACGCATCGCATGAGATTCTGGCAGGCAAACCGGCGCTGGAAGGACTTCCGGCCGTGTACGCGGAGAACGCGGATGAAGCAGAGACGTTAGTCGTTACCCTAGAAGACAAGATTTCCGGCTTGAAGGTCGAACTGTCGTATACCGTATTCGAAGCGTTCGACGCGGTCATCCGTTCGGCACGCTTGATCAATGCGAGCGCGGACGTCATGCAGCTCAATCGCGCGCTCAGCTTCAGCGTCGACCTGCCGCATGACCGGTACGAAATGCTGCAGCTTTCCGGCGCTTGGGCTCGCGAACGGTATGTTCACAAACGGCCGCTCGTTCCGGGCGTACAGGCGATCGAAAGCCGCCGCGGCTCCAGCAGCCATATGAACAATCCGTTCTTCGCCCTGCTCGCCGACGGGGCGACGGAAGACCATGGCGATGTGTACGGCTTCAGCCTCGTATACAGCGGCAGCTTCGCCGGCGGCGTGGAAGTGGATCAGTTCCATACTTCCCGCGCATACATGGGCATCAATCCGTTCGATTTCTCCTGGCGCCTGGAAGCCGGCGAATCGTTCCAGACGCCGGAAGCGGTCATGGTATTCTCCCACGAGGGGCTCGGTTCGATGTCCCGCACGTACCATGAGCTGTACCGGACGCGGTTGTGCCGCGGCGCATTCCGCGATGCGGTCCGTCCGATTCTGGTCAACAACTGGGAAGCGACGTATTTCAATTTCAACGCGGACAAAATCGAATCCATCGCCAAAGCAGGCAGCGAGCTCGGTTTGGAATTGTTCGTGCTCGACGACGGATGGTTCGGCCACCGCGACAGCGACAACAGTTCGCTGGGCGATTGGGTCGTGGACAAGAAGAAGCTGCCGAACGGCCTGGAAGACTTGGCGGAGCGCGTTCGCAGCCAAGGCTTGGAATTCGGGCTCTGGTTCGAGCCGGAGATGGTTTCCCCGGACAGCGACCTGTACAGAGCGCATCCGGATTGGTGCCTGCACGTGCCTGGCCGCCGCCGCTCCGAAGGCCGCCAGCAGTTGATTCTGGATCTGTCGCGCGCGGACGTGCAGGCGTACATCGTCGAGTCGATCGGAAGAATTCTCGGCAGTGCGCCGATTACGTACGTGAAGTGGGACATGAACCGCAATATGTCTGAGATCGGCTCGGCGCTGCTTCCGGCGAACCGTCAGCGCGAAACGGCTCATCGTTATATGCTTGGCCTTTACAACGTGCTCGAGCAAATCACGACGGCATTCCCGAACGTGCTGTTCGAAAGCTGCTCCGGCGGCGGAGGCCGCTTCGATCCCGGCATGCTCTATTACATGCCGCAAACGTGGACGAGCGACAATTCCGATGCCATCAGCAGGCTGAAGATTCAATACGGCACAAGCATCGTGTATCCCGTCAGCTCGATGGGGGCGCATGTATCCGCCGTGCCGAACCACCAAGTGGAGCGCAATACGCCGCTGAAGACGCGCGGCGACGTCGCGATGTCCGGCAACTTCGGCTACGAGCTGGATTTGACGAAATTCACGGCTTCGGAGATCGAAGAAGTGAAGCGTCAAGTGGCCATGGTGAAGGAAGTGCGCGGGCTTGTTCAATACGGCGACTTCTACCGTCTGCTCAGCCCGTTCGAGGGCAACGAAACGGCTTGGATGTTCGTTTCGCCGGACCGGCGAGAAGTGCTCGTCGTTCATGTTGTCGTCTTGAACGAACCGAACGCGCCGCTTGACCGGCTGAAACTGAAAGGGCTGAATCCGGAATTCCAGTACGAATGGATCGGAACGGGCGAAGTCGCTGGCGGTGACGAACTTATGTATGCGGGCGTTGCCAAAGAACGGCCGCATGGCGATTATTTCAGCACGGTGTACCGCTTCATCGCCAAGTAAACTGACCCGGTTTTCGCCATTTAATGGAAATTTTTTCGAGAGCTAGGTCAATCGGACGGACAGCCCGTCTCCCTTCCGCATACAGTAGTACTGCAGCGAATTCTGAAGGGAGCGTGAAGGGAATGCCGCACACGATTGCTTGCAGCACGTCGGCCGTGATCGGTTCTCTGCTCGTCTTCTCATTCGGAGTGTGGCCAGAGTCCCTAACCGTACTTCTTGTCGCCATGGGGATCGACTACGTGACCGGGATCACAGCTGCATTGCAAACGAGGAGAGGACTGAGCAGTTCTGTAGGAGCATGGGGACTAGCGCGCAAAGGCATTATGCTGCTTGTCATTTTACTGGCGCATCGAATGGATATCATGCTTGAATTGAACAACATCGCAATGGGTGGAGCGATCTACTTCTATTTGGCCAACGAAATGATATCCATTACGGAAAATTTGGGCGAGATCGGCGTTCCGATGCCCGATAAGCTCCGCCAGCTTATCGAAGCGCTCAAAAAAAAGTAGCTGCGTATAGCGCTCCATGTTAGAGGTCATCCTGAATGGGATGGCCTCTTTTCCTGTTGTTCCAATCCCCGATCGGCGGATTGCGTTTTTGCTTCCGGCTTGCTATAATGAGAACAAGCGTTCTATTACGGCGACTTGGAGGAGACGCATGGTGCTGGATACGGATACGCCAACGGCAACGGAGCAACTCGGCAAGAGGAATATGGCGGCTGCGTCGATCGCGCAACTCGGCAAGAGAAACAAAACAGCTGATCCAACGACGCCAATCGACAATGCGCACACAATGGCTGAGCACTCGGCGCATCTTGGCAAGGAAATGGAGCTTGTGCGGCATTATGCGCTGCTGGGCATCGTCAACGTCATTCTGGAGCATGATATCCGCATCGCGGGCGCTGCGCCGACCAAGCTGCCGCGACTGTACGAGTCCATGATGCGGGGGCTGCAGGATCGCGTCCTGCTGGAGCTGGCCGGACTGCGCATGCAGTTCAAAGGTAGCGGAATCGGTATCTGCAATGAACGGCGGACGAAGGATTCGCTGATAACGAGTTATCGCTGCATGGGCTGCGAGCGTTCGTTCTCGATGCCATGGACGTTCGTCAAGGCGGAAGCGGAACGTCTGCTGAAGGGCTATTTCGAAATCAAGAAAAGATAGTCTCACTTGCGCATTCGCTTTATTTTGACCTTCGGGCGTCCGTCCCGATCGGAAAAATACGGCATCTCTGGATACTTTTTGTCCGAGAACGTTCATCGTTTTGTCAAAAAAAGAAAAAAGTTTATTTGCGAATGCAGTTTAAGGTTGAGAATAACGGACGATCTTATGTAATATAAGGAGTAGACATTTGATGAAAAGGGGAGCAAGTAGCAATGCATAAATGGATTATGTTTGTCGTTTTCGTTGCGGCTTCGGTTTTGGGCGTTGTTTTATTGACGACTCAGCTTCCGGGCAAGCCGGTTGATGAAGCTGCGTCGCTGCCACCGGGCGAAACTTTAATGAAAGTGGAAGCTTCTCAAGATTTCGTATTTGACAAGCAGGAGTACCATGTCAAAGTAGGCGACAAAGTGAAACTTGAGCTTGTCAACAAAAGCGGCCTTCACGGTCTTGCTATTCCTGATCTGGGCATTGAATTGAAAGACGATAAGCTGTCGCAAGAAGTGACATTCGATAAAGCCGGAACGTACCCGATGCATTGCGCCGTCATGTGCGGCACAGGCCACTTGAACATGAAATCCGTGCTGATCGTCGACCCAGCTTAACGTGATGAACATGATGGTTGAATAGGAAAAAACAAAAGGAGCCCGCACCGCGGCTCCTTTTTTTAAAATCTTAAGCCATCTCAAGCTGCGCTCTAAGCTGCAAGCGCCGGATGCAGAATGCAGAATGGCGCTTCTCCTGCTGTCAGTAGGAACGGCGGCGGTTCCTTGCGATGGCCTTGTCGCAGATGAAGCCAAGCAGCGCCCACGTGGCGACCGTCAATACATACATCAGATAGACGTTGACCGAATGAATATCCACGATCATATCGGCTATCCAGGCAGGGACGCTTAACATGAAGAACACCATGTTATGCGGGTCATAGCCCGTTGAATTGTAAAGGCATATAGCTACGCCGATAAGCGTTGCTGCTAATGTAACCGGATAACGCATGAGCTGATCTCCTTTGCTGGAAGATTGCCGAATAGCGGCACCTTGCGTTATTATGTGACGAAAGGGTGCCGCGCATCCCAACCACAATTTATGAAGGAGCGAACTTATCATGATTACGCATATCGTACTATTCAAGCTGAAAGACGGCAGTCCGGAGAGCGTTGCGCAAACCGTTCAAGTGCTCAAGAACATGGAAGGCAAGATCGAAGAGCTGCGTTCCATTGAAGTCGGAACGGATGTCATTCATTCCGAACGCTCGTACCATATCGCGCTCGTAACCCGCTTCGATTCGCTCGACGCGCTGAATGCGTACCAAGTGCACCCGGAACACAAAAAAGTAATCGCGCATATGAGCGAAGTCCGCGAAGCATCGGTCAGCGTCGACTACGAATCGTAAGGGCGGTCTGAGAGAATCTTATGGGTGACGTGTTTGAAATGATGACTTATCTGATCGTCATTATCATCAGTCTAATCGTGATGACGATCTGGCTTAAGCGTAAAGCGCGCAAGAATAAACGGTCTTAAACGGAAGTTGAGGTAGGATAACGATGTATTACGTAAATCGCGAACAAATTACCATCCGGCTCGGCGTCATTCCCGAGGTGGCGGAGACGTTGCAATGGCTGCAGTCCAATTGGGACGGCAGCCTTATCCATGGCATGGCGCAGGAACGGGCACTGCATTTGGCGATCGAAACGGTGACCGATGTCGGGAGTTACTTGATCGACGGGTTTATTATGCGGGACGCAGCCAGCTACGAAGATATCGTGACGATCATTGCCGGAGAGCAGGTTTTCCCGGAATCGCTGAGCGAACCGCTGCTCGAGCTGGTCAAGCTGCGCCGGCCGATCGTGCAGGATTACTTTGATTGGCAGCGCCATGAACTGCATGCTTTCACGGCTGAAATGCCGGACATCCTGACTACGTTCAAGCAAGCCGTAGAATCCTACCTGCTTCGCGAGCTGGGCGAGTAACGTCATGGCGCCGTCCGCCGATTTACGAATCGGCGGAAATGCGTTACAATGACGTCATTAGCATGGCTTGCAAAGCCGTAAACACGGCTTGAGCAGCCAGAAGCATGGCTTCGATTTCGGAAGCGCGGCTTGAAAGCCAGAGGTGGTGGATGGAATGGAATCGAACGGAACGCCGTTTATGCATAAAGAACAAGCGGTCAGGCAGGAAGGCTCGACTAGGCAGACCGTATTGACGCTGCTGAAGACGAACGGCCAGATGAATGCCGGCGAATTGGCCAAACAGCTGCAGATTACGGAAATGGCCGTGCGACGCCATCTCAGCACGCTGGAGCGGGACGGACTTATCTCGCCGACCATCGTAAGGCAAGCGATGGGCCGGCCGACGCATATGTTCAGCCTGACCGAGCAAGCCGAGCTGCTGTTCCCTAGAAACTACCATGTCCTGGCTATGGATTTCCTGGAAGAGCTGGAAGAGAATCCGGAGACGGCCGCGATGATCGACCGGTTGTTCGAAGGCCGCAAACGTAAACTGCTCGAGCGGTATGCCCACCGGATGGAAGGCAAATCGCTTCCGGAGAAAGTTTCGGAGCTGGCGATTATTCAGAATGACGGCGGTTATATGGTGCAGGTGGAGACGGACAAGGATGGCCTCGTTCTTCATGAGTATAATTGTCCGATCGCGCATGTCGCGGACCGCTATCAGCAGGCCTGCCAATGCGAGCTGGCGCTGTTTCGACAGCTGCTCGGGACGGAAGTGGAACGAACGGAATGCTTGGCGAAAGGCGGGGGCAAATGCACGTATCGCATTGCCGGCGCATGATCATAGAACGGCAGTAAACAGACACGGGAGATTGACGACCGTGTCTTTTTTGTTTTCCGAAGCTGTGTCAAGTCAAGCCTATGGTGTTTATACTATTATTACGAATTGGGCATTAGCCCGATCGTGCAGCCTGTTGGAATGGGAGGTGTGCTTTGAATGGTTATATGGTTTGAAGGAGCGGCGGCCGTTGCCTTCGTCGCCTTGGTCGTCGGCGTGCTGATGTGGCTGAGGTCGGTCGATAAGCGAATGGGAAAACTCATGCTGCTGGCGGAGTCGCTGGAACGCCGCGCCGAAGTGGCCGTCGCCCAGGTCAGCGATTTGCTGGACCCGGTCACGGAAACGGTAAAGACGGTTCAAAAGTCGGTGGAGGGCGTGGCTAAGTTCTCGGAAGCAACGAAGCGCATCGGGGAATCTGCGAACCAGTTGTCATTCACGGTCAACCGGATTTCCAGCGAGCTGAACGACACGGTCGACCGGTACGCCAGAACGTCTGGCGAGAAGGTAAAGCATGGCATATCGGATGCGCTGGGGTGGGCCGAAGTCGGGTACGCGGTATATCATTTCTGGCAAAACAAACGAAAAGACAGCCAGTCGACTGCATGCGCAGGCTATGAGCAAGGGCACGATATGAAGTAATGAGCGAACGAGCAGCCGTACCCGAATCGGGCGGCGAAGCCGTTCACACTATGGAAGCTGACGGCACGGCTGCAATGGCCGGTCAAGAGCCGCAGCTAATTAAAAAGGAGTGTTCCACAATGGCAAAAGCAAAAAAAGGATTTCTGTATGGTGCAATCGCAGGCGGCGTAGTCGGTTCCGTAACAGCATTGCTGTTAGCTCCAAAATCCGGCCGGGAACTCCGCAAGGATATCGCCGACGGCGCGCAGGTCGTTACGGACCATACGTCCCGCATCGCCGGTCAAGTCAGCGACAAAACGGTTCAAATCGCCAAGCAAGTGAGCTCGACGGCGAGCACGGCAGCTTCCAAAGCGAAGGATACCGCTTCCTCGGTCGTGGAAAACATGCGCGGCTGGCGCGCAGGCGCAGAGGAGAAGCTGGAAGAAGGCGGCGAGCAAGTCCAAGATACGATCGAGAACGTAAAGGATGCAGCGAGCGACCTGTTGTCCAATCGCAAGGAAGAGCTCGAAACCGTAAATAGCTAATCCATCATCGTCTTGAGCGACCTGATTTAGATCCATAGATGTTCCAACGCAAATAGGCTTTGCTGCCGGTAATCCTACCGACGGCAAAGCCTATTTGATTGCAGGCTTAACCGTTCCTTGCCTGCGCGCGATATTCCGACGGCGAACAGCCGAATGTTTTGCGGAATTGCTTGGAGAAATAGAGGGCGTCAGGGTAGCCGACGGATGAAGCCACCTGATCGATGGACAGATGATGCTGCTCGTTGAGCAGTTCTTTGGCCCGTTCCATGCGCACTTTGAGCAGAAACTGCATAGGCGATACGCCAGTCACCTGCTTGAACATTTTGGATAAATGCGTTCTATGGTACCCGAGGCTGCGGGAAAGCTTCTCGATGGAAATCGGCTGGGCGTATTGAAAGGACAGCCAGCGGACGGCGCGTTTGATCTGTCGCTCGATGTCCGGCAGAATCGCAAGGGAATTGAACTCGAGCTTGCCGTCGTTCAGCAGCCCGAGCTCCTTGAGCAGCACGCGCAGATGACCGCCTGCTTCCAGATCGGCCAGTTCGGGATAAGGCGTATGCTCGAGCGTCCCTCTGATTTTGCGGTACAGGGAGGCTAGCGAACGAATGTCTTTGGCATGGACGATCGGAGCCGCGGCCGAGAATCCGAGGCTGAGCAGCAAATGTTCGGCGGCATGGCCTTTGAACGCGACCCATACATAATGCCAGGGATTCTCTTCGTCGGCGACATAGGAGAACAGCTCGTCCGGGAAGATGATGAACGTATCGCCGCGCGAGCAGGGATAGCGCTGGCCGTCGATCTCGAAGATGCCGCGGCCGCCGATGACGGTATGAATCAGGTAATAATTATGAACGGCTGGGCCGATGCCATGTCCGGGCACGGTCTTGCCTTCGCCGCTGAACAGGATCGACAGCTCGCCTTGGGCGGGCTGCGAATTGTTCATGACGGTGAATTTGGAATGGTCGGTGTTCCGTGTCATATTGCGCGCTGTAGCGGCTGAAGGAATCATAGGTAGGCGCCTTCTTTCGATGAATGTGTACGCTTATAGTCTAAACAAGAAAAATACAAATGTACATATAAAAGATGCTTTAATTCCTACTCAAACCGACGTTTCTTGCTCTATAGTAGTGAATAGAAGAAGACATTAATCCGCTTTCATGCGGGCCAAATTCGAGGAGGATTTTCATGCCGAAGATTACGTTCATTGGAGCCGGAAGTACCGTATTTGCCAAAAACGTGCTGGGCGATTGCTTGCTTACGCCGTCGCTGCAAGGGTTTGAACTCGCGCTGTTCGATATCAATCCGGAGCGGCTGTCCGAATCCGAAACAATGCTGAATCATATCAAAAACACGGTTGGCAGCACGTCCGTCATTAAAGCTTATTCCGACCGCAAGGAAGCGCTTCGGGGCGCCAAGTACGTCGTCAACGCGATCCAAGTCGGCGGGTACGATCCGTGCACGATCACGGACTTTGAAATTCCGAAGAAATACGGCCTGCGTCAAACGATCGCGGACACGGTCGGCATCGGCGGCATTTTCCGCAACCTGCGCACCATTCCGGTCATGCTCGATTTTGCCAAAGATATGCAAGAGGTTTGTCCGGACGCGTTGTTCCTGAACTACACGAACCCGATGGCAGTGCTGACGAACGTTATGAATACGTACGGCGGCATTCAAACGGTCGGCTTGTGTCACAGCGTGCAAGCTTGCGTATCCGGGCTGTTCGACAGCTTGGGCATGGATCAAGCGGGCGTTCAGTCCAAGATCGCCGGCATCAACCATATGGCCTGGCTGCTGGAAGTGACCAAGGACGGGGTAGACCTGTATCCGGAAATCAAGCGCCGCGCCCGCGAGAAACAGAACGAGAAGCACTGGGACATGGTCCGTTACGAGATGATGCTCAACTTCGGCTACTACATCACGGAGTCGTCCGAGCATAACGCGGAATACCACCCGTACTTCATCAAACGCAATTATCCGGAACTGATCGAGCGCTTCAACATTCCGCTGGACGAGTACCCGCGCCGCTGCATCGAGCAAATCGGCAACTGGAAGAAACTGAAGGAAGAACTCGTGAATAATTCGAAGCTGGAGCACAAACGGACGCACGAGTATGCATCGTATATTTTCGAAGCGATCGAAACGAACGTGGCGTTCCGCATCGGAGGCAACGTTATGAATACCGGCCTGATCACGAACCTTCCGAAGGAAGCTTGCGTCGAAGTGACTTGCCTCGTCGACCGGAACGGCGTGACGCCGACTTTCGTAGGCGACCTGCCGCCGCAATGCGCCGCGCTGAACCGTACGAACATCAACACGCAGCTGCTGACCATCGAAGCGGCCATTACCGGCAAACGCGAGCATATCTACCATGCAGCGATGCTGGATCCGCACACGAGCGCCGAGCTGTCGATGGACGACATCAAATCGATGTGCGACGACTTGATCGAAGCGCACGGCAATTGGCTCCCTGCGTACAAATAAGCAATTATCCGCAACATCTGCCGTCCTGGCTGCAGCTGCGCTGTTATCGAACAGCGTCTGCAGCAGGGCGGCTTTTTTGATTTTTCCGTGTTTTTCGGGGCGGCGATCCGTGTTGAACCTTGTCCGCTTTTGCGCTAATATGTAGGTACCTTTTCGCCATCGTGTTCATATTCTATTGAAGTCCTGTCAAAACGTTCAAGAAAGCGGTGTGTCCGTGCAGCAACCGATCGCAATTTTGGATTCTGGCGTAGGCGGTTTAACCGTAGTCAAAGAGATCATGCGTCAGCTTCCCCGGGAGAAAATCATCTATTTCGGCGATACGGCCCGTACGCCTTATGGACCTAGACCCGCCGAAGAAGTGACTCGGTTTACAAGGCAAATCGTAGATTATTTAATTCAGTTTCGTCCGAAAATGATCGTCATCGCCTGCAATACGGCGACGGCCGTCGCGCTGGAAGATATCCGCTCGCGGGTGGCGATTCCCGTCGTCGGCGTTATTCATCCCGGGGCCCGCGCGGCCAACGGGCGCACGCTGACCGGCAACGTCGGCGTCATCGGCACGGAAGGCACGATTCGAAGCGGCGCTTACGAGCACGCGCTGAAGCAGCTGTCGCCGTCGATTAACGTTATAAGCCTGGCTTGTCCCCGGTTCGTGCCGCTGGTCGAACAGGGTAATTTTCGTTCGCAGGAAACGCAGGAAGTGGTGGAAACGTCGCTGCATCCGCTTAAAGCGCATCATATAGATACCTTGATCCTGGGCTGCACCCATTATCCGTTCTTGTCGGATACGATTGCATCCGTGATGGGAAGAGAGGTCATGCTGATCAGCTCCGCGGACGAGACTGCCCGGGAAATCAGCACGATATTACATGATCGCAACCGGTTGACCCGCGAGGGAGAGCTGCCGGTGCACCAGTTTTTCTGCAGCGGCGATTCCCGGATGTTCCGCATGATCGCGCAGCAATGGCTGGGCGAACAGATCGAACTGACGCCTGTCGTATGGCAGGTTCCCAAGATCGGATGAAGAGACGAACCGAAACCGCCGGCCGCGATAAGCGACGGCGGTTTTCGTTCGTAGTGGCATGCGGCGTTCTGTCGCGGCATAGCATGTAGCATGTGAGACGACAAGAACCTAACAGAGGTGATCCCATGCTGCCTTACGTCGTACAGCCGGGCGATACGCTGCTGCGCATCGCCCGCATGTTCAACGTGAACAAGGAGTCGCTGCTCGCGGCTAATCCAGGTATATCGACCGTCAATCCGCTATTTCCAGGCCTTCTGCTGTCCGTTCCCGCGCAGACGGCCTTTATTTATCGCGTGCAGACCGGCGATACGCTGCTTGGAATCGCGGGCAAATTCGGCCTGACCTTGCATGCGCTCATGAACGCGAACCGTCATCAGGAACTGAAACAGCTTCAGCCGGGCGCGCTGCTGACGATGCCGTGCGCCGGGAGCAGCCGAATCGTGGACGGGCGCGCCGAATACGGACAACGGGAGCTGATGGCCGACGCGGAGTCGCTCGCGAAAGCGTACCCGTTTCTGCAAGTGGAGAAAATCGGGGCAAGCGTAATGGGGAAGCCGATTATCGCGATCCGGCTCGGCGAAGGCCCAGTCAAGCTGCATATCAATGCGGGCATGCATGCGAACGAATGGATTACGACGTCCCTGCTGATGACTTTTCTCGAGGATGCAGCGAAAGCGGCTTCGTTCGGCGAGAAGCTGTGCGGCCTTGATATGCAGGCGTTGCTGCAGCGGGTGACGCTTTGGGTAGTTCCGCTGGTCAATCCCGACGGAGCGGAGCTCGTCCAAGAAGGGCTGCAGCCCGATCATCCGCATGCGCAGGAGCTGCTGAGATGGAACAAGGGCTCCGAACGGTTCAACAAATGGAAGGCGAATATTCGCGGCGTCGACCTGAACGATCAATTCCCGGCGTTCTGGGAGGAGGAGACCGCCCGCCGCGGTACGGATGGTCCGGGACCGCGCGACTATCCCGGTCCGAGTCCGCTGTCCGAGCCGGAAGCGAAGGCGCTGGCCGAATTCACGGCCGAGCAGCAATTCGATTGCGTCGTGGCGCTGCATACGCAAGGCCAGGAGATTTATTGGAATTACCGCGGCTATGAGCCGCCGGAAGCCGAGCAAATGGCGCGCAAGCTGGGCAAGGACAGCGGATACAAGCCCGTTAAGCTGTCCGGCAGCGATGCGGGCTACAAGGATTGGTTTATTTTTCAATTCCGCAAGCCCGGCTTTACCGTCGAGGTTGGATATGGCGTAAATCCGTTGCCGGTCGAGGCATTCCCCGACTTGAATGAGGAAGTTCGCTTGCTGCTTGTTTCCGCCATGGAGGCAGCTCGTTCGAAATAGAAGCAAGCTAAGTTTTCGCTGTGCGAATGCTTATCGCTCTCCGTCATGAAACGCGCCGCGCTGCCGGACGGTCTGCGCGCGACTGCCGTTTCACCCGGCTTGTGCTATAATAAGCGCAAGAAGGAGGCGAGCTTCTATGCGCAAGCTGCTGTCGCTCCGCCATTGGCGGGCGGTGTTCGTCCGAATCTTCCGTTTGCTGACGGCAAAGGAAGTTCGGCTGCTGGACAAGCTGCTCTACGTGGTTCCGGTACTGCTTTATTGGGTGCTTCCGGACGTGATGCCTTTCGTGCCGATCGATGATATTGCCGTCACGATGATTGCCGCCGAAGGCTACACCCGTTATATGGAGCGCAAATATAGCGGTATCGTGAAGTAGCGGTTGAACATTGGACGAGCTTTCTATACAATAAGGTTAATAAAGTTGCATAGCTGCGGTGGACTTAAGCCGGCCATGCGGGCGCCATCCATAAGGAGATGAAGAAGCAATGAATATCAAAATCACGCGTAATGCCGCGAAGATGCTTCGCGAAGAGACCGATAAACCGGAGAACGACGGCAAATTCCTGCGCGTATTCGTCACGCATTCCCATGGCGATCACGCGCATTACGGCATGAAAATGGACGATGCAGGATCGAACGATGAAGTCATCGAGACGGACAAGGACATCAAGGTCGTCCTCGAGAAAGGCGTAGAGCTGCTGGACGGCGTACGCATCGATTATTTTTACGTGCCGCAGGAAGGCTTCATGATTTCGAACCCAACCAAAGGCAACCACGGCGATCACTAATTGAAATTCGGTTTGGGGAGAGAAACATGGCGAACGATATTCGCATTTGTGACAAGTGCAAACATATCCGTACGAAAACGATGGTGCCTAAGCTGCAAGCGCTGGCCCCGGAAGCGGATATTAAAGTAGCTTGCAAATCGTACTGCGGACCTTGCTCGCGATTTGCTTTTATTTTCATTAACGGCCGATACATCACGGCGCCGACTGAAGATGAAGCGATCGAGAAGGCAAGCAAATATATTAAGAAATAATGCGAAAGACCCTCTAGCCGAAACTCTGCAGTGCACCCCTTAGAATAGACATTGGAAAAACCCCTAGGTTAATCCGATGAAATTCTAGGGGGTGCTTTTTTATGGCGATTAAAGGACAAAAATTTCATCATTATCCGGAATCGATTAAGGTTGAGGCTATTCGACTGCATGTTGAGGAACGTTGGAGTTACAGTCGGATTACAGCACATTTGGAAATTCAGGATAAGGATCGAGTGAAGCGTTGGATGAGGAAGTATCGCGAAAAGGGAGTCTCTGCATTCGAGGACAGACGAGGTAACCCACATCGAGATGAAACGAAGCAAGAACGTGAGCTCAAGCGGCTCTACATGGAGGTTGAGGTGCTAAAAAAGTGGTTACAAATCTTGAATCGGGAGGGCTGCAAAGCAAACACATCGTCATCGACGAGTTGAAAAGTAAACGAACTGTCAAGGAATTGTGTGCATATCTGGGGATCAGTCGAAGTGGTTACTACTCCTATCTAAACCGTAAAGACCACGATCCTGATGAAGATCTGAAGAACAAAATCAAAGCCATCTACGAACAGCGCGACAAGACCGTAGGGTACCGCCGCATACAGGATGAGCTATCTCGTCAATATGACCTCATAGTGAACCATAAGAAAGTATTACGCTTGATGCAGGAGCTTGGCATAAAAGCGATTATACGTCGTAAATATGTACATCGAACAAGCTACGAAGCAGCTGTTTCAGATGGCAGAATAGCAGCAAACATGTTACAAAGAAACTTTAAGGCGGATAAACCCAATCAAAAATGGGTAACAGATGTGACGCAATATCGCGTATTCGATGAGAGAATTTACTTATCGGCGATCAAGGATTTGTGGAACAACGAAATCGTCGGATACCACATCAGTCGTCACAATGACAATCCGCTTGTGCTAGAGACGTTTAGGAAGGCGTTTGAAAAACATAAAGACGTGACTGGGCTGATCGTTCACAGCGATCAAGGAAGCCAGTACACGTCCCATGCTTACCACGACATGCTGCCACAGGTTGGCGCCCAAATCAGCATGTCACGCCGAGGCAATTGTTATGACAATGCCTCAATGGAGAGCTTCTTCTCTCATCTGAAAGTAGAAGCACTCTACCCTTATGATATACGATCCATCGATGAGGCACAAAGAAGAATTGAGGAATACATCCGCTTTTACAATGAAGATAGGGCTCAACGAAAACTAAACAAGCTGACTCCGGTCGAATACCGGCGTCAGCTTGTTGCCTAGGGCTTTTTCCAATGTCCACTAAATGGGGTCTTGACCATTCCGGTCAGAGGGTCTTTGTTTATTTGCTTCCGGTTTGAGGTTCTACGGAGATAGTGCTTCAACCGCCAGCGTGCATGGCCGCCGCGAGGTCATGCTCCACGACGAGGTCCGAAGCCTCCAGCTCCTTGCGCGCTTCGGCTGCGCCGGATTGGCAGGCGGTCGTATCGGCGAGCAGCTTGCCGTCCCCGAACGAATAGCATTTGCTGTGCTCCTCGAGCCCGTCTTCGGCAGGCTGGTAGAGGACGGTGCCATCGGTGTAGCCGCCGTTGCGGAACACGACCCGTTTGCCTGCGAGCGGTTTCTCCATGACGAGCGGCGTGCCGATCATCGTCAAGTCGCTGCTGGAGATGCCGAGCAGATGAAGCACGGTCGGCGTCACGTCGAGCTGTCCGCCCGTCTCATGGTACGTGCCCGCGCGCGCGTCGTCCGGAAGATGGACGAGGAACGGAACGCCTTTTAGAACTCGGAACCGTTCCTCATCATTCAGTTTGCGGCCGAGGAAATCCTCGAACGGCTGCCAGTCCGCGATGGAATTGTCATGATCGCCGTAGAACATGAAGATCGATCGGTCCCACAGCCCGGCGGCTTTGAGCTCGTCCACCATCTCGCCGATCGCCGCGTCCACGTAATGGACGGCCTCCAAATAATCGCCGAACATCGTCCCTTTGAACGTACCGACGTCAAGCGATTGAACCTTGGCCGGCAGCGCATACGGATGATGGCTGGACAGCGAGATCAAGAAAGAGTAGAAAGGCTGCTGCTGCGATTGCATGATCGCTACGCTTTGCTTGAAGAAGGATTTGTCGCCGAGCGACCAGCCGAGGGGCTCGTCGATCTTATAGGCTGTTTTGCTGTAAAAGTGATCGTAGCCGAGCGTGTCGTACATCAGATTGCGGTTCCAGAAGCCGCCGTCGTAGGCATGGAATACATTCGCCTTGTAGCCGCCGGCTTTGAGCGCTTTCGCCATGCTGTCGTAATCGTGCTGCGCGAACCGGGTGAATACGGAGCCCGTCGGCATCGGCTGAAGCGACGCATTCGCGGCCAAGTCGGCATCGGATGTTCGGCCCTGCGCCGTCTGATGGTAGAAATTATCGAAATAAACGGAGGTCGCCATCAGCTTGTTGATGTTCGGCGTTACTTCCTGCCCGCCAATCTTCTGCCCGACGACGAAGCTTTGAAACGCCTCGAGCTGAATGAGTATGACGTTCTTCCCTTTGTACTTGCCGAACAGCGGATCGGTCTCGTCCAGTTCGGCGCGCGTCCGGCCGCGGTCGGCGAACCATTGCTTGGCATCGGCGGTCTGCTCAGGCGTCACGGCGTTGCCATGTAGCCAATGCTCTTCAGCGTATCGGTACAGGTCGTACCCGTGAAAGCCAAGCACGCCGGTCACGTTATACAGCGAGAGATTCCACCAATTGCCCGTGAATAACCCGGCCGCCCAAGTGGTTTGCGCGCGGTGGACCGGCGCGTAGACGAGCGTGAAACCAAGGACGAGAACCGCCGCGCTTAAGGACAAGCGGCGGATGGCTGTTTGCCTGCGGCGGCGGGCGTAAGGCACGCTTCGGGCGAACGCGCCGCGCAGCCGTTTGCTGAATACGGCGAAGCCGGCCAGCGGAAGCAGCAGCAGCCAATCCGCGAAGAACCATAGGTCGTGCCAAGCAAGCAGCGCATCGATGCTGTCGCCGAGCGCCCCGACTTGGCCGGCTTGCATGAGGACGGGGATCGTGATCAAATCTTGAAAGTAACGAAAATAGAGCAGATCGCTGTAAACGAGTGCCGTGAGTCCGACATTGAGGACGATCAGCGCGAGCAGCCTGCCGCGCTTCGGCAGCCAGAGCGTCCAGAAGGAGATCAACGCCAGCGTGCCGACGGCGACCATGCGGTCATCGCGATTCATGTCCATGTACGGCACATGAACAAGCCGGTCGAAGAGCGCGAGCTTGAACAGCATGAGCGCGACGAATACGAGCAGATCGAGGCGCAGGAGCGCGCCGGGAAAATAAAACGGCGCCCGCAGACGGCGCCGTTTCGTGGAAAGATTCGGTAAAGTCATGGGATAAGGGTTCCTTTCGTGCTGTAATTCGATGTTCGACGTTCGATGAACACCATTTACAACGGGTTAACATCTTATCCTATTATAAAGCGTTTGGCCGCTGAAACAAGACGAGCTTGTTTATTGCGGTTTGCTGCGCGGCGGGAGCGGGCCGAAGAACTGATAGTACGTGCATTCGAGGCGGCCGTTGAACAGCTTGCGCCGTTTGTCCGCTTTGCGGCCGATCGTCTCTTCGAAGGTCCGCGACTGCGTCAGCGCGAACATGGACCAGTTCGGCAAGTAAAGCATGCTCAGGCCGAGCTGACGGACAGCCTTCTCCGCGTCCGTCTCGTCGCCGAGCCGGGTGCCGTAAGGCGGATTCGTTACGATGCAGCCGTAGTCGCCTTCCGGCTTGATCCGGGAGACCGCCATTTGCGTCAGCTTGATTTCTTTGGCGAAGCCTGCTTTCTTCACGGCTGCCGCCGCGACGTCGAGCGCGGCCGGGTCGATATCGGAGCCTGCGATTTGCAGCGGGATATCGTCCTTGACGGCGTCGAACGCTTCTTCGCGCGCTTGCTCCCACAGTTCGTCCGGAACGAGCGGCCAGCCTTCGCTGTTGAAGCTGCGACGCAGTCCCGGCGCGATATTCCAGCCGATCATGGCCGCTTCGATCGGAATCGTGCCGGAGCCGCAGAACGGATCGTAGAGCGGGCGTTCCGGCTGCCAGCGGCTCAGCAGCACCATGGCCGCCGCCATCGTTTCTTTCAGCGGCGCTTCCGTAACGAGCTTGCGGTAGCCGCGCTTGTGCAGCCCGGGTCCGGTCGTGTCGAGCGTGATCATGGCGATGTCGTTCAGCAGCCACACTTCGATGACGAACCGTGCGCCGTCTTCTTGAAACCACTCTGTGCCGTAGACGGTTTTCATTTTCTCGACGACGGCTTTCTTCACGATGCTCTGGCAGGCCGGAACGCTGCTCAGCTGCGATTTATGCGAACGGCCCTCGACCGGAAATTCCCCGTCCTCGGGAATCCATTCCGGCCAGTCGATCGCTTTCGCCCCTTCGAACAGCTCTTCGAAGGTAGTCGCGGGATACTCCGCCATCTTAATCAGTACGCGGTCCGACGTCCGGAGCCACAGATTGGCGCGGCAAATGTCCGCCGGTCCGCCTCTAAAAATCACTCGGCCGTTCTCTACCTTCTGATCGGTATAACCGAGATCCATCAATTCGCGTGCGACGACCGCTTCCAGCCCCATCGGCGCAGTGGCGATCAACTGCAGGTTGTCCATTGTTTTCGATTCCTCCGCCCTCTGCCGATGCTTGTATTGCATCGGCGAAAATCATACAATCAAGTATAGTCATCAAAGGCATGTATTACAAACGATATCTCAAAGATACGACGAGGAGAGTGGATCACGATGTCGACGGAGCAAGAAGCAACGGAACGGTACGTGGACGGTTTGTTGGGGGAAGACGCGGATTTGGCGCGCGTTCACGCGGCCATCGAGGCGCAAGGCATGCCGCAAATCTCGATTGCGCCCGGCTACGGCAGACTGCTGACGATGCTCGTTCGGATGAAAGGCGCCCGCAGCGTGCTGGAAATCGGCGCATTGGGCGGTTACAGCGGCATTTGCCTGGCCCGCGGCCTGCAAGAAGGCGGCCTGCTGACCTCGCTCGAGCTGAAGCAGGAGTATGCGGACACGGCCCGCAATAATCTTGAAGCAGCCGGTCTCGGCGACCGCGTGGAGTATGTGATCGGCGATGCGAAGGAAAGCCTGGCCGTGCTGGAGAAGGAAGGCCGCAAATTCGACTTCTTCTTCATCGATGCGGACAAGGACAGCTATCCCGTATATCTGGAATGGGCGATCAAGCTGGGCAACCCGGGAGCCGTCATTACCGGAGACAACGCGCTGCTGCACGGAAGAACGGTCGACGGGGACAAGAACGGCCCGTCGGTTCTGGCGATGCGCGCGTTCAACCAAGCGATGGTGAGCGACGAGCGTCTTACGGGCACGGTGCTGCCGGCGTATGACGGATTGGCGATTTCGATGATTAAATAATTAGGGACGGGCTTCGCCGCGGGTTTGTGAGCAACCGCGGGAAAGCAACAACGAGATGTCTTTGGGGATAAGCCCATGGACATCTTTTTTATTCTTCCCCTTTTTTTCGGCAAGAACGGATCGATCATGAAGGACCTAGCCAAGCAGGACCCGATCAGCCTGAACAAGGATGACAGCCTCTCTGCCAGAATAAATGTTGGGCGGCACGGGGAAAATGAGATATCTATCGAGGCACGAGGGGATACCATTGCAGGGGCTGTCAGAAGATGGTATCGAAAGTGAATTGACTTACTATCTACTAGAAGGTAGAATGACGTCATGACAACAAACAAAAACACAGCCGAGCTGATCTTGGATACGGCTCAGGCGATTGTTCAGGAATTCGGATTTAACGGATTCAGCTACGCGCATATCGCTGAGAAGGTTGGCATACGAACGGCCAGCATTCATTACTACTTCCCGAGCAAGGAGGATTTGGGGGAGGCTTTAATTGCACGTTATCTCAAGCAGTTCCTTGCTGCCAGCGATCAAATTGACGCCCGGACGAGGAACAATGCGGAGAAGCTGCAGCAATTCACGGAGATCTTCAGCATTCCGGTACAGCAGAACTGTACTTGCTTAAGCGTCATGTTTTCTTCTGACCTTGCCACCTTGTCGGAGAAAGTAAGAGAAGGGCTGTCGGTCTTTTTCGATGCTAACCTGGCTTGGCTTGAACGCGTACTCGAACAGGGACGTCTTGAAGGCCATCTGCGCTTCGAAGGGGAGGCGAGGGCGCAAGCCCATCAGTTTCTAGCTTCATTGCAGGGTGCTCAGTTGCTTGCGCGAAGCTTCCGCGATGCAGCCCGTTTCGAATTAATCGCTACAGGATTGCTATCCGCTTTGACTGTCAGTTAAGCGGATTCGTTTTTTGGATAATATCTACCTATTAGTAGATATAAATTAATCCACCTTAAGAGCTAAACCTTGTTCTACATGCTTGAAAGGAGGTGGTTAAAATGATCTATGAGCTGCGCGTTTACGAGGTTCATCCAGGCAAAATGAAAGCTCTGCTGGATCGGTTCGAAAACCACACGATCGCATTATTCGCAAAGCATGGCATGCGCATCACGCAGTTCTGGGAAGATCTCGACGAGAAGAACAACCGCCTTTATTATGTTGTCGAACACGATAGCCTAGACATACGCAACTTAAATTATGAGCGATTCCGAAACGATCCGGAGTGGCTTGCCCTAAAACAGGTAACAGAAGAGAACGGTCCGTTGGTTCAAGCCCAAGTCAGTTATTTCATGAAGGACGCCTTTCTCACCCCATAAAACTCAAATAGAATGGAGCAAACAACCATGAAAACATTGATCATCGTTACACATCCAAGCATCGAAACTTCCCGCGTTAATGCTGCCTGGTTGCAGGAGCTTCGCAAACATAGCGATATTACGGTTCATGAACTATATACGGCTTATCCCGACGGGCATATCGATGTTGCGAAGGAGCAGCAGCTCATCGAGGCACATGACCGGATTATATTTCAATATCCGCTCTATTGGTACAGCACGCCGACCTTGCTGAAGAAATGGATGGATTCCGTCTTGCAATACGGCTGGGCTTATGGTCCGGACGGCAGTAAAACGGCAGGCAAAGCGTTCGGCGCCGCGATCTCGACTTACGGTTCGGAAGCGTCGTATCAGCCGACGGGGGCCAATCGATACACGCTGGAAGAAATATTGCGGCCGATCGAAGCGACGACGCATTTTATCGGCGGGCAGTATTTGCCGCATTTCGCCCTAAGTGATGTGTCTAATCTTACGGACGAACGGTTGGCGCAGAGCACGACCGATTATATCCGCCACATTCGCACCGTTGAACCGTTGGTGGCAGTCTGAATCTCGATTTAAATCTATCTATTAATAGGTAAAACAAGCCGACACGTCGACAGGCAGCGTTCGTAGCCGGCGAAATTCCACATGTCGACGGCGGGCAGAACGCCGGACAATGGTGAGACAGAACCGGCTGTGCGGACAATCCGACTGTGTAGCAAATGACCACTACCAATATAATAAGGGGATGGAGTCATGATCTACGAATTGCGCATTTATTATGTTGTTCCTGGCCGCATGGAGGAATTGCTGAATCGGTTCCGGGATCATACGCTGCATTTATTCCAGAAGCATGACTTGAAGGTTGCGAACTTCTGGGTGGATATGGACGCATCCAACGATCGGTTGTATTATGTGTTCGAGCATCGGGATTTAGCCGCGCGCGAGAAGAACTTTCAAGCTTTTCTGGAGGATCCCGATTGGCTGGCGCTTCAGGAGAGAACGGAACGCAACGGAAAGCTCTATGAACGAATCGATGAAATCTACATGAGGACTGCACCGTTGCGCGGATTTCAGCCGAATGCAGCAATGGCTCGCGCTCAATGACGCGCCTGTTCATTACGATAATTTCATTAGCTTCATGTTGGCGCCATTGAAGCAACTAGCAGACTTTACGCTACGCATCCGCTCATCCGGTATAAACCGTATATGAATCGATCAAGGACACCTTCCATGGTGTCCTTTTTGCGGTGGCGATCGAACATTTCAGATGGAGTAGCGGAATGTCCCAATCGTTCTTCCGCTTCTCTATATACGTTGGTAAGGATGACAAATAGAAGTTTCATAGAGACAGGAGAAGGGTGGAGCGATGAAAATTATCGTAAACGATGTCCGTTGACCAATTGGGCATAGGAAAGCCGCTAAGTTCCCTCTGTAACTCAAAAAGGGACTTAGCGGCTTTTTTATTCCTTAAGCGGCTCCCGCACGCGCTTGGACACCAGCGTCTGACGCACCCACAGCGCGTTGACGACGAACAAGGCGGCGGAGATCAGGAACACGCCGCCAATGCCTGTCCAGCCGGAGATGAAGCCGCCGACGATGGGGCCGATCATATTGCCGAGCGCCAGCATGCTGCTGTTGAGGCTGAAGGCGCGGCCTTCCATGCCGTCCGGCGTGAATCGGCGCACGAGGGCGTTGACGGACGGAATCAAACCGCCGAGGAAGCAGCCCTGCAGCAGCCGGAAGAGCAGCAGCTGCCATACGGTTCCGGCGAACGCTTGCGGGATGAACATCACCGCGGCTCCGACGAGCGAGATGCCGAGCACGCGCTCTTGGCCGATCCGGTCGCTGAGCCGGCCGAGCAGCGGAGCGGCGAACATGTTGGTTATGCCTGCGGCCGAGCTGACGAAGCCCGCCCAGAAGGCGAGGTTGACGCTTGTCCCGTGCAGTTTCTGCACATAGAGCGGCATGAGCGGGTTCGGGCCGATCATGGCGAACTGCAGCAGGAACGTGACCGCGAATAAGGCGGTCAGCTGCGGCACGCTGCTTAGCTGACGGAAGCCGGCGATGACGGAGACATGCGGCTTGGCGGCTGCTGCCGATCGGTCGAACCGCTCCTTGACGACAAAGTAAGCCAGCAAGGAAGCAGCGAACAGCGATGCGCCCGTCAGATAGAAAATCGGGCGGTAGCCCACGGCATCCGCCAGCAGCCCGCCAAGGAAAGGGCCCATAATCGAGCCTGCGATGCCGCCGGATTGCAGCGTCCCCATGGCGAAGCCCATTTTCGGCTTCGGCGTCGTGATGGAGATGAGCGAGACCGCGGCGGGATTGAAGCCAGAGATCGTCCCGTTCACCATCCGCAGGAGGAGCAGATGCCACGGCGAGGTGGCGAAACCCATGAGCACCATGACGATGGCCATCCCGAAGCCCGAGCGGAGCAGCATCATTTTCCGGCCGTATTTGTCGGACAGCTTGCCCCAGAGCGGCTGGAACAGGAAGGACGTGACGAAGTTCCCTGCGAAGATAATGCCGGCCCACGTCGCGATTTCATGCTGATTCGACATCCCGATCTGCGGGCTTTGCAAGTAGAGCGACATGAACGGCATAATCATGGTCATGCCGCCCATGACCAGAAACTGGCCGATCCACAGCACGGCAAGATTTTTCTTCCATTGTTCCATTTGAATCTCCTATTCGATGCCTTTTTCATTCCAAAACCTCTATGTTCAGTATAACAATCGTGCGCCGGATGGCAAAGTTCGGCAAGCGGTTCCCCCATTGTCATAGGTTTGTCAATGATCAATCGGGAGGGACGGTTGTTACGACTAGGCAAAAAGGGCATAATGGAAACGTAGGGAAAACGATAGAAATGGGGAACTTTAATGAGCTACAACGACTTATTCATCCGGGCTTGCCGGGGAGAACACGTCGATCGCTTACCCGTTTGGTATATGCGGCAAGCGGGACGGTACGATCCCGACTACCGTAAAATAAAAGAAAACTATTCGCTGCTCGAAATTTGCCGTCAGCCGGAGCTGGCTGCGGAAGTGACGATGATGCCGGTCAAGAAGCTCGGCGTCGACGCGGCGATTCTTTATTCCGATATCATGAATCCCGTCGCTTCCATCGGCATCGACTTCGATATCGTGGCGAACGTCGGTCCGGTGATCGACAATCCGATTCGGACGGCGGCCGACATCGAGCGCCTGAAGCCGATCGACGTGGAAGGCGATCTGTCCCATGTGCTGGAGACGATCCGCATTCTGGACCGCGAACTGAAAGTGCCGCTGATTACGTTCGCGGGCGCGCCGTTCACGATCGCGAGCTATTTGATCGAAGGCCGGCCGTCCAAGTCTTACATTAAAACAAAAACGATGATGTATTCCGAGCCGAAGCTGTGGTTCTCGCTCATGGACAAGCTCGGCGATATGGTCATTGCCTATTTGCGCGCGCATATGGCTGCCGGCGGCAAGGCGTTCCAACTGTTCGACAGTTGGGTCGGCGCGCTTGCGCCGCATGATTTCCGCACATACGTATTGCCGACGATCGAACGGATTTTCAGCGAACTGTCGGATTTGCCGCAGCCGCGGATTTACTTCCCGGGCGTTGCCTCGGGTGAACTGCTGCCGACGCTCGGCAATGTGCAAGCCGACATCATTGGGCTGGATTGGCGCATTCCGATTGCGGAGGGACGCCGCAGACTGGACGGCAAGTTCGGCGTGCAGGGTAATCTCGACCCTTACGTGCTGACTGCGCCGATGGACGTCATCAAGGAACATGCGAAGGCGATCATCGACGAAGGCGTGAAGGAGCCGAAGTATATTTTCAATCTCGGCCACGGTCTGTTCCCGGAAGCGCCGCTCGACAAATTGCGTGAACTGACGGAATACGTGCATGCGTACTCGGAGCAGGCAATCGCCTCTCTCGGTAGAAAACAGGAGGAGGTCGCCCGTGGCTAATCCGAAAATCGGCGTGCTCGTCATGTCTTACGGAACTCCCGAAAGCATGGACGGCATTGAAGAATATTACACGCATATCCGCAGGGGCCATGCCCCTACGCCGGAACAGCTCGCGGAACTGACTGCGCGCTACGACGCGGTCGTTGGCGGCGTGTTCCCGCTTCGCGAGAACACGAACCGGCAGGCCGAAGGCCTTCAGGCAGCGCTTGACGCGGCTGCACCCGGCAGATATGCCGTTTACCAAGGACTCAAACACGCTCGCCCTTATATCGAAGACGGCGTGGACGCGATGGCGGCCGACGGCGTGAAGCGGGCAGTCGGCATCGTGCTGGCGCCGCATTTCTCCACGATGAGCGTTGGCAGCTATATGAAGCGCGCGCAGGAGAAGGCGGAAGAAGCGGGCATCGCGTTCCAGGAAATCGAGAGCTATCATCTGCATCCGAAGCTGATTGAAGCGCTGGTGAAGCGGGTAAAAGACGCCTATGCCGAGCTGGAACAGAAGACCGGCAGCGGCCAGCAGTTGAAGGTGCTGTTCAGCGCCCACAGTCTGCCGGTACGCATTCGCGAGATCGGGGATCCGTACGAACAGCAGCTGCTGGATACGTCTTCGGTCGTCGCGGAAGGCGCCGGCGTGACGGACTGGCAGTTTACGTGGCAGAGCGCGGGACGCACGCGCGAGCCTTGGCTCGGGCCGGACATCCTCGATACGATGAAGGAAGTGGCGGAAGCGGGCTACAAAGGCGTGCTGTCGGCGCCGATCGGTTTTGTGTCGGAGCATTTGGAAGTGCTCTACGATATCGATATCGAAGCACAGGCTGCGGCGAAGGAACTGGGCATCGAGCTGGTTCGCATCGACATGCTGGGCACGGATCCGTTATATATGGAAACGCTGGCCGATTCGGTCGAGCAAGCGACCCGGACGGCTTTTATTTAACGAACAGAGGAACACACGAACCGCCATATGAAGGACGGCGACAACCGTTCGCTCGTATGGCTTTCCATATGGACAGAGGAGATGACTCGCGCATGCGGAGTAATGGTAAGCTGGATCGGTTTGTCGTCATCGGCGGCGGGATCAGCGGACTCAGCTCCGCTTTTTATTTGGCTAAGGAAGCGGAGCTGCGGGGACGAGAAGCGCATATTACGGTCGTGGACCCGTCGGAGCGGATCGGCGGCAAAATCAATACGCTGCGCAAGGACGGTTTCGTCATCGAGAAGGGTCCGGATTCCTTCCTGGCGCGCAAAACGCCGATCATTGACCTGGCCTTCGATCTCGGTATCCAGGATGAATTGACGGGCACGAACCCTGCCGCGAAGAAAACGTATATTCTTCACCGCGGCAAGCTGCATCCGATGCCGCCGGGGCTGGTGCTCGGCATACCGACTGAAATTATGCCCTTCGCCAAAACAAGCCTGCTCTCGTGGGGCGGCAAGCTGCGGGCGATGCTGGATTTCGTCCTTCCCGCCAGCAAGGCGGAGGGCGACGAGTCCGTCGGGGAGTTCTTGTCCCGCCGCGTCGGCCCGGAAGTGATGGAACGGATCGCGGAACCGCTGCTTGCGGGGATCTACGCCGGCGATCTGAGCAAGCTGAGCCTGCAGTCGACCTTCCCGCAATTCCGGGAAGCGGAGCGCGAGCACGGCAGCCTTATCCGCGGCACCCGCGCAAGCAAGCGCAAGGGCGCCGCTGCGCCTGCCGCGCCGAACCGGCTTCCGGAGAAGCTGCGGCGCAGCATGTTCCTGACGTTTAAGAACGGATTATCGACGATGCTGGAGGCGTTGACCGAAGCGTTGTCGGAGGCGGGAGCGGAAAGCCGGTTCGGCCTTAAAGCAGTGGCTTTCCGGGACAACGAACCCGGAGAAGGGCAGGGAACGGCGACGTATGAGGTACTGCTGAGCGACGGCGAGATTCTGGAAGCGGACGGCATTGTCATCACGTCGCCGGCGTTTAATGCGGCCGACCTGCTCGAGCCGCATTTGCAGGTCGACGCGCTGCGGGCAATCCATTACGTTTCCGTCGCCAACGTCGTCATGGCGTTCGACAAGGCTTCGTTCGGCATCGATTTCGACGGCTCGGGCTTCGTCGTGCCGCGTTCCGAGGGAACGACGATTACGGCCTGCACCTGGACGTCGTCCAAGTGGCTGCATGCCAGCCCGGGCGATAAAGTGCTGCTGCGCTGCTACGTCGGGCGCGCCAATGACGAAGAGGTCGTAGACCTGCCTGACGCGGAATTGGAAGAGGCCGTACGCCGGGATATCCGGAACGTGCTCGGCATTACGGCGGTGCCGCTGTTCACGGAGATCACGCGGCTGCACCGCTCGATGCCGCAGTATCCTGTCGGCCACCTGCAAGCGACGGCGGAACTGAGGTCGCGGCTGCGCAAGGAAATGCCGGGCGTATGGGTTACAGGCGCGGCATTCGACGGCGTGGGGCTGCCTGACTGCATCCGGCAGGGCAAGGAAGCGGCGGCGATCGTGTACGACGCGGTCAATAAATAAATGCATGCACAAAAAGGACGAAGCAGCCGCTGCTTCGTCCTTTTTGTGTTATCCGAACAGAACGAACTAGTCCAGCGGCGGTCCGATGTGATTCTCGCGTTCCGCCTGCTTGCGGTGCGCGATCCGGCTGCTGGCTGCAGCGGCGATCGCGCCGACGATATCGTCTAGGAAGGTATGGCAGGCCGCATCGTGCTTATCGTTCAGTTTCTTCAAGATGCCGGGCTTAAGCTTGTCGACGTAGCCGAAATTCGTGAATCCGATGCTGCCGTAGACGTTGACGATGGAGAGAGCCAGCACTTCGTCGCAGCCGTACAGGCCTTCGTCGTTCTCGATCATTTCTTGGAGGGGAGAGAGCAGCTTGCCTTCCTCGGCGAGCAGATCTAGCTGAATCCCGGTCAAGACGGCGTTTTGCACTTCGCGCTTCGTGAGCACGGCTTCTACGTACGCCTCGCATTCCTCGGGCGTGAGATCGGGGAAGTAATCCTTTTGCAGAAACATGACGAGTTCGGCGATTTGCGGCGTCGTGACGCCGCGTTTGGCAAGCCATTCCTTCGTGGCTTCGGCGATACTTCTGCTGTTCAGCTGATACGATGCGGATTTGGTCAACGCGAACACCCCTTGTCTCAAATTAGTGGACAAAATTGGTCTAATTGATTTCGACGGCTCGTATACATAGTACTACAAAGCAGGACTTGTACCAAAGGGCAGCATGCCGCGGGCTTGCGAGATAATCGCGCCGCTTGAAGTCGGCAGCAGACGGTCTTCTGGACGGTATTGTAACTTTAGTATCCAAAATGGGGAGGAAATGTTCAATGACACATTATCGCCTGTTTCGCCGGGCAGCGCTCGCCGGGGCTTTGGCTCTGCCCATCTTGACGACCGGCTGCGGCTTGTTCTCGCAACCCGCCAGCGAAGCCATCGATCCGCCGCAGAACAGCACGCAGAATGTCAGCACGAATGTTGATCCGGGACAAGTCACGGCACAAGGGGATCAGTCCCAAATGACGCTGTACTTGCGGGACCGGAACGGTCTGCTCGCTCCGATTACGGTCTTGTCGACATTAGGACAAGATGAGCAGCCTGCTCAGAAAGCGCTCGAAATGATGGTCGACGGCAGTGCCTACGCCAATGAGATTCCGGACGGCTTCTCGGCGGTCTTGCCGAAAGGGACAACGATCAAACAGCTGAACATCATCCCGGACCAGAAACAAGCCGTCGTCGATTTCTCCAAAGAATTCGGTACCTATTCGGCAGCGGACGAGCGGAAGATCGTTGAAGCCGTGACGTGGACGCTGACAAGCCAGCCGGATATTACGAACGTGAAGCTCATGATGGAGGGCAAGGAATTGTCGCAAATGCCGGTCGACGCGATGCCGATCGACGAACCGTTGACGCGGGCAGTCGGCATTAACCTTGAAGCGGCGGACGGAGTCGACTACAGCGTTTCGACGCCGGTCACGATTTATTTCTCCGCGCTTTCGCCGGACAACGAGCAATATTACGTACCGGTCACGAGACTCGTGAACCGCAGCAACAACCGGGCCAAAACAGCCATCGAGCAGCTGATCAGCGGTCCGATCGGCGACCTTCCGCTCAAAGCGGTGATGACGTCGGACGTGGTCGTGAAGAACGTAACCAAAGCGAAGGACGTCGTCACGGTCGAGCTGCAGGACGACAGCTACCAGGCAGGCCAGAAAGAACCGGCCGAAATGCTGCAAGCCGTCGTGCTTTCGCTGACTGAGAATACCGGCCTCGGCAAAGTACAGATCAAGCTGAACGGCAAGTCGGATTTCGTGGATTCGAACAATCAAGCGTACAATGAGCCAGTCTCCCGCATGGAGCATATTAATGCTTTTAAATCCTAGAGCAACCCCGATCCGCCCCCGGCGAATGCGCGTATTCGCCTCCGGGGCGGATCTTTTTGCCGCGATTCGGGGCAAAGATGTTTTTCGGGTTCGCTTTTGGTAAAATAGGGTGGACCCATTGACAGGAGGACTACAGATATGAGATTCGACGGAAGACAGGCGGACGAGCTTCGCCCGGTCACGATTACGCTGCAACCCAACAAATACGCGGAAGGCTCCGTGCTCATCGAGTTCGGCGATACGAAAGTGCTCTGCACCGCTTCGATCGAAGAGCGGGTGCCGCCTTTTATGAAAGGGCAGGGCAAAGGCTGGATTAACGCGGAATACGCGATGCTGCCCCGCGCCACGCAAGTTCGCAATCAGCGGGAGTCCGCGAAAGGAAAGCTGACGGGCCGCACGATGGAAATCCAACGGCTGATCGGGCGTGCGCTTCGCTCGGTCGTCGATTTGCAGGCGCTCGGAGAGCGCACGGTCACGCTCGACTGCGACGTGCTCCAAGCGGACGGGGGAACCCGGACGACATCCATCACCGGCGCGTTCGTCGCGCTGGCGCTTGCCGTGGACAAGCTGAACCGCAATCATGCGTTCGCGAAATATCCGATTACCGATTTTCTCGCTTCGGTCAGCGTTGGCGTCATCGGCGAGCGAACGCTGCTGGATTTGAATTACGAAGAGGATTCCAAAGCGAAAGTCGATATGAACGTCGTCATGACGGGCGCGCGCAAGTTCGTTGAAGTGCAGGGAACCGGCGAAGAAGCGCCGTTCTCCCGGGAAGAGTTCAATTCGCTGCTCGCTTTCGCGGAAGAAGGCATCGCCAGCCTGATCGCCAAACAGCGCGACGTGCTGGGCGAGAAGGGCAGCCGAATCGGGCAGGCAACGGTATGAGGCGGGGAGAAACGGTTGTCGTAGCCACGAAGAATGCCGGCAAAGTGCGTGAATTCGCGCATGCGTTCGGCAAGCTCGGCATGGAAGTCGTCAGCATGTTCGACTACCCCGATCTGCCGGACGTCGTCGAGGACGGCGTCACTTTCGCCGAGAATGCGCGCAAGAAGGCGCGCGAAGTGGCGGAAGCGCTCGGCATGCCGGTGCTGGCCGACGATTCCGGCTTGGAAGTCGCTGCGCTCGGCGGCGATCCGGGCGTCTACTCTGCCCGGTATTCCGGCGAGGGCGCCACGGATGCGCGCAACAACGAGAAGCTGCTGCGGGAGCTTGCTCGCGTGTCGAACGGCGGCGAGTCGGCCGAACGGTTGTCCGACGGCACGAAGCTGCTCAGCGAGGCCCGGTTCGTCTGCACGCTGGCGCTTTACGATCCGGCAACGGGCACGTTCACGGAAAGCGAAGGTTACGTTTCCGGCTCCATCATGGAATCGCCGAGAGGCGAAAGCGGCTTCGGCTACGATCCGCTCTTCTGGGTGAACAGCGAAAGCAAAGGCATGGCGGAGATGACGAAGGAAGAGAAGCAGGCAATCGGCCACCGCGGCCGGGCGCTTGCCGACTTGCTGCAGAAGCTGGAAGTTTAAATGCATGAGAAAACCCCCGTTCGCAAGAAGGGGCATGGCGAGTTCGAGTTCTCGAACGATCGTCTGCCGCCTCGCTTTGCGGGCGGGGGTTTTTCTTGTTAACAGTTGCGGTTTATGGCCGGTTTACTTCCGATTCACTTCCGATTTACTGCCAGATTAATTCCTTTTTACTGCCAGTCAGATTGAATATAGGCCGCTGATTATCGAATACTGACTTGATAGTCGCGCAGCCACATATCCACTTGCAGCAGGTAGGCGAACAGCTGCGGGCCGGACATCAGCTGACCGAACCAAGGCAGGTTGGAGCTGGCCGCTTCGGATTCCGCCAGCTGGCGGATTTTCTTCACGTTGATGAGCGGGAGCAGCGGGGAAGTGCCTTCGTTGATCAATTCCAGCACCTGCGTGCGCACGGCATTCAGGTAGTTGGGGTTATGCGTCTTCGGATAAGGGCTTTTCTTGCGGTACAGGACGTCGTGCGGAAGAACGCCTTCCAGTCCTTTGCGCAGGATGCCTTTCTCCCGGTCGCCGGCCGTTTTGATTTCCCATGGAATGTTGTACACGTACTCGACCAGCCGATGGTCGCAGAAAGGAACCCGCACCTCGAGACCGGCGGCCATGCTCATCCGGTCTTTGCGGTCCAGCAGCGTCGGCATGAAGCGGGTAATATTGAGATACGACATTTGCCGCATTTTGCGCGTATTCTCGTCTTCGCCGGGGAGATGCGGAACCTCCGCGACGGCATCCAAGTAACGGTCGCCGATATATTCGAGCGGCCGAATCCAGGCGGCAACGTCCTGCGACAGCAGATCCGCCCGCATGCCGGCAGCCAGCGACCACGGGAACGTGCCGGCATTCAGCGCTTCCTCCCGGTGGAACCACGGATAACCGCCGAATATTTCGTCCGCCGCTTCTCCCGAGATCGCGACAGTTGCTTCCTTCTTGATTTCCCGGCAGAACAGCAGCAGCGACGAATCGACGTCGGCCATGCCGGGCATATCGCGAGCCGTCATCGCATCGTGAAGGGAGCTGACAAGTTCAGGCGTATCGAACACCATCGCATGATGGATGGTGCCGAGATGCGTCGTCATCCGTTGAATCCATGGCGCATCCGAATTCGGCTGGAATGCGTGGGATTTGAAATTCTTGTCGTTGTCGACGTAATCGACCGAGAACGTATGGACCGTTCCTTGTCCCGTCTCTTTGTAATAATTGACGGCCAGCGTCGTAAGCGCGCTGGAGTCGAGTCCGCCGGAGAGGAGCGTGCACAGCGGCACGTCGGAGACAAGCTGGCGCTCGACCGTGTCTTTCAGCAGAGCGCCTACGTTACGCGCCGTTTCATCGACGGTTTCCGTATGCGGCCGGCCTTCGAGCTTCCAATAATGCGATGCATGCACGCCCGAGCGGTTGACCACCGCGCATTGGCCGGGCAGCAGTTCCGTCAAATCGCGGTATACGCCGACGCCTGGCGTTCTCGCCGGCCCGACGATGAAGATTTCGGCCAAGCCTTCCGGCCCGACTTCCGGCTTGACGGCGGGATGCGCGAGCAGCGCTTTCGGCTCCGACCCGAAGATGAAGCGTCCTAGCTGCTTGGAGAAGAAGAACGGCTTGACGCCGAGCCGGTCGCGGGCGATGAACAGCTGCTCCTCGCGTGAATCCCATAGCGCGAAGGCGAAAATGCCGTTGAATTTCTCGACGCAGGACGGTCCCCACTCCATATATGCAACCAGCAGCACTTCGGTATCGCAAGTCGTCGTAAACCGCCGTCCGCGGCTTTCCAGCTCTCGCTTCAGCTCTGGCGCATTATAAAGCTCCCCGTTGTAAACGAGGACGTACGTATCGTCGTCGGATGTACGAATCATCGGCTGAGCTCCGTTTACGGGATCGATGACGGAGAGCCTGCGATGACCGAGCGCGCAATGCGGCGAGATCCAGGTACCGGAGGCATCCGGGCCGCGGTTTGCGAGCGTTCCGGTCATTTTCTCCAGAATGATGGATTGTTTCGTCAGGTCGGCGGTCCAATCAATCCAGCCCGTGAATCCACACATGGTCTCATTCCTTTCTTGCTGTAGGGTTAAAAACAGCGATACTAGAATGGTTATGCCGAGAAATTGGATAAAATGTCTGTCCGCAGGGGGATGCTAGAACCAGGATTATGCTTTCGAAGCAGTTTTGTTTTCCTTGCCGGCAGACCGGCTGCACGCTGCACTCACAAACCTTTTGGGAGGGAGTTTTCAATGATGGCCAATGAGCATGAGGCATCCAAAAATGATCGCAAACCGTATTACGTATCCGTTCAGGCCGGATCGATTCTGGAAGACCCGACGGTTGCCGCTTACGAGCTTGCCATAACCGCGAACGAAGAGGAATTGAACCGGCTTCAGGAGCTGTTCGAGGAGTATTCGTCGATGGATGAGAAGCAGATTACAGACTATTGGACGAATCCGATCATTGGCGCCGGCGTCGACAATGATCTTATATTGAACGCCGGCACGGACGGGCTGCTCGTCGACATCTACCGGCTGCTTTACGAGCTGGGCACCGAAGAAACGAAGCATCATGTGGCAACGATGGGACTGTTCAGGGAAGGGAGCTTGCAATGATCGTGACGGAAGCGCATGTAAGACGAGCCGCCGAGCGCAACGGACTGCACTGCGCGGAAGTCGAGGTGATGACAAGCGATACCGAGAACCAGGACCTGCTCGCGTATTTCGGTCCGTCGAAGGACAATGACTTCGATATGGTCGCGGTCGTTAACAACGACGCCCGAAGCGATGTCGATTGGTATGATAATAGTATGCATCAGGCGTACGCGGATGTTACCGATACGCTGTTCGATACGCCGACGATGAAGACGGACTGGGGCGAACGCGAATCGTTCAAGGAGCAGGTGCTCTCCTATCCCCGCGTCCGGGCCGATATCCGGCGATTAATGGATTGGTCCTGAGAAGAAATATTTTAGAGCGCGCTCCCGTTTCTTTCATCTCCGCTTCGAATATCCGTGATACAATGTGAGCACAGTTGACCAGAAGCTTGCGAATGACTCCGGAATGAAACGCGCTGTGCCGCCGCGAGGGCAGGGACAGCCGTTTCACCTTGTGCCGAAGAAGCGGGGGATGCGAATGGGAACGACGCTGCTGCGCAATGTAACGATCGTCACGATGAACCGGAAGGACGAGATTCTGACTGGGGATGTCCTGTTCAAGGATGATATGCTCGTAACCGTCGGAGGTCAGATTACGGAGTACGACGCGCGAACGACGACTGTCGTGGAGGCCAAAGGAAAGCTGCTGCTGCCCGGCTTCGTCCAAACGCATATCCACCTCTGCCAGACGCTGTTCCGCGGGCAAGCCGACGACATGGCGCTGATGGATTGGCTGCGGAACCGGATTTGGCCCTTGGAAGCGGCTCACGACGAGGAGTCTATCTATTATTCGGCCATGCTCGGCATCGGCGAATTGCTGCGGAGCGGAACGACGACGATTCTCGATATGGAGACGGTCAGCCATACGGATTTCGCGTTTCAAGCGATTGCGGCAAGCGGCATTCGGGCGATTTCCGGCAAAGTGATGATGGATGCCGGCGGCGACGTGCCGGCCGGCTTGCGGGAAGATACGGACCGCTCGCTCGCCGAGAGCACGGCGCTGCTCGAGAAGTGGCACGGCCATGACGGCGGCCGCATTCATTACGCGTACAGTCCGCGATTCGTCGTTTCCTGTTCGGAACGGCTGCTCAAGGAAGTACGCGATTTGTCGTTCAAGCACAAAGTGCTCGTGCATACGCACGCGGCAGAGAACCGGGAAGAGATCGGACTGGTCATGAGGCAGCGGGGGATGCGCAACATCGTCTATCTGGATCATATCGGACTGACGTCGCCAAGGCTCGTGCTTGCGCATTGCATCTGGCTGGACGACGAGGAAAGGGATATTCTCAAGCGGACCGGGACGCGGATGAGCCATTGCCCGGGCTCTAACCTGAAGCTGGCATCGGGCATCGCGCTCGTGCCGGAGATGCTGGAGCAGGGCATCGAGATGGGAATCGGGACGGACGGCGCATCCTGCAATAACAGCTTGGATATGTTCCAGGAAATGCGGCTGACCGCGCTCCTTCATAAATCCCGCTGCGGGCCGGAGTCGATGAATGCGCGGACCGTTCTCCGGATGGCGACGATCGGCGGCGCGCGAACGCTGGGACTGGATCATTTGGTCGGCAGCATCGAACCGGGCAAGAAAGCGGATTTGGTGATGCTGGACCTCGAGGATTTTCACGCATTCCCTTCTTACGGAGCAGATCCCTACTCGAGGGTCGTGTATGCGGCATCGCGAGGCAACGTGACGAACGTTTGGGTGGACGGCAAGCTTGTCGTGGAACGGGGCCGCGTGAGGACGGTCGACAAAAGAAACGTGCTTCGCGAGGCGGACCGTTCCATCTCGCGCATGCTGAAGCGGATTTGAAGGGTTCTGAATAGGATGGATCGTCCCGCTGCGAAATTCATTGCAGCTCGAAGACGTGCATGCCCGAAACTCGGGCATGCACGTCTTTGTCTTAGGTTGATTTGCGTTCCGCAAGCGAATTGAAGACAACTGGATCGAGAACGACTATCCGTTGACGATTTCGCCGCCGTTTACATGGAGCACTTGGCCGCTCACGTAAGAAGAGTCGTCGCACGCCAAGTAGACGTAGGACGGTGCCAGTTCCTCCGGCTGACCGGCGCGTTTCATCGGCGTGTCGGAGCCGAATTTGGCGACCTTGTCGGCGTCGAAGGTCGACGGGATGAGCGGCGTCCAGATCGGACCGGGAGCCACTGCGTTGACCCGGATGCCCTGCTCCGCAAGATTCATGGCAAGCGAGCGGGTAAACGCGACGATCGCGCCTTTCGTGGACGAGTAATCGAGTAGTGTCGGGCTTCCGTGATAAGCCGTGATCGACGCCGTATTAACGATGGCCGAGCCCGTTTTCAGATGCGGCATTGCCGCTTGCGTCAGATAGAACATGCCGAAAATATTCGTCTTGAACGTCCGCTCCAGCTGCTGAGGCGTAATTTGTTCCAGCTTGTCCTGCGGGTGCTGCTCCGCCGCGTTGTTGACGACAATGTCGAGGCCGCCGAGCTTATCGGTGATTTCCTTAACGGCACTCGTGCAAAACGCAGGATCGCCGATATCGCCGGCTATGGTCAAACATTTTCGGCCGAGTCCTTCGATCAGGCTTTTGATCTCTCCTGCATCGTCGTGCTCGTCCAGGTACATGATGGCCACGTCCGCCCCTTCTTTGGCGAATAGGAGGGAGACGGCTCGTCCGATGCCGCTGTCTCCGCCAGTGATGACGGCTACCTTGCCGTTCAGCTTGCCTGCCGCCTTATACGAGTCGGATTGGAACTGCGGCCTTGGATTCATGTCGCTTTCCAAGCCGGGCTGGCGATCCTGGTGCTGAGGGGGGAACGAAGACGGTCGATTGCTTTGCTGCTTGCCCATAATCAAGCTCACTCCTTCAAGATGAATAGTTTGAATCGTTTGCACGTGCAGAAAACGAGTTTCGTGCACCATTCGCGCTATTATTTTGCGGTAATCATTGTTAATTTAAACGTTGTTGCGATGCTGTAAACGCAAACGATCTTTTAGTCCCGTACGATGACGACCTTGTGCCTATTGAAATGCACCGGTTTCGTTTTTTGCTGCTTGTTAAAATAATCATTTTTGTTCTTAGAATGCTCGGTTTACATGTCAACTATTTTCGATTATCTTTGGTTATAGGACACGCAGATTTTAGCAGAAATAGAGAGTAGGGAAGAAGTATGGTTAAACGCCGGCCGGATGGCGAAAGTCTTGGTATTCGCTAGGCATGCCGTTGGTTTTTTTGTCGTGCTTCTCGAAACCTGCCGATTTAAGGTACGTTCCCTCAAGCAAATCGCACTGATCCGTTGGGCGGCAAACCCATGTGGACCATACAGAGATAGATAATAATTGGGTACATGATGAGAGCAAGCGACATCGGAGGGGTTCTGGTACATGAATTACATCTTGTTTATAGCCGGATCGGAATGCGAATATTTATCCATTTTCATCTTTATGTTCTCGCTTTTTCGATTCGAAATCAGGAAAGATCGAATCATTCGCATTATCATTCTTGCTTTTATTCTTTGCCAGGTATCCTATATCATTCGGAAGTTTCCCGAAATCGTCGACGTATCGTCGTATATCCAAATTTTATTCATGATTATCGCGCTTTGGGCGCTGTTTAGAGTTCCGCTCTATTATTCTTTTATAATGAACGGCGCGGGATTCATTGTCCCCTTTGCCATCCAGGTCGGGACGATCGGTCTGCTCTACTTGACCGGCACGCCTTTCAAAGCGATCGCCGACAGTCCGGTGCTGGTGACCGCGACGCAAATTTTGTCTGCGACGATCGTCATTGGATTGAGCCGCTGGATCGTCATCAAGAACGTCGGATTTGACTATGTCCCGGCGTCTCATCGCGTGTTTGTCGAAATGAATAAGAATAATGCGACGTTATTTGCGATCATCGCTTCGAGTCTGATTATCGCATTAATTTCAGGAGTTGCCTTGCGCGGAAATTTAGAAGCATATATAGTAGTAGCAGGGACAATTTTCCTATTATCGATTCCGTTTTTTATCTATTTCAGCCGTCGAAAGGATATAGAGGATGCTCAATAGACTCGCACTCGCCTTGCATAAGCGAATGGTCGCGATTGGCGTCGAAAACGCACCTTCGGTTCCGGTGATTACTTATGCGTTCGAGATCCTGACCAACACGTTTTCCGCTGCATTCGCAGGCTTGATCATCGGCGCCATTACCGGGGAGTTCCTTCATACGTTATATGGGCTGCTTGTCCTAGTTGTCATCAGGTATATATCAGGCGGCTATCATTTGAAATCCAGCCTATGGTGCGTAGCCGCTTCCACGTTCGTCGTGGCGGCAATCCCCCATGTTCCGGTTCATTCCGCCTCAATCCCTTACCTCACGGGCTTTTCGGTCATCATGATGCTTATCTTTGCTCCAGCGAACTATGACAAATACGCGACGATCCCTAAACGGTATTATCCTTTGCTTAAAGTGCTTGCCGCGGCCTTGGTCGCTACTAATTTTATTTTTAGTTCTGAAATCATGACCGTCGTGTTTGCGGTTCAATCCGTACTTCTCTTATTCAAAGAAGGAGGTGAAGAACAATGAAAAAAGCAGCCTATCGTTTTCTTGGACTAGCTTTGACTGGTGTTGCGGCTATGTTCGTATTAACTGGCTCTTATCTTATTTTTCATAAGCCGCAGATTCCGGCCGAGCTCAGAAAGTAGGTGTAGAGCATGCAATTACTGCTTGTAAAACGCCACAGCAAGAAGGACTTCGAGATCGTTAGTGTAGACAGCAAGGAAATTCTCTTCATGAATTCCTACAATGGTCAGATTAATTACCAGCTTAGGGATGGTACGATTTTGAATCCGCCTTCAACGTTTGAAGAACATGAACGCGTGTTGCTTTCGGAGAATTTCGCGAAGTCCGACCGCTGCTATGTGGTGAATATGGACAACGTGGAATTCTATGACGAGCAACGGCTGCGATTGTTCTTTGATCCAGAACCGGTCGATAAAGTGGCGCCTAGCGCTCCGGTTTCTTTATCTCGGGCCGATGTTGTTGCAGGCGTTCGAACGGCAAGTGCAGACGGAAACAATCAGACCAAGTTAAAGGCAATTAAGATCTGGCCATGAGCTTTCCTCACGGAAAGCTTTTTTATTTGTCCGTTTTTTCTAGCTAATTCATTGGGATTCCATTCGTTTGTGGAAACGGCCGGCAAAACAAAAAAAGCCCCGAATCCTCGATATACAAGGAATTCGGAGCTTTATGGCTTCAATAAATGAATGTCTGGAAAAATGGCGTCCCAGGAGGGATTCGAACCCCCGACAACACGCTTAGAAGGCGTGTGCTCTATCCAACTGAGCTACTGGGACAACAGGAAATATCATATCATGGGATTTTCGATAATGCAACCCATTAAATGCATTTTTTTATTTTTATTAACGGGGACAGCGTGGCCTGCCCGAAATCTATCAAAATAGCGGCAGGGACGTTTCAAAAAAAACAGCTTCGGCCAAAATGGAAATGAACGGCAGGGAGTGTTATAATCGTACTCTATCCGAACAACAGGCCGAAGAGCGGTGCGGCAAACAAGGCGGTGATTCTATTACGACGTCCAATTCATCTCATGATGACAATAGAGAGAACGTTTATTTATTCCCCAGCATGCTCGATCAATATCAAAATCAATTAACGAGGCTGCTGGAATCGGAGCAATACGGGGAAGCGAAGGAACTGTTACGGTTTCTGCTTCATTGCCAAGGTGAAGAAAAGCGGCATTACGAGGAATGGAGCAATTTATTGACGTGGCTCGATGTTGCCTTTCCTTCTTCCGATAACGCGGGAAGAGAACACGCATCCGCCCCCTACATAGAAGACGAGAACGAAGATTCGCTGCGCGAACAGGCTCTTAACCCTGCAGAATACGATGAGGACTATGTTCAGCAGGTGCTGTATATCATGCAGCATCATCCCGTCGCGGACCAGCAGCTGCTGGCGCTGGAGCGAGCGGCTTATTTGACGCATCCTGGCGTCGATGAAGTGATCCTCTCATGGCTGACGGGCAAAGACCTGCATCCCGAACTGCAATTCAAAGCGCTCCAATGCTTGAAGAAGCGGGGCGTAACCGGGACGGTCGAGCTGGAACGGCTTGGCGAGCTAGTCGAGCTTGAAGTCGAGGCGACGCCTCTGTCCATGGAAGAATTTCCGCCGGTGGTAGCGAAAGTCGTGGAACGGGTTGAGTCCGTGACGGAGGTGATCGAAGCGTCCCTGCCGCATTTTGCACGGGAGTTATGGAAAGAATGTTTGCAGTGCATTTATGGCACTACGGCGTATTTCAGGCTGCAGAACGACGACGACGAGACGGTCGACTGCTATTCCGGGGCGCTCCATCAAGTGCTGGAACTATCGCTTTACGGCCGCGTGAATGACGACGATATCCGCGAAACATACGGGATTACGGATGCCCTGCGCTTCCGATATGAGCAGGCCTGCCGCTCGCTTCGGCAAATCGTGCAATTTCGATTAGAGGATAACGGGGGCAAGTCTTGATATTCGGCCGAAAGTTGAGTATAATAGAATGGTTTATTACGGGTAAGATCTGACGCAGAAGCGTTATTTAATTTGGAGGGGAAAGCATAACATGACAGCAACTTGGGAAAAAATAGACAAGAATCTTGTCTCGATCAGCGTTGAGGTTGAAGCTGGACAAGTAAACGAGGCAATCGACAAAGCATTCAAGAAGGTCGTTCAGAAAGTAAACGTTCCAGGATTCCGTAAAGGCAAAGTACCGCGGAGCATTTTCGAAGCTCGTTTCGGCATCGAAAGCCTGTACCAAGACGCAATCGACATCCTGCTTCCTGATTCCTACTCGGCAGCGCTGCAAGAGACTGGCGTATTCCCTGTCGACCGTCCGGAAATCGACGTTCAACAATTCGCTAAAGGCCAAGTGTGCAAATACACGGCTAAAGTAACGGTTAAACCGGAAGTTGAGCTTGGCGAATACAAAGGCCTTGAAGTACCTTCCGCGGACGCAGAAGTTACGGATGAAGAAGTTGCGGCTGAGCTTAACCGCCTGCAACAGCGCCATGCTGAACTGACTGTCCTTGAAGAAGGCGCGGCAGAAAGCGGCGACATCACTGTCATCGATTTCGACGGCTACGTAGACGGCGAAGCGTTCGAAGGCGGCAAGAGCGAGCGTCATTCCCTGGAACTCGGTTCCGGTTCGTTCATCCCGGGCTTCGAAGAGCAAGTCGTTGGCATGGCAACAGGCGACTTCAAAGACATCGAAGTTACATTCCCTGAGACTTACCATGCCGAGCACCTGGCAGGCAAACTTGCCGTGTTCAAAGTGAAGCTGCATGAAATCAAACGCAAAAACCTTCCGGCGCTTGACGACGAGTTCGCGAAAGACGTTAGCGAATTCGATACGCTCGAAGAGTACAAGCAGGACCTGAAATCGAAATTGGCTGACCGCAAATCGAAAGAAAACGAATCCGCTCGCGAAGCGGCTGTAGTTGAGAAAGCTGCTGAAGCGGCTGTCATCGATATTCCGGAAGCCATGATCGATTCCGAAACTTCGTTCATGCTGCGCGATTTCGAGAACCGTCTGAAAATGCAAGGCATGAACCTTGAACTGTACTTCCAATTCTCCGGCCAAGACGAAGCGGCGCTTCGCGGTCAAATGCGCGGGGATGCCGAGAAGCGCGTTCGCAACAACCTTGTTCTTGAGCAAATCGCGAAGAACGAAGGCATTGTCGTGAACGACGAGGATCTGAACGAAGAGCTCGAGAACCTGTCCAAACAATACAGCCGTTCCGCTGAAGAGCTTCGCACGATTTTCGAAAGCAACGGCAACCTTGACAACATCAAGGAAGACCTCGTGCTTCGTAAAACAATCAAGTTCCTTCTTGACAACAGCAAAGAAGTTTCCGTTGTTGCTTAATCGTTAAACTTAATTAAAATGAATCTATGGATAAGGCACGTGAATCACGTGCCTTATTTTATCCTCATCGTGTTTATTCGGGGTCTGGGGAGTTGGGGCATACGTCCTGCGTCGTTGCGAAAACGGCGGTTTCCAGTTTTTCTTGCACGATGAAGAAGCAAACGCGTACATATGTCAATACCCGTATCGTATAATGTAGTATTCAGAAAAATGACATTGCATTCGGAACATGTTAGAATAAGTTGTGATTTACAAGTCGATAACGAAAGAAGGTTGGTCGCATGAATCTGGTACCTATGGTCGTTGAGCAAACGAATCGGGGAGAGCGTTCTTACGATATCTACTCCCGTCTTTTGAAGGATCGGATAATTTTTCTAGGAAGTGCGATCGACGACGATGTTGCTAATGCCGTCATCGCTCAGCTGCTTTTCCTAGCCGCCGATGATCCGGAGAAAGACATTCATCTGTACATTAACTCACCGGGCGGTTCCGTAACTGCAGGAATGGGTATTTTTGATACGATGCAGTTCATTAAGCCGGACGTTTCCACGATTTGCGTCGGTTTGGCTGCAAGCATGGGTTCCCTGCTGCTTACGGCAGGTGCCAAAGGCAAGCGTTTCGCGCTGCCGAACAGCGAAGTCATGATCCATCAGCCGCTTGGCGGCGTACGCGGGCAAGCTTCCGATATCGCGATCCATGCAGACTGGATCTTGAAGACGAAGAAGAAGCTGAATCAAATTTTGTCCGACCGTACGGGTCAGCCTTATGAACGTATCGACCGCGATACGGACCGCGACAATTTCATGAGTGCCGAAGAAGCATTGAACTACGGCCTGATTGATAAAGTCGTTACGTCTCTCTAGTCCCTATAAAGACAGGCGAACCAACAAGAAGGGGTGAAAACTCATGTTTAAATTCAACGACGAGAAGGGCCAATTGAAATGCTCGTTCTGCGGCAAGTCGCAGGATCAAGTGCGCAAACTTGTTGCCGGACCGGGCGTTTATATATGCGATGAATGTATCGAGCTGTGCACGGAAATCGTCGAAGAGGAGCTCGGGCACGAAGAAGAGCTCGATCTGAAAGACATTCCGAAGCCGCGCGATATCCGCAATATTTTGGATCAGTACGTCATTGGCCAAGAACAAGCGAAGAAGTCGCTTTCCGTAGCGGTTTACAACCACTACAAGCGCGTGAATTCGCAGAACAAACTGGAAGACGTCGAGCTCCAGAAGAGCAATATCTTGCTCGTGGGACCGACGGGCTCCGGTAAAACGCTGCTTGCGCAAACGATGGCTAAGATTCTGAATGTTCCATTCGCAATCGCGGATGCTACCTCGCTCACCGAAGCGGGTTACGTCGGCGAAGACGTCGAGAACATTTTGCTGAAGCTGATTCAAGCGGCAGATTACGATGTGGAGAAAGCCGAACGCGGCATCATCTACATCGATGAAATCGATAAAGTGGCTCGTAAATCCGAGAACCCGTCGATTACACGCGACGTGTCCGGTGAAGGCGTGCAGCAAGCGCTCTTGAAGATCCTTGAAGGCACAGTCGCTTCCGTACCTCCGCAAGGCGGACGCAAGCATCCCCATCAAGAATTCATCCAAATCGATACGACGAACATTCTGTTCATTTGCGGCGGAGCGTTCGACGGTTTGGAGCAGCTTATCAAACGCCGGATCGGCAAGAAGGTTATAGGCTTCAACGCAGCGGGCGATGGCCAGAAGGACCTGAAAGCAGGCGAATACCTGTCGATGGTGCTGCCTGAAGATTTGCTCAAATTCGGGCTTATCCCTGAATTCGTAGGCCGTCTGCCAGTCATCTCCACGCTGGAGCCGCTTGACGAGAGCGCGCTTGTCCGTATCCTGTCCGAGCCGAAGAACGCGCTCGTGAAGCAGTATCAGAAACTGCTGGAGATGGATAACGTGAAGCTTGAATTCGAAACGGCTGCGCTCGAAGCGATTGCGAAAGAAGCAATCAAGCGGAACACGGGTGCGCGGGGTCTGCGTGCAATCATCGAGGGCTTGATGCTCGACGTGATGTACGAGGTTCCGTCGCGTGACGATGTGAGCAGCTGCCTCATTACGGAGAAGGTCGTTCAAGACCGGATCATGCCGGATCTTGTTTCCAAAAAGGGCAAGAAGAAGGAAGAAAGCGCCTGATCCACTAAATAACACCTCAAATGTTTCCACCTCTGCTGCCGCTGCTTCCTATTTTGCGGCTTGCAGGGGTGGACTTTGACGTTCATGGGAGAGGTTATATCATGTATTTGCGCAAGGATACGGTACCCGTTAAAGTCGGCCCTCTGACGATCGGCGGCAGCGACGAGGTTATCATTCAAAGCATGTGCACGACCAAGACGGCAGACGTGGAAGCGACTGTCGCCGAAATATTGCGTCTTGAAGAGGCGGGCTGCCAGATCGTCCGCGTGACAGTGAACAACAAGGAAGCGGCGGAAGCCATCAAAGAAATCAAGAAACGCATTCATATACCGCTTGTCGCGGACATTCATTTCGATTACCGCCTTGCTCTTGCGGCCATAGAGAACGGCGTTGATAAAGTCCGGATCAATCCGGGCAATATCGGTCGCCGCGAGAAGGTCGAAGCGGTCGTTAAAGCGTGCAAGGAGCATAACATTCCAATCCGCATCGGCGTTAACGCCGGATCGCTGGAGAACCATCTGCTCGAGAAGTACGGCTATCCGACGCCCGAAGCGATGGTGGAGAGTGCGTTGTTCCACATCGGCATTCTGGAGGAGCTGGACTTCCACGATATTATCGTTTCGCTTAAAGCTTCCGACGTTCCGATGGCCATCGAAGCGTACCGTATGGCTGCGGAAGTTATCCGTTATCCGCTTCACCTTGGCATTACAGAGGCAGGAACGCTGCACACGGGCACGATTAAGAGCTCGGCTGGCATCGGCGCTTTGCTGGCTATGGGTATCGGAAACACGGTCAGAATCAGCCTGAGCGCCGATCCGGTAGAGGAAGTCAAAGTTGCGCGCGAGCTATTGAAAACATTCGGTCTCATTACGAACGCAGCGACGCTTGTGTCCTGTCCGACTTGCGGCCGATTGGATATCGATCTCTTCTCGATCGCGAACGAAGTCGAGGACTACATCAGCAAGATCAAGGTGCCCATCAAAGTTTCGGTACTGGGCTGCGCGGTTAACGGCCCGGGCGAAGCGCGCGAAGCGGATATCGGCATTGCCGGCGCTCGCGGGGAAGGCATGCTGTTCCGCTACGGGGAAATGATTCGCAAAGTTCCGGAAGCGGAGCTGTTGTCCGAGCTGAAGAAGGAAATCGACGAAATCGTGCGCGTCTTCGAGGAGACCGGCGAAATTCCAGGGCGCAAGCATCAGCCAGGCGCTCCTGCGACCGCATAGGCAGCTCTTTCAAACTTTAGATAGGGACACTTAACGAAATGACGATGTAATTTCATTAAGTTCCTGCATAGCGCGATTATTCCATCCGGCCGGGGGCAATACTGAACAGTATACGCCCTGTATAGGCCGGATTTTTTTAAGTTCGGGAAGAGCGGCCGAGGCTGTCTTTTCCGTGACGAGAGGAGTAATCGCATATGAGTTTGAGTGTGATACTGATGTTTATTCAAGTGTTTTTTGCGATCGTGATCGGTCTCTATTTCTGGAATTTGCTGCGCAATCAGAAGACGAACCGGACGGCCGTCGACCGGGAGTCCCGTAAGGAAATGGATAAGCTGCGCAAGCTGCGCTCCGTCTCTCTTACGAAGCCGTTATCGGAGAAGACGCGCCCGCAGACGATCAACGACATCGTCGGTCAAAGGGATGGCCTCCGCGCGCTTAAGGCCGCGCTGTGCAGCGCTAATCCGCAGCATGTCATCATATACGGCCCGCCAGGCGTAGGCAAGACGGCTGCCGCCCGCGTCGTGCTGGAAGAAGCGAAGAAGAACCCGACGTCACCGTTTCTGGTCGATGCGAAGTTTACCGAGATCGATGCGACGACTGCGCGTTTTGACGAGCGCGGCATTGCGGATCCGTTAATCGGCTCCGTCCATGACCCCATTTATCAAGGCGCCGGCGCGATGGGCGTGGCGGGTATTCCGCAGCCGAAACCGGGCGCGGTGACGAAAGCGCATGGCGGCATGCTATTTATTGACGAAATTGGTGAATTGCATCCCATCCAGATGAATAAATTGTTAAAGGTGCTGGAAGACCGCAAGGTGTACCTGGAGAGCGCATATTACAATTCGGAAGACAACAACATTCCGATGTACATTCACGATATTTTTCAAAATGGGCTTCCTGCGGATTTCAGGCTCGTTGGCGCGACGACGCGTTCGCCGCAAGAATTGCCGCCGGCACTCCGTTCGCGCTGCATGGAGATCTACTTCCGGCCGCTGCTTCCGGATGAAATATCGCAAATCGCCGTGAACGCGCTGAAAAAAATCGGTCTGCCTCCGTCGCAAGAAGCGATCGACGTGATTACGCGTTATGCTACGAACGGCCGCGAAGCGGTCAACGTCATTCAGCTTGCCGCCGGGCTGGCGCTTTCGGAGAAGCGTGACAGCATTACGGCCGCGGACGTAGAGTGGGTCGTAAACAGCAGTCAAATCCCGCCTCGTCCGGATCGTAAAGTTCCTGTGGCGCCTCAAGTAGGTTTCGTAAACGGCCTTGCGGTTTATGGTCCTAATATGGGGACGCTGCTTGAAATCGAAGTGAGCGCCATCGGCGCGCGTCCGGGGAAAGGTGTCTACACCATCACCGGTGTCGTAGACGAGGAGGAACTCGGTGGAGGCAGCAGCCGGACGCTCCGGCGCAAAAGCATGGCGAAGGGTTCGATCGAGAACGTGCTGACCGTGCTGCGGAGAATGGGCATGAAACCGGAAAATTACGATTTGCACATTAATTTCCCGGGCGGTACGCCGATTGACGGTCCTTCCGCAGGCATTGCCATGGCGACAGCGATCGCTTCTGCGATCAAAGGCGAGCCGATCAGCAACAAGCTGGCTATGACCGGCGAAATGGGCATTCACGGGAATGTCAAACCGGTCGGCGGCGTGCTGGCCAAGGTGGAAGCCGCTTTCCAAGCGGGTGCGGATACCGTTATTATCCCGCGCGAGAACTGGCAGGCGATTTTTGCCGATCTGCAAGGCGTTCAGGTTATTCCGGTTGACCATGTGGAAGAAGTATTCCGTCATGTATTCGGTGCGGAATATATGGATGCGCCTGCCTCGGCACCCGTTCAAGCGGCGGACGTTTTTATCGCTTCGAGCCTGCCCTATTTGCAGGCGGATTCCGTTGAGTGATAAAATGGAGAAAGGCTTTAAGACTTAAGGCCGGGGTTTTCGGTCACGATAGGGTGAACAGGAAACTTCAACGACGGAGGTGCTGGAATGGGACCTGCTAAATGGAAAGGTCGTCGATTGCCCCTGCTGCCCTTAAGGGGGCTTCTTGTATACCCAAGCATGGTGCTGCATTTGGATGTCGGCCGCGATAAATCCGTGCGTGCGCTGGACCGCGCCATGCTGGACGATCATATGATCTTGCTTTGTTCGCAGTCGGAAGTGAATATCGAAGAACCGTCGCAGGAAGATATTTTCCGTGTCGGAACAGTGGCAAGAGTCAGACAGATGCTGAAACTGCCCAACGGTACCATTCGCGTCCTCGTAGAAGGCGTCGTTCGCGCCGAGATTGTGGATTACTTGCCGAACGACGAATTTTACGAAGTCTCGATCAAGGAACTGCCGGAGTCCGAAACGACGGACCCCGAGATCGATGCGCTCATGCGGACCGTATTGAATCAGTTCGAGCATTACATCAATTTGTCGAAAAAAGTGACTCCGGAGACGCTCGCGGCCGTATCCGATATTGACGAGCCCGGGCGGCTCGCGGACGTCATCTCGAGCCATCTGTCGCTCAAAATCAAGGATAAGCAGGATATCCTGGAAACGATCGATGTTCGGGAACGTCTCGAGCGGCTGCTCGATATCCTGAACAACGAGCGTGAAGTGCTGGAGCTCGAGCGCAAGATCAGCCAGCGCGTCAAGAAGCAGATGGAGAAGACGCAGAAGGAATATTATTTGCGCGAGCAAATGAAAGCCATTCAAAAAGAGCTCGGAGAGAAAGAAGGACGAGCAGGCGAGGTGGAGGAGCTTCGCAGCCAAATGGCCGAATCCGGCATTCCGGAGAAGGTCAGGGAGAAGGTCGAGAAAGAAATCGACCGTCTGGAGAAGATGCCCTCCACATCTGCTGAAGGCGGCGTCATCCGCAATTATATCGATTGGTTACTTTCCCTTCCTTGGCAAAATCAAACCGAGGACGACTTGGACGTCAATAAGGCCGAAGACGTTTTGAACGAGGATCATTACGGTCTCGAGAAGCCCAAGGAACGGGTGCTCGAATATTTGGCCGTCCAACAGCTCGTGAAGAAGCTGAAAGGACCGATCCTCTGCTTGGTCGGACCTCCGGGCGTCGGTAAAACGTCCATGGCCCGTTCGATTGCCAAGTCGCTCGGCCGCCAGTTCGTTCGCATTTCGCTCGGCGGCGTGCGCGACGAAGCGGAGATTCGCGGTCACCGCCGGACGTACGTCGGCGCGATGCCGGGCCGAATCATTCAAGGCATGAAGACGGCAGGATCGCTTAATCCGGTATTCCTGCTGGATGAGATCGACAAGATGGCGATGGATTTCCGCGGCGATCCGGCTTCAGCCTTGTTGGAAGTGCTCGATCCCGAACAGAACAATACGTTCAGCGATCACTTTATCGAGGTCCCGTTCGACCTGTCGAAGGTCATGTTCATTACGACGGCGAATGCGATCCATAACATTCCGCGTCCGCTGCTGGACCGGATGGAAGTGCTCTACATTCCCGGCTATACGGAATTAGAGAAGCTTCAAATCGCTTCGCGCTATCTGCTGCCGAAACAGAAGCGGGAACATGGACTTCAGGATGAGCAAATGCAAATGGCCGAAGGCAGTCTGCTGCAGGTCATTCGGGAATATACCCGCGAATCCGGTGTCCGCAACCTCGAGCAGCAAATCGCAGCGATTTGCCGGAAGGCGGCGCGAGCGATCGTCACCATCGAGGGGACGGAATCGATCGAGGTCGATTCGGCCAAGTTGAAAGAATGGCTCGGACCGGCTAAGTTCCGCTACGGCACGGCCGAAGTCGAGAATCAAGTCGGCGCCGTCACGGGCCTTGCCTGGACGGAAGTTGGCGGCGACACGCTCGTCATCGAAGTAACGGTACTGCCGGGCAGCGGCAAGCTGACGTTGACGGGCCAACTGGGCGACGTGATGAAAGAATCCGCACAGGCCGCTTTCAGTTACACGCGTTCGCGGGCGATCGAGCTCGGCATCGACCCGCAGTTCCATGAGAAGAACGATATTCATATCCATATTCCCGAAGGCGCGATCCCGAAAGACGGACCTTCCGCGGGCATTACGATGGCAACGGCGCTCATTTCGGCGCTGACCAACCGGTACGTGAACAAGGAAGTCGCGATGACCGGCGAAATCACGCTGCGCGGCCGGGTACTGCCGATCGGCGGTCTGAAGGAGAAATCGCTCGCCGCACACCGGGCAGGCATCAAGAAGGTGCTGCTTCCGAAAGACAACGAGCGTGATCTGCGCGACATTCCGGACAGCGTAAAAGCCGATTTGGAATTCGTGCCGGTCGGTACGATGGACGAAGTGCTCCAGCATGCATTGGCTGGCACTGAAGCGCCGGCGCCGGTAGAGACGCATTAGAAAGCAGGTTGCGAAGACGTGAAAATTATGAACGTGGAATTTGTTATTAGCGCCGTAAGGCCAGATCAATATCCGGAAGATGCCTTGCCAGAGTTTGCTCTGGCAGGGCGTTCTAATGTCGGGAAATCCTCGCTGATCAATAAGATGATCATGCGCAAAGGATTGGCGCGCACCAGTGCGCAGCCGGGCAAGACGCAGCAGCTCAATTATTATCGCGTCAACGGACGCGTGTATTTAGTCGATTTTCCCGGTTACGGGTATGCGAAAGTGTCCAAGGTGCAGCGTCAGCAATTCGGAACGATGATCGAAACTTTCCTCGGCGATCGCAAGCCCCTCCGAATGGTACTGCTTATCGTCGATATCCGGCATGCTCCGTCCAAGGACGACATTCTGATGTACGATTGGCTGAAACATTACGAAATTCCTGTTTGCGTCGTTACGACGAAGGCGGACAAGATTCCGAAGAGCCAGTGGCCGAAGCATGTGAAGATGATCAAGCAGGAGCTTGGCTTCCATCCCGAGGACAGGCATGTGCTGTTCTCGTCCGAAACGGGGCTTGGCCGCGAAGAACTGTGGGACCTCATCAATGAAGTCATCGAAGAAACAAACGAAGAACAGGAAGAAACCGAAGAAGTTTCAATCGAATAGCGAGGATAATGCAAGAAAGCACGGACTCATTGTGAAATCTCCTTAATTATTCAGAAATATGCGAGAATATCGCGGCTGGGCGGCAGGAATAAAAGACCTCGATCGGGTATAATATACCTAAGCAGTGGATTTACAAACGCGTTACTTAAAGAATTGAGGAGATTTTTATGGCTCAGCGGATAGCCACAGAGTATGTCAATGCTTCTCTGCAATTAACGGCTGAAGAGATGGCGGGATTTGTCCGGTTCTTCGAAGACCAGCACATCAAGCATCAAGTGCGGGTATTGGAAAACGGCAATCACGAGATGGTTCTCGAGGACGACGCAGGACGAGAAGAGGTCCGCTTAACTTTCGAGCGTCAGCAAGATCAGTTTATCAGCTTGCTTTCCTGCCGAATCATGCACCCCAAATTGACGAATGCCATGCGTAAAGCCGTGGCCGCGTTCCGAGGCGACGCAGTCGTTAATCGCATTTATCCGAACTATACGATGACGTACCACTACGTCCAAGGTAATGTTCGCAAAATTGTAGAAAACAAAAACAATGAAGCGAAGGTGATCTTCGAGTTCAAGGACACGATCGGCCAGCTTGAAGCGGCTTTTCTTGCCATGAACGTCGAGAATGAAATCAAAGCCGTACAGGGCGCGATTGATCAGCTGCTTGATCTGCGCAACCAATGCAGCGACCGTACGCATACCGCTATAATCGACGCACGTTTAGCCTCATATACTAGGCAGTTGTTCATGCTGGAAGCATGATCAGAACATTGCCTCAGCCATTATTCGAAAGCCGCATTCCATGCGGCTTTTTTATTTGTTTTCCACGATATGGACGAACACAGAAACGGATCGAGCTACATACCCTTATAATTGGAGTTTACGGTTCGTTCTCCTAACTTTTCGGGTTAAAAAAAACTATTGCAATTATCCGCAATAGATGGTATTTTTATTTTCGTTGCAAAGAATATTAGGAACCAGGATTCACTCAGGACATGGGAATGTTGCGAGAGGAAAGTCCCTCGGGCAGTGAATGACGTAGGTCCTAGCGGATGAAATTACTAAACATTTTATTCCTAGGAAGGGGGAACCGAAAGATGGAATACTCAACTTTCGGAAGACACGTAGCTGTTGACACATGGGGTGTGGATTTTGACCTGCTCAACAATGCGGAATTTTTACAAGCCCAAATGGTAGAGGCGGCTGAAGCTTGCGGCGCTACCGTACTCTCAGTGCAAGCCCAACAATTTGAACCACAAGGGGCAACTGTACTCGTACTGCTGTCCGAAAGTCATCTTTCCATTCACACGTATCCTGAGAGAGGCTTCGCTGCTCTTGATTGTTATACTTGTGGAGAAACAGTGGATCCGCAGCTTGCGATCGACTACATGATGTCTGTTTTGAAACCGAAAATGATGCATGCTAAGAAGCTTGTCCGCGGCATGGGTGAATTACAAGTCGTAGAAGCAGATATGAAGCAAGCCGAGCTTGTGTAGCATTTTTTAATAATGAGTAATGAAGGCCGCGGCTCTCGTTCGCGGTCTTTTTGTATGCAAATTCAATGCTTGAAAACGGATGACGCGATTTCAAACAATTTTCATAATTGCAGGGGTACAGGTTATTGAAACGTGCTATACTAAGTGATGGAAATCAAGATGAAGGGCAGGTGAACGCACATGCACATTATCGTTGTCGGACTGAATTATCGGACGGCCCCGGTTGAGGTTAGGGAACGCTTTACATTCGCAGATCGGGATTTGCCCGAAGCGCTGAAGCAGCTTAAACAAACCAAGAGCATTATGGAATGTGTCATTGTAGCGACCTGTAACCGTACGGAACTCTATGCTGTCGTAGATCGTCCGACACTGTGCGGCCACTACATTCGCAGCTTCATGGAGAAATGGTTCGGAACGCCGAGACAGCAATTTACCTCGGATCTATATATGTACGAAGACGAGCGGGCGATTGAGCATCTGTTCCGCGTTACTTGCGGATTGGATTCCATGGTCATCGGAGAAACGCAGATTCTCGGTCAAGTGAAGAACGCGTTCCTGATGGCGCAGGAGAACAAAACGACGGGAACGCTGTTCAATTCCATCTTCAAGCAGGCAGTGACGCTTGCGAAGAAAGCCCACTCCGATACGGCAGTCGGCGAAGCGGCAGTTTCGGTCAGCTATGCGGCCGTTGAGCTTGGCAAACGGATATTCGGACAGTTCGGCGGCAAGACGGTCATGATCGTCGGAGCCGGCAAGATGAGCGAACTGACGGCGAAACACTTGTACGCCAGCGGCGTGGAACGCGTATTCGTCGTGAATCGGACCTACGATCGTGCGGTACAGCTCGCAGATAAATTTAACGGAACGCCGCTTAACATGACAGAAGCCATCGCGCGTCTTCATGAGACGGATATTGTGATCAGTTCGACAGGCTCGGACGGTTACGTGCTGATGCGCGAACAGGTGGATGCGGCGATGCGCAAACGCAAATCCCGTCCGTTATTCATGATCGACATCGCGGTTCCGCGGGACTTGGATCCTGGCATCGCGGCTGTAGAGAACGTGTTTCTGTACGATATCGATGATCTCGAGGGCATCGTCGAAAGCAACATGGAGCAGCGTCGCCAGGAAGCGGCGAAGATCGAGACGTTCATCGAAGCCGAACTGGAAGCCTATCGCCAATGGTACAAGACGCTTGGCGTAGCGCCGCTTATTCAAGCGCTGCAAACGAAAGCTTCCTCGATCCATGCGGAAACGATGGGCAGTCTGGCTAACAAGCTGCCTGATTTGAGCGATCGCGAGCTCAAGATCATCCATAAACTGACGAAGAGCATCGTAAACCAAATGATGCATGATCCGATTTTGCGGATTAAGGAAATGTCCGGCGAGAAGCACGCGGATCAAGCGATGGACATGTTTGTGAAATTATTCGCACTAGAGGAAGAAGTCGAGCAGGCGGAGCAGAAGGCAGTAACCGCGAAGCCTTCCGTGCGCACGGAATCGTCTTCGGCAGCGGAATCCAAGCCGAAGCTTGGGAAAGGCGCGTTCCCGGCCCTTTTGACCTAAATCAGCCTAGGTGGCATAGGCGAGCAGTACCACTCAATACGAAGGGGAAACTCGTATAAGGTACGACCAGCCTGGCAGTTTGCGGAGGCGGCTATGGTTACTCACAATTGGTTCTATGATGGAATACTGTATGTTTACGCCCTGAGCCTCCTGTTTTACTTCTCGGATTTCGTTGATCGAAACCGGCAAGCGAAACAAGTGGGAACAGGGCTGCTTATTTTCGTCTGGGTGCTGCAAACGGGTTTTCTTGTACATCGCATTATTTCCCATTTGGACATGACGCTCATGACGTTATTTGAATACCTGCTCATATTCTCTTGGCTGCTTATCACGATTTCATTAGCGATGAGCCGTTTTTTTCGAATGGAATTCATCGTATTCTTCGTCAATGTGATTGGGTTTGCGGTCTTAACGGTCAATTTGTTCCGCATCGGGTCAGGCGCGTCGCTTGCCAGATGGGAACTTGCGCACGATATGCTGATCGTTCATATCGCCCTTATGATTCTGGCTTATACGGCTTTCACGATCAGTGCGATCTTCTCCGGCATGTATCTGTTTCTGTTCGCGCGGCTGAAAGGCAAGCAGTGGACGAAACGGATGCAGCGACTTCCGAGTCTCGATGCGGCGGACCGGTTTATGTTTCGCGTCTCCTTGATCGGTACGCCGCTGCTTATGCTGTCTCTGGCGATTGCCGTAACGTCCATTCTCGTCGAAGGGCGCTATAGCTTGCTGCTCGATTGGAAAGTCGTGGTTTCTTTCGTCGCGCTCGGCTTATATATTTGGAACGTCATGAAGCATCAATGGTTTGATGGAACCGGCTTGAAGTTCGCGAGGGTCAACTTGCTCTGCTATGCTGTTCTGCTATTGAATGTTTTTACGAACCAAGCCTCTAATTTTCACGGCTGGTCGTAACGCGGAGATCGACTTTGCGGGGGAGGGACGGCTGTGGCGGCTTATTATCCGATCATGGTGAGGCTGTCCGGCAAACGCTGCGTCGTCGTTGGCGGCGGTACGGTGGCCGAACGGAAAGTCGCGGCGCTTCTTGAAGGGGGCGCCGATGAAGTGATTGTCGTTTCGCCCCATGCGACGGCCAACTTGGAAGAGCTGGCCGCAATAGGTTGTATTGCGCTTTGGCGCAGGGAATACCAAGAACAAGATAGCGAAGGAGCCTTCCTGCTGATCGCAGCCACGAACGACCGGCAGCTGAACAGCGGGATTGCCGCATATGCGGACTCAAGAGGCCTGCTCGTCAATACGGCCGATCTTGGCGAAACGGGGAGTTTTATCACCCCCTCTGTCGTGAGGCGGGGCGAGCTTGTCATCGCTTTGACGACAGGCGGCGCTAGTCCAGCCTTAACGGCGCTCCTCAAACGGCGGCTCGCGGAACAATATGGACCGGCATACGGGGCGTTCATCGATCGGCTGCATGCACTGCGCAAGCGGGTATTGGCCGAGGTCGGGGATTCGGAGCTGCGCGCCGCCGTTCTTCGGCTTGCCGCCGAGGAACTGCCAACGGAGCCGGGGCAAGAAACGATCGAAGGCGGCGGAGGGAAGGTTGCCGATGCAGCTTCCGATTTCGAAATCGAACAATGGATGATCAGGCTGCTGCAGGCGGCTGAGAGGGGACGTTGAATCATGTCGTATATCGTAAACGGACGGAGAGTTATCGTCGTTGGAACAAGGCAAAGCGCGCTCGCGCTGACGCAAACCGGACAAGTCATCGATCAATTGAAGGCGCTGAGCGAGACTCACGGACTGCCGTATGATTTTGAAATTCGCAAAATTGTTACCAAAGGCGACCGGATTCTGGACGTGACGCTGTCGAAGGTCGGAGGCAAAGGATTGTTCGTCAAAGAAATCGAACAGGCCTTGTTCGACGGCGAGATCGATCTGGCCGTCCACAGCATGAAGGATATGCCCTACGAGCTGCCGGAAGGTTTGATGAACGGCGCAGTGCCGAAGCGCGTCGATCCGAGGGATTGCCTGATTACGGCCGGCGGCATCGCATTCGCGGACTTGCCGCAAGGCGCGAAAGTCGGTACGAGCAGCCTTCGCCGCTCCAGCCAGCTTATGCATGCGCGGCCTGACCTGCAAATCGAGTCGATTCGCGGCAATATCGATTCCCGCATCAAGAAGCTGGAGACGGAAGGCTTCGATGCGATCGTGCTGGCGGCTGCCGGATTGCACCGAATGGGGTGGGACGAGAAAGTTTCATCCTTCCTGTCCGAGGAGCTCTGCGTACCGGCAGTGGGACAAGGGGCGCTCGGTATCGAGTGCCGCGAGGACGATGCCGACGTTCGTCACCTGCTATCGCTGCTCAACGATGATGCGACCGCGCTGACTGTTGCGGCCGAACGCAGTTTCCTCGGCGCGCTGAACGGCGGCTGCCAAATTCCGATCGGCGCACATGCGAAGCTTGTCGATGAGGGCGGTCAAGCGAACGGCGAGGCACTGATCGAGCTTACGGGCATCGTCGGTTCGCCGGACGGAACCGTGCTTCTGAAAGAAACGGTTCGCGGACTTAATCCCGAATCACTTGGCGTAGAAGTCGCGAATTTGTTGAAAGCCAAAGGAGCGGACCGCATTCTGGCGGAAGTGAGAGGATGATCGATTTGCATACGGGGAAAAGCAAAGGGAAGGTCTACTTGGTCGGAGCGGGGCCGGGCGATCCGAAGCTGATTACGCTTCGCGGCATGGAATGCATCGCCGCTTGCGACGTCATCGTATATGACAGGCTGGCAAGTCCGCGCCTGTTGCGGTATTTGAAGCCGGGAACAGAGAAGATTTACGTCGGCAAGCTGCCTGACCGTCACACGATGAAGCAGGAAGACATTAATCAACTGCTTGTCGATTTGGCGCTGCAAGGGAAAATCGTCACGCGTCTCAAAGGCGGCGATCCGACGATATTCGGCCGCGTCGGCGAAGAAGCCGAACTGCTGCATCAGCATGACATCGAATTCGACATCGTGCCGGGGATTACGTCCGCCATCGCCGTTCCGGCCTATGCAGGCATTCCGGTCACGCATAGAGACTTGGCTTCTTCCTTATCCATCATAACCGGACATGAAAGTCCGGATAAGCTCGACTATTCGATCCATTGGGATAAAGTGACGCTGGCTACCGGCACGCTTGTATTCCTGATGGGCGTAGCTAAAATCGGCTATATCGCCGAACAGCTCATGAACAACGGCAAGCCGGCGAATACGCCCGTCGCACTGATTCGCTGGGGCACGCGCGTTGAACAGCGTACGGTGACGGGAACGCTCGAAACGATCGAGGCGATCGTGAAAGCAGCGGATTTCAAGCCGCCGGCTGTTATCGTCGTCGGGGACGTCGTGCTGCAGCGCGAGAAGCTGAACTGGTATGAGCGCAAACCGCTATTCGGTACGCGCGTGCTCGTGACGCGGGCTCGTGCGCAAAGCAGCGACCTGAGCGAGCGGATCGAAGCGCTTGGCGGCGAGCCTTGCGAATTCCCGGTTATCGAAACGCGGCCTGCTTCGCAGCCGGATGCGGTTGCGGAGCTTGAGGCGGCGCTTGCGGACGCCGAACGGTATGATTGGTTAATGTTCACGAGCGTGAACGGCGTCGATTATTTCTTCGAATCGATCAAGAAGCTGCGCATCGATATCCGCAAGTTTCATCGCGCGCGCATCGCGGCAGTCGGACCGAAGACGGCGGAAGCGCTGGAGAAACGCGGCTTGGCCGTTGATGTGCTGCCGGTGAAGTTTCAAGCGGAAGATCTGCTCGTCAGCTTGTACGACCAGTTGGAGCCAGGTCAGCGCGTGCTGCTGCCTAGAGGCGACTTGGCGCGCGAAGTTCTGCCGCGCGAGTTGAAGGCTCGCGGCTTGGAGCCTGTTGAAATCGACGTGTACGAGACCGTCATCGCGCAGGATCAAGACGAAGAAGTGCTGGAGCATCTGCGAAGCGGCGGCATTCACGTGATTACGTTCGCCAGCTCGTCCACGGTGACGAATCTGCTGGAAGTTCTGCGCCGTATGGGTGTCGAACAGCCGTTAGAGCTTCTGAAAGGCATCGATATTGCTTGCATAGGTCCTGTCACTGCCAAAACAGCTGTCGAGGCAGGCTTGACCGTTACGATACAACCCGAGGATGCAACGATCGACGGGCTCATAGACGCTATTGCCGAGTCCCGTTTGGCGCATCGAAATGAAATAGGAGGCGTTTAAACCATGGCTTTTCCAATCACAAGACACCGCCGGCTGCGGAGAACGGCCGCAATGCGCAGTCTCGTTCGCGAAACGCAGCTGAGCGTAGATGATTTGATTTATCCGCTCTTCATTACGCATGGCACGAACACGAAAACCGAAATTGCTTCGATGCCCGGCGTGTACCAGCTGTCAATCGATATGCTGAAGGCTGAAATCGACGCGATCGTGGCGTCCGGCTTGAAAGCAGTGCTGCTGTTCGGCCTGCCGGCCACCAAGGATGCGATCGGAACGTCGGCGTTCGAAGACGACGGCATCGTACAGCAAGCGACGCGCGCGATCAAGGAATGGGCGCCGAATCTGCTGGTTGTCGCAGATACATGCTTGTGCGAATTTACGGATCACGGCCACTGCGGCATGATCCATCATGACCCGCGTACGGGCAACGCCGAAATCGACAATGATTCGTCGCTTGAGATCCTCGTCAGGACGGCGGTATCGCAGGCGCGCGCAGGGGCTGATATTATCGCCCCGTCGAACATGATGGACGGCTTCGTCGGCGCGATCCGCGAAGGACTGGATGCGGCGGGCTTCGAGATGGTGCCGATCATGTCTTATTCCGTGAAGTACGCTTCCGCCTACTACGGCCCCTTCCGGGAAGCCGCGGATTCCGCACCGCAATTCGGCGACCGCAAATCATACCAGATGGACCCGGCCAACGCCCGCGAAGCGCTTCGCGAAGCGGAGTCGGACGTCCTCGAAGGCGCGGATATGCTGATGGTCAAGCCTGCGCTTGCTTACATGGACCTCATTCGCACACTGAAGGATCAATACGATCTGCCTCTTGTAGCGTACAACGTCAGCGCGGAATACTCGATGGTGAAGGCAGCCGCCGCGAACGGCTGGATCGACGAGCGCTCCATCGTATTGGAAACCTTGACGGGCATGAAGCGCGCAGGCGCGGATATTATCATTACTTATCATGCGCTCGATGCAGCACGCTGGCTGCGCGGCGAATAATTCGCCGGCTAATCGGAAATAACGCAAGCAGGCCCACAATTACAGACAGGCAGGTGTCCATCAATCATGATCGATAACAATCGCAAACGGTCGGACGAGCGGTCCAAAGCCGCCTTCGCGAAAGCGAAAACGGTGATTCCAGGCGGTGTCAATTCGCCGGTCCGCGCGTTCAAATCCGTCGGCCTCACCCCTGTATACATGGAACGCGGCGAAGGATACCGCGTCTTCGATATCGACGGCAACAGCTATATCGACTATGTCGCCTCCTGGGGACCGCTTATTATGGGCCATGCCCATCCGGAAGTCATTGAAGCGATCAAGAAAACCGCGGAGAAAGGCACGAGCTTCGGCGCGCCGACCGAATTGGAAACGCTGATGGCGGAGCTTGTCTGCTCGCGCGTGCCGTCGGTCGAAGTCGTGCGCATGGTCAATTCCGGCACGGAAGCGACGATGAGCGCGCTTCGCCTTGCGCGCGGCTACACGAAGCGCAGCAAGATTTTGAAATTCGAAGGTTCGTATCACGGCCATGCCGACAGTCTGCTGATCAAAGCCGGCTCCGGCGTCGCAACGCTGGGCCTGCCCGACAGCCCAGGAGTACCGGAAAGCATAGCTTCGCATACGATCACGGTTCCTTATAACGATCTGGAGTCGGTGAAATTTGCCTTCGAACGCTTCGGCGAAGAGATTGCTTGCATTATCGTCGAGCCGGTAGCCGGCAACATGGGTGTCGTTCCGCCGCTGCCCGGCTTCCTGCAAGGCTTGCGGGACGTGACGACGCAATACGGCAGCCTGCTTATCTTCGATGAGGTTATGACCGGCTTCCGCGTCAACTATCATTGCGCGCAAGGACTTTACGGCATTACCCCTGACCTGACCTGCCTCGGCAAAGTCATTGGCGGAGGCCTGCCGGTGGGCGCTTACGGCGGCAAACGCGAATTCATGGAAATGATGGCGCCGAGCGGACCGATCTATCAAGCGGGCACATTGTCCGGCAATCCGCTGGCTATGGCGGCCGGCTATACGACGCTCAGCCTGCTGACGCCGGAAACGTACGAACAGATGGAGCGGATGTCCGTTCGCCTGCAGCTCGGTTTCGAAGCGAATGCGACGAAGCACGGCATCGCCAGCACGATTAACCGCGTTGGCTCCATGGTGTGCCCGTTCTTTACGGACACGCATGTCATCAATTACGAAACGGCCAAGACAGCCGATCTGGAGCGGTTCAAAGCGTATTTCGGCTCCATGCTCGACCTTGGCATCAGCGTAGCTCCATCGCAGTTCGAAGGCATGTTCGTATCGGGCATCCACGACGAAGCGGCGATCGACGCGACAATCGAGGCGCACGACGAGGCGCTGCGGCGTCTATAGAACATATAGACCAGAACGTTATAGCAAGTACGGGAGATGACTGAGCATGATCCATGATCATCAAGCGCTGCCCTATGAGCGGGACGGAGAGTGGCTGTCGCTATCCAGCGAAGAACTGCTTCGTTTCGCCCATGCCGCAGGCATAGCTGCTTCTCCGATCGAGGCCGGGAGCCATCCGCATCATGTGCGGATTTGGCTGCTGGCCCTTGGTTTATTTCCGGAGAAATGGCTGAACCGGCTGTTTTCGGTCGGAGGCATTCAGTTCGAAGAAGGCGTCATCCGGTTGAAGACGTTTCTGCCCGGGGACCCTGGGAAGGACGCTGCATACCGCATGGCGCAAATGGCACTGGCGGACGGGCAAGCCAGCCTGGCCAATCCAGCAGCGACCCAAGGTAAACCAGCAACGCCCCAGGCCAAACCAGCAGCAACCCAAGCAGCTCAACCATCTCAGCCTACCTATACAGAACAAGCAGAGGCTCTCTTTCGGGACGATTGGTGCCTGGTGATGAACAAGCCGGCCGGGATGCCTGTCCATCCTTCGGCGCCTGGACAACGAGGAACGCTGGACGAAGCGGCCGTTCGAGACGGGATCCTTCATGGAGATCTGCAGCCGGCCAAACATATTCATCGGCTGGATGACGATACGGCAGGGCCTGTCTTGTATGCGCGCAACGAGCTGGCGCAGCTGCGGCTGGACGAAGCGATGCGCGAGAAAACGATCGGCAGGCAGTATGCCGCCATTATCCATGGCGTACTGAAACAGCGGACAGGCACCGTGAACGCGCCGATCGGAAAAGACCGCCATCACCGTTCCAGACGCAGAGTGACCCCGGACGGCGATCACGCGGTGACGCATTACGAGACCGTCGAGGTCTACAAGGATGCTTCGCTTGTGCGCGTATGGCTGGAAACGGGCAGAACGCATCAAATTCGCGTCCATATGAGCAATCTCGGTCATCCGCTCATCGGAGACACGCTCTACGGCGGCCGCGACGCGATACTGCGCCACCAGGCGCTGCGCGGCGAGCAGCTTTCCTTCCGGCACCCGTGGAGAAGCCGCGAAATGACGTTAACGGCACCCGAGCCTGCTTGGTTCAGTGAAGTCCGGCGCCGCCTCGCTTCCCTGTGAAAATCGTAGTCATGCCTGCCCACCCCTTGCCATATAGATAAATAGGCAAGATGAAACGGCTGGCGCCTATTAGGCTGGCGTCTGCAAGTTTCATCCCATAGAAATATAAGCAAAGTATGAGTGAACTTATACTTTCTTGTATTTGAAGAAGCTGGATTCAAGCTTTTTATGAGGGGAAAGGAGGACGACTAACGTGCCAAGCCAGTCAAACGGTTTGCGATTTGATATTTACGAGCGGGTTCATTTGCCAGATGAAGTGGCGGCGATCGACGAGCTGGATGAAATCGAGCTCGTTCCCCGCATTGGCATCGTACAACAAGACGAGCAGGTTCTGCTGAAGGGGCATCTTTTGCTGACGGGGGTATACCGGTCGGAAGAGCAGCCGCTGTCGGAGCAGGCTCTGGAGCATTGGATTCCAGTCGAAATCACGCTGCCGCTCAATCGGATTCACCGGTTGGACGACATTTCCGTGGAGATCGACAACTTCGACGTGGATGTATTGTCGACGAGGACGCTCAACATTACGGGCGTATTGTCGCTGTTCGGCATTGAAATCGAGCAGCCCAGTTCGCAGGCGGATTGGCAGCGGGAAGAGCCTTATACGGTCGTTCACAGCAGGGGAGACGAAGAATATCAATCCGAAGCGCCGCCGTTCTTCGCGGGTCAGCCGGAGGCGCAGCCGTTCTTTGCCCAGCCGCCGCAGGAACAGCCGCCATTCTTTACGCCGCCGCAAGAGCAGCCGTCGTTCTGGCAGGAAGAGCAGCAGCGCGAAGCGGCGGAACGGGAGGCGCAGCGCGCTTTAGCCGCCCAGGTAGAGGCTGAGGAAGCGCGCGAAGCGTTAGCCCGCGCCGCGAGATCAAGAGAGCAGGAACTGCTTGCGATTGCCCAGCAGGAGGTTGCCCGTCAAGAGGCGGCGAGACAGGAAGCGGTTCGTCAAGAAGCCGCTCTCCTGGAAGCGGCAAGGCAAGAAGCGGCCTTCGAGCAAGCGACGCGTCAGGAAGCCGCTCAAGGCGCGGAACGCGAAGCCTTCCAGGGCGTCGAGCAGCAGGACTTCGCCCAGCCGGAGGCGCAAGCGCTCCAATCGGAAGCGGCGCCGCCTGCTGCCGAAGAGGCGGCGTCGGAATCCGCTTCCTTCGCCCAGTCCGAGCTCGAGCCGTCAATCCGGCAGCAAGCGGTGCCTCCGTCGGTTAACGCTTCGGAATCCGTGCAGACCTTCGGCGAAGTATCCGTGCAGGATGCCGAAGAACGCAAGGAAATCCGCGTCGCATTGGCCGGCAAGCCTGCCGAGGACGACGCCGCGCAGCAAGGCGCCGGCAACGTCAGCTTCAGGTCCCTGCTGCAGTCGAGCCGGCGCGAGCAGGAAGCCAAAGCGGCAGCCGAGCTGCATGCGGAGCGCGAAGCTGCGCAGAGCCGCCGTACTTCGGGCGACGAAATCGAGTGGAAGAACCTGCTGCGGCCGAGCGAAGATAACGCCTTCCGCAAAATGCGCATCTGCATCGTGCAGCGCGAGGAAACGCTTGACCTCATCGCAGGCCGGTATCAGCTGCAGGCGCGGGAGATCGCGCTTTACAACCGGCTTAACGATCAAAGCGTCAGCGAAGGCCAAGTGTTGTACATCCCTTGACGCGGGACAGGACGGGCGCAAACAAAGCCCGGATAAGCTTGCCGGAGCCTCTGAGAGGCTATCCGGCAGGCTTTTTTAACGTTCATGGAAGGCTTTATATCGAATTCATTTCCATAATTGCGTAAAACGCCAGGGAGAAGCCCATTGGGATTGACGATTATAAATCAAAACGTGTATGATAGAAAAAATAAGGCAATAATTATTTTAAATGACGTTGATGGGGAAGAGTGGCAGGAATACCTTCAGAGAGCGGAACCGATTGCGCTGTGAGGTTCTGCAGGAATATACTGTGACTGGTCGCCCCTGAGTCGCTGGAATGAAGCGAATTCCTTCGCGTAGTTCGGCCGGCAGCAGCCGTTATCTGTTAATAAGTTGTCGAATCGGCGCAGACCGTCGTTTCGGAACAAAGGTGGTACCGCGGAAGCCAGAACCTTTCGTCCTTTGCTATAAGGGCGAGAGGTTTATTTTTTTTTCGATTTACGAGGGGAAACGGTTTTCGATTAGCGATCAACGACCGGTCATGCGCGATTCGCGTCAGGAACCGGATGAGGACATATTATGGAGGTAGGAACTGACATGTCGCAGAAACAAACGATGACTGAAATGCCGACGACCTATGACCCTAAGGCCGCGGAATCCAAATGGTATCCTTACTGGATGGAGGGCAAGTTTTTCGAAGCGGGCAAGCGCCCGGATGCCGAGACGTACACGATCGTTATACCGCCGCCGAACGTCACGGGGATGCTGCACATCGGGCATGCGCTCGATTTTACGCTGCAGGATATTTTGATTCGGGCGAAACGGATGCAAGGCTTTGACACGTTGTGGCTTCCGGGTACGGACCACGCCGGCATCGCGACGCAGACGAAGGTTGAACAGAAGCTGCGCGAAGAAGGATTGTCCCGGTACGATCTGGGCCGCGAGAAGTTTCTGGAGAAGGTGTGGGAGTGGAAGGACAGCTACGCTGCGACCATTCATGAGCAATGGGCCAAAATGGGCTTCTCGCTCGATTACTCGCGCGAACGCTTCACGCTGGACGAAGGTCTCTCCCGCGCCGTTCGCGAAGTTTTCGTACGTCTCTACGAGAAGGGCTTAATCTACCGCGGCAAGAAGATTATCAACTGGGATCCGGCGGCTCGCACGGCGCTCTCGGATATCGAGGTTGAACATAAAGAAGTCAACGGACATCTGTACCATCTGCAATATCCGCTGAAGAACGGTTCCGGTTTCATTACGGTCGCTACGACCCGTCCGGAAACGATGCTCGGCGATACGGCGGTTGCGGTACATCCGGAAGACGAGCGCTACAAGCACCTGATCGGCGAAATGATCGTACTGCCGATTATCGGCCGGGAAATCCCGATTATCGGCGACGAATACGTCGAGAAGGAATTCGGCTCCGGCGCCGTCAAAATTACGCCTGCGCACGATCCGAACGACTTCGAGGTCGGCCTTCGCCATCAGCTGCCGCAAATCGTCGTCATGGACGAAAGCGGCACGATGAACGCGGAAGCCGGACCCTATAACGGCATGGACCGCGCGGATTGCCGCAAGCGCATCGTAGCGGATATGCAAGCCAGCGGGGTTTGCATCAAAATCGAAGACCATGTCCATCAAGTCGGACACAGCGAGCGCAGCGGCGCGGTCGTCGAGCCTTACTTGTCGACGCAATGGTTCGTCGACATGAAACCGCTGGCTGATGCGGCGATCGAGGCGCAGAAGAGCGGCAAAGGCGTTAATTTCGTACCGGATCGGTTCGATAAAACGTATCTGCAATGGATCGAAAACGTACGCGACTGGTGTATTTCCCGCCAGCTCTGGTGGGGTCACCGCATTCCGGCTTGGTATTGCGACGCTTGCGGCGCGATGCATGTCGAGCGCGAGGACCAAACGGCGTGTTCGGCTTGCGGAAGCGAATCGCTCCGTCAAGACGAAGACGTGCTCGACACCTGGTTCAGCTCAGGTCTATGGCCGTTCTCCACGCTTGGCTGGCCGGAACAAACGGAAGATCTGAAACGCTTCTACCCGACCGATGTCCTGGTTACGGGTTACGATATTATTTACTTCTGGGTTGCCCGGATGATCTTCACCGCCATCGAATTCACGGATGAAATTCCGTTCAAAGACGTTCTGATGCATGGTCTCGTTCGCGACGAGAACGGCAAGAAAATGTCCAAATCGCTCGGAAACGGCGTCGATCCGCTGGAAGTGATCGAGAAATACGGCGCGGATGCCATGCGTTATATGATTTCCACGAGCAGCACGCCGGGCCAGGATTTGCGTTTCCGCTGGGAGCGGGTCGAGCAAGCGCGCAACTTCGCCAACAAGATCTGGAACGCGTCGCGCTTTGCGCTGATGAACTTGGAAGGCGTGACAGCAGCCGACATCGACATCAACGTGAAGCTTGGCACTGCCGACCGCTGGATCCTGCATCGCCTGAATGCGGCGGTTGCGGACACGACGCGGCTGATCGACAGCTACGATTTCGGCGAAACGGGCCGCGTCCTGTACAATTTCATCTGGGATGACTTGTGCGACTGGTACATCGAGTTCGCGAAGCTGAACCTGAACGGCACGGATGCCGAGGCGAAACGCGCGACGCAATCGGTCCTCGCTTATGTCCTGGACCGCACGCAGCGCCTGATCCACCCGTTCATGCCGTTTATCAGCGAAGAGATTTGGCAGCATCTGCCGCATGAAGGCGAAACGATCACGCTCGCGCCATGGCCGGCATACGATGCGGCGTTCGAAGCGCCGGATGCCGTTGCCGAGATGGAACTGCTGATGGAAATGATCCGTTCCGTTCGGAATATTCGCGCCGAAGTGAACGTGCCGATGAGCAAGAAGATCGAATTGCAAATCAAACCGTCCGGCGCGAACGAAGCGGCCATTCTTGCCCGCAACGAAGAGTTCATCGTTCGTTTCTGCGGCACGTCGAAGCTGGACATCAGCCTCGATCTGACGGCTCCCGACAAAGCGATGACAGCGATCGTAACAGGTGCCGAGATGTACCTGCCGCTAGCAGGCCTGATCGACATTGCGCAGGAGATCGCCCGCCTGGAGAAAGAAATCCAGCATCTGGACAACGAGGTCCAGCGCGTGGAGAAGAAGCTCGCCAACGAGGGCTTCGTTGCCAAAGCGCCAGCGAAGGTCATCGAAGAAGAAAAAGCGAAAATGGCCGACTATGCCGATAAGCGCGATAAAGTTAATGCGCGGATCGCGGAATTGAGAGGCTAACCTAATGAGCGAACAACAACAGAATCAAGAAGTGAAGCCGTTCTCGACGTACGAAGAAGCGCGGCTGTGGATCGAGGGGCTGATTCCGTTCGGAATTCGCCCCGGCATGGAACGGATCGAGAAGCTGATGGAGATGACGGGACACCCGGAACGCCGGCTTAAATTCATTCACGTGGCCGGCACGAACGGCAAAGGCTCCGTATGCGCCTACTTGACCAGCGTATTGATCCGCTGCGGTTATGACGTGGGGACGTTTACGTCCCCATACATCACGAAATTCACGAACCGGTTCCAATATAACGGCATGGATATTCCCGAAGAGACGCTGATGGCGCTTGCGAACCGGCTGAAGCCGCTTTGCGATGAGATTGCGGCCACGGACCTCGGCTCGCCTTCCATGTTCGAAGTGTCGACGGCACTGGCGATCCTGTATTACGGCACCGTGTCCTATCCGGATTTCGTCGTGTGGGAAACCGGTCTTGGCGGCCGCTTGGACGTGACGAACATCGTCACGCCGCTCGTTTCGGTCATTACGAACGTCGGTCACGATCATATGGATATTTTGGGCGACTCCCTCGAAGAAATCGCAGCCGAGAAAGCCGGCATCATTAAGCCGGGCATGCCTGTCGTCACTGCGGTCAGCCAGCCGGAGGTAGCGGCCATTATCCGCGAAACCGCGCAAGCGAAGAAAAGCTCGCTTTATATGCTCGGCGATCAGTTTCATGAAGTCACGACGCATGTCCAGGAGAATGAGCAGACCTTCCGTTTCGACGGCATCTTCCGTTCCATCGACGAGCTGACCATTACGCTGAACGGCGCGCACCAGCGGACCAACGCGGCTGTAGCCGTCATGACGCTTGAAGTGATGCGGCAGTATTACGCGCTGATACTGGAAGACGAGGATTTGCGCGAAGGGCTGCGCAGCGCCGCATGGCCCGGCCGTCTGGAAATGATCGGGGATTCCCCGCGCATTCTGGTCGATGGCGCCCATAATCCCGAAGGCGCGGAGATGCTCGCTGCGGCGTTAAAAGAGACGTATTCGTACGAGCGTCTTCACCTTATGATCGGGATGCTGGCGAATAAGAATCATCGCGATGCCTTGCGGCATATACTACCTCTAGTGAATACGCTTGTCGTGACGGAAGCGGATTTCCGCAAGGCTTTGCCTGCCGCCGATTTGGCTTCCCTCGTTCAAGAGCTTCGCGAGGAAGCTGGGTATTCTTTCGAGCTCATCGTGGAACCGGATTGGAAGAAGGCGCTGGAACGTCTGCAGATGTCGACCAGCAAGGCGGATTTGGCGGTCGTCACCGGCACCCTCTATTTGATTGCCGACGTCCGCTCCCAATTGCTTTACAATAAGGATTCTGAAAAAGGTTGGTGAACCGTCTTTGAATACAGCAGAACACGTTCATTTCATCGGAATCGGCGGTTACGGCATGAGCGCAATCGCGCGTGTCATGCTGGAGATGGGGTATAAGGTGACCGGCTCCGACGTTGCCCGGCAGGAATTGACTGAGAAGCTGGCGGCGAAAGGCGCGCGCATCTACATCGGCCACGAGCCGGAGCATGTTGCCGGAGCGGATCTCGTCGTTTATTCGACGGCATTGTCCCGGGACAACGTGGAGCGCAAAGCGGCGGAGGACCTGAAGATTCCGATATTGCACCGTGCTCAGATGCTCGCAAGGCTGATGAATAACGGGAAAGGCGTCGCCGTTGCAGGCGCGCACGGCAAGACGACGACCTCGTCGATGATTGCGCTCGTTATGGAAACGTGCAAGCTTGATCCGACGTTCATTATCGGCGGAGAGATCGTGAATGTCGGCACCAACGCAAAAGCAGGCAAGGGCGAATACGTTGTGGCGGAAGCGGACGAGAGCGACGGTTCCTTCCTGCAGTACCACCCGACGATCGCGATCGTAACGAACATCGAACCGGATCATCTCGAAAATTATGACGGTGACTTCAATAAATTGAAAACGGCTTATGTACAGTTCCTAAGCCAGGTAAAGCAAGGCGGAAGCGCGATCGTCTGCGCGGACGACGAGAACATCCAGGAAATGCTGCCCCAATTAGTGTCCGGACCACTAGGCGATAAAGGCGTGCTGTCTTACGGCATCGATCACGAGGCCGTATATCGTGCCAGCAACATCGAGCTGGGAGACCGGAAGGTTTCGTTCGATATGACGAAGCAAGGCCGGCTGCTCGGACGAATCGGCCTCTCGGTACCGGGACGCCATAACGTGTACAATGCGATGGCGACGGTCATTACATGTCTGGAAGCGGGCATTCCGTTCGCGTCCATCGCTGAAGCGATCGTTGATTTCCGCGGTGCGAAACGGCGGTTTCAAGTGTTGGGCGAAGTGAACGATATTCTTGTCATCGACGATTACGCCCATCATCCGACGGAAATTCAAGCGACGATCAGCGCAGCCAAGTCTACGGGCAAACGGATCATCGCCGTCTTCCAGCCGCAGCGTTACACGCGAACGTTCTTCCTGCTGGAGCAGTTCAGCCGCGCGTTCCCGGAAGCGGACGAAGTGTTGATTACGGATATTTATTCGCCGGCGGGCGAGCAGCAGATCGAGGGCGTCAATTCGAAGCGGCTTGTCGAGCTCATTATCAAGAACAGCAACGCAAACACTTCGTATTATCCGACGAAGGAAGAAGTGCTTGAGGTGTTGACCGAACGGGTAAAGCCCGGCGATCTCGTCATTACGATGGGGGCGGGCGACATCTGGAAAGTGGCCGACGCGCTCGCGAAGACGCTTCGCGCAAAAGCATGATATAATGCTAGGTAAAAGGCCGTTGTCCCGGATTCGGGACAACGGCCTTATTTATTTCCGCCTTATGCCTGAAAGACGCCGACTGACAAACAAGCCGTAAAATCCCTGGTGGGTATTTTACGGCTTGTTGTTCGGTTAATCGTCTTGCTTGTCTTTACCGTTTCCGGATCCTTGGCCTTGGCTGCCGCTGTTCTCTTTGCCGCCGCCTTGCTCTTGTTGGCCGCCTTGTTCTTTGCCGCCGCCTTGCTCTTGTTGGCCGCCTTGCTCTTGCTTGCCGCCTTGCTCTTGCTTGCCGCCTTGTTCTTGCTTGCCGCCTTGCTCTTGTTGGCCTCCTTGTTCTTGACGACCGCCTTGACCAGCGCCGCCGCCTTGACCAGCGCCGCCGCCTTGGCCAGCACCGCCGCCTTGACCGGCACCGCCGCCTTGACCGGCACCGCCGCCTTGACCGGCACCGCCGCCTTGGCCGGCACCGCCGCCTTGACCGGCGCCGCCGCCTTGACCAGCGCCGCCGCCTTGACCAGCGCCGCCGCCTTGACCGGCGCCGCCGCCTTGACCGGCGCCGCCGCCTTGACCGGCGCTGCCGCCTTGGCCAGCGCCGCCGCCTTGGCCAGCACCGCGACCTTTAGCGCCGCCAGCGCCGCGGCCTTTAGCGTTGCCGATTATTTTTCCGTGGCCTCTGCTCATGCCTTTGCTTTTTGTCCGCATTTGCATCGCTTTTTTGGTGTGGTACGCATAGACGACCGATTTGAACGTTCGAGGATCAACCGAGCCCGTGGCCGGAAGACCGTGTTTCTTCTGATAGTACTTTACGCCGCGTACCGTCAGATCGTTGTAATTACCGTCGATTGGTCCGGAATAGCTCCCAAGCGACTTCAGCATCCCTTGGATGACGTATACATCCGGTCCGTGCGCCCCTTTGCCGATGGCGGAACTGACGTTTGGCATGCCCAATAGCAGCACGAGTGCTAGCATCGCAATTCCCAGCAGTTTGCTTGCTTTGCGCAAGCCCCACGATTTTCGTTCAGAAGCTTGATGGATTTCTTTCATTACAACAAGACACCTGCCTTAATAAGTATGTGCCGCATTTGCCGCCGACCTTACTATACCCCTCGGGTTTTCCAATATACGAAGTCATACCCTGATATTCACATCCAAAAAAAACCATTCATAGGCCTGAATACTAGAACGAGAGGAGATCAATGAATAGCATCTCCTACTGTACATCGCTCCTGCATCGCTCCTACCTCCAATTGCTGCAACTGCGTCCGGCTTCATATGCGGGAGTCGATACATACGTATTGGTTTGTGTCAATAAGTTTACATCCGGTTAAATTAAGCGGTCTCACCCGTCTATTCGCCTTCAAAAGCGGTGCCGTTGTTACGATATTAAGAAGTGAGAATACGATTGCTAGCCGGTCAGCGATGCTGCTATCGGCGGAGCGAAGGGCGGAATCGTTATGTTCAAAGATCTGATTTTAAATTTTTTCATCATTTTGATGTTTGTATTATATATCGAGCCTTTCTTCATCAAACGGCGTCAAGAATCTCGGGAATCGGAATGGAAAGATAAACTGCTGGTCGGCGTGGTACATGGCTTGTTGGCCGCTTTGCTGACTGTATTTAGCGTCGTCGTTTCTCTCAGCGTCACGCTGAATTTTCGCGCGAATGCCTACTTGCTGGCTTCATTCTTCGGCGGGACGTTTGCTTCGGTGATCGTCTCGTTGTTCTCGCTGACAATCCGTCAATTGATGTACGGCAACTTGGATCCCTTTCAAGTGGCGATTTCCCTCGTATCGGCATTCGGAACGGGCGCATTCATGTCCCGTTTCCATGGCTATTGGCAGAAATGGGTGGCCGGCACCTTATTTATTCAAGGTTTCTATTACGGCACTTCGTGGCTGTTCGGTTATATCCGATTGAGCGATGTCGCCGCATACTTTGCGTACCAATGGATCGTTGCCTTGTTCGGCGCGATTTTGCTGCAATATATGCTTCGCGTGAATGCTTACAAGGTGATGGCTAAGGAGATGGAGGCCGAAATGGCCGACATGCTGCAGTTGCATCCAGGGTTCGTGTTCAAATTCCATAAGCATAGAGGACGATTCGTATACGTGCTGGTTGAAGGGGAACTAGCCAAGCAGCTAGGCAAGCTTTCAGCGGATTTTAACGGGAAAACCATGGAAGACATTTTCGGAGGAAGACCCGAAACGATGGAAATGCTTACCTCCTATTACGAGCGGGCCTGGAACGGAGAAACCGTCCATCACGAGATCGAAATCGCGGACAGGCACGTGCTTGTAACGATGCGTCCCCAATGGAGCAAGGGCATGATTCGAGATGTTATCGGTTGCGGCGTCGATATCACCGATTACAAGAAAAGATTAGAGTCGGAGAAGGCCAATCGGGAGAAGAGCGAATTCTTGGCGCGGATGAGCCATGAAATCCGAACGCCGCTCAACGGCATTATCGGACTTTCCTCGCTGCTTCAGGAAACCGAGCAGACTGCGGTCCAGCGCGATTATATCGAGAAGATCGATTCGTCTTCGAAAGTTCTGCTGCAAACGATCAACAACGTCCTCGATTTTGCCAAGATCGAAGCCGGGAAAATCGGCGTGGAACAAACCGAGTTTCAACTGGAAGAGGTCATGAAACGAATCGCGAACACCGTCAGCTCCGCGGTAGGCAATAAGCCGATCGAATTGATTATCAAGACGGACATGAACCTTCCGCTCGTTGTAATCGGAGATCCGCACAAAATCCAGCAGATTCTTATGAACCTGATCGCCAATGCGGTCAAGTTTACGGAATCCGGCCATGTCCTTGTTCAGGCGGAGCTGGTCGTCGGCCGTTCGGACTTTGCAGTCGTCAGATTTGCGGTGGAGGATTCGGGGATCGGCATTTCCGAGGCGCATTCGAACCGCTTATTCACGCCCTTCTTCCAAGGGGATAGCTCGACCAGCCGCAAGTATGGCGGTTCAGGTCTGGGATTGGTCATCTGCAAGCTGCTTGTCGAGGCGATGGGCGGAAGTCTTGAATTGAAGAGCGAAGCGGGTACGGGAACCCGTGTCGCGTTTACGATCCCTTTCCGGCTGCCGGAGCAGGAAACGAAGATGGAGTTGCAGACTCCCGTCATCGTTTATCTCTATCTGTCGCATCCGCTCCTGGAAGAGGCGATCAGCAGCATGTTAACTTCTCTCGGCCATGAGGTCCGGCAGGTCGCCTCGTTCGCTGAACTAAGGAATTTCCTGCTGGACGGGCAAGGCGCGTACATCATCGTAGACGCGGTCGAAAGCGGACCGTTCCGCTTCGCCGAAGAAGCCGCTTTTCTGAAGAACAGCGATGCCAAGATCATTGCGCTCACGACGCTGCAGAACAGGGCGATAGCGCCCTTGCTGCAAGAGATGGACCATGTATTGATTAAGCCTGTCAGCCGATTGGGGCTTCGCGAGGCGTTAGAAACGGTTAGCGGAGCCGTGAGGACGGCCAGGAGATCAGACAGCCTTGCCGCGTTGCGGGAGGCGGAATGGCCATCTCTCAGAATCGCCGTGGCGGAGGACAATGAAATCAACCAAATCGTCACGCGCGGTCAGCTCGAGCGAAGAGGGTACGCCGTCGAGATGGCGGAGAACGGGATCGAACTGCTCGCTTTGCTGGAACGAGCCGAATTCGATTTGATCTTCATGGACCTGCATATGCCGGAAATGGACGGAATGGCGACTACGGCGGCCATAAGAGCGAATCGCCGCTATGACGATTTGCCGATTATCGCTTTGACGGCGGACGCGCAGGTGGAGACCCATGAGCGCTGCCTGGCAGCGGGAATGAACGGAATCCTCACCAAACCGATCGAGGAGGAGCAGCTGGACGCGTTGCTTTTGCGGTGGAAGAAAGAATAAAGGCGCATAAACGGCAGCAATTGCGGGACAATCAAACACTTTCCCAACAAAATAACAGAAATCGAACTTTTTCATAGGAAATTTCCAAACATTTCTTCGATATGATAAAGCTGCAACTAGAAGAGGAAGGGTGGATGCCATGCATGGACATGCATGCTGCGCAAGTCAAATCGCCAATTACCGAAATCGACAAGACGGCCGGAGGGAAATCATGAACCTCCTTGATTACTACAGGGACGCCTTCGTTGAAGCGACAAGCAAATTCGAGCCGGTCTGGGAACAAGAATTCAAGAGCGGCAGCGAGTACCAATGGGTGAAACGGAACTACCCGTACACGGAACGGTTTCAACTGTTAGAGCAAGTGGACGCCCACCCCAAGATTTCGTTTTCCATCGAACTTCCGGAGCAATACATGAATACGTCTCTGATCGAGGAAGTAGCCAATAGCTCATCTCGGTTCGACTTATTTATTTCATCCGGTTCTTCCGGCTGCAAGAAAATGTTCTTGAGCGCCGTCATTTCAGTGGATCATTTGCAGCATACGGTCATGGGCCATCTTCATCAGGTGCGCAGCGAGATTCTGAGTCTCCTGGAGATGACGATCGAGATACCGATGAACGCCGGAGGGCCGACGTACGACTGCAAACCCAATACCGATTAGGAGCTGAGAGAGAAAAATGAAGGTTTCCATGCGCATCAAGTTATTGGCTAGCTTTTCGTTGATTCTTATTTTACTGGTTACCGTAGCCTTTATATCAATTGTCAAAATGAATGCCTTACAGACGTCCGTCTCTGTCGTACAAGGAAATTGGCTGCCTAGCATTCAAAAAATCAATGAAGTGAAAGATAATTTCTCCGCCATTCAGATCAGCGCTTACAATGCGGCGCTTCAGCAGGATTCCGCCAAGTTTAACGAAGCGAAACGATTGATAGGCAACAATATCGATGTCTTGAACCAGAATTTGTCCGAATATGAACAGCTGATCATTTCTCCGACGGAACGTACGATTTACGATGCGGTCGTCCGGAACACCAAGAACTATTCGGATCTAGTCTCGGGCATTTCAGAGACGCAATCGAACGCGGAGAGATTAACGACGATAGACAATGCGAAAGCGGCAATCAAGCAAGTCTCGGATGGGTTAACGAAATGGATCGATTTTAACAATGACGGCTCCGAAGCGGAAGTGGAAAAAGCGCATCAGAGCAACCAAGACGGAAGAACGTTGATCATCGCGTTCGGTATCGTGGCGGTTCTTGCGGGACTAGCCCTTGCTGTCTTCATTTCGGAAAGCGTCGTTCGGGCGATCCGCAAGATCGTCGACGTCGCGATTAAAGTGTCGCAAGGCGATTTGCGCGAGAAGACAGCCGTCAAGAGCAGGGACGAAATCGGTGAACTTGCTGCCGCGTTCAATACGATGATCGATAATTTACGCAAGCTGATCGGGCAGACGCTGGATTCCGCGCAAAGTGCAGCAGCGGCTGCCCAGCAAATCTCCGCGACGACGGAGGAAATCGCAAAAGGCAGTACAGACCAAGCGGAATCGGCGCAAACCATCAATGAGCTCGTCAGAGAAATGTCGATTGCCTCTTCCAACGTCGCGAATAATGCGACAACCGTGGCGGGGATTTCCGATGAGACGCGCCGCGGCGCGGAGAAAGGCGCGGAAGCGATCCATTCTTCCATCCAAAGCATGGAGCGCGTCTCTGGCCAAATGCAGCTGCTGGAACAGGATTCGCACAAAATCGGTCAGATCATCGAAGTCATCAACGAGATTGCCGAGCAAACGAACCTGCTTGCATTGAATGCCGCGATCGAGGCTGCGAGAGCGGGGGACCAGGGCCGCGGATTCGCCGTCGTCGCCGACGAAGTGCGGAAACTGGCGGAACGCAGCGGCGAGGCGACCAAGCAAATTGCAACCATTATTAAAGGCATGCAGAACAATACGGTTCAAAGCGTGAAAGCGGTCGAAGAGGCATCGGCGCTGTCGTCGAGCACGGGACGCACGTTCGAGCATATCGTTCGCATGGTTTCGGATACGGCGTCCCGCATCCAGGAAATCGCCGCAGCAAGCGAAGAGCAGTCGGCTCAGACAGGCGATGTGATGCATGCCGTAGAGACGATCGCTTCGTCCAGTGAAGAAGCAGCCGCAGCTGCCGAAGAGATGGCAAGTTCATCGCAGGCGCTTGCCCATCTGGCAGACGAGCTTAATCAAAATGTCGCTGTTTTTAAAGTATAAGAGGATGATGCCATGATGAAATATATCGAGATTGAACTTAATGAGAAGCCGTATGCGCTGCCGTTGTCCGAAACGCAGGAAATTATCCGTTTGCAGCCCATTACCGAAATTCCGAACGCCAGAGCGTATGTCTGCGGCGTCATCAACTTGCGCGGGCTGATCGTCCCGGTAGTCGATTTACGGGAACGGTTCCATATGCCGAACCCGAGAACGAGCAACGATATGCGTATCGTGATCGTCAAGACGGAGGCCGAGGTCGTAGGTCTGCTGGTCGATCGCGTCGTTAAAGTTTCCTCGTTCGGAGAAATTCTACCCCCGCCATCGGGCACCGACGCCGTTGAACGCGGGCTGCTGGCAGGAGTTGGCCGTTCGAACGAAGATTTGGTTTGCCTGCTTGATTTAAACCGCTTATTAGACTTGGGAGGTGAAGGGCGATAATGGAATCGTTCATGATGACGTACTTGGGCGTGTACTTGGATGAACTCGAGGAACAGCTGCAAATATTGGACCGGTCCGTTCTGGAGCTGGAAAGCGAATCCGCGAGCCTTGAAACGATCCAAACCATCTTCCGCGCTGCCCATACGTTAAAAGGATCGTCGGCGGCGATGGGATTTCATTATCTGAAAGACGTTACCCACCATCTGGAGAGCGTGTTCGACGCTTTGCGCCAGCACCGGTTGAACGTGACGCCCGGCTTGATTAATCTGCTGTTTCAGTGCATCGACTATTTGAAAGAACAGCAAGCGCATTTCAGACAAGGCCAGCTGGAAGAAGGGCGCGACGACGAATTAATCAGCCGGCTGCAGCAGTGCCTATCCGGTTCTCCGCCGGCAGAGCAAGGGAACGCAGAGCGGAAGGAACCTTTCGTGAACGCGGCAGCAACCGCGATCGACGCCAATATCCATCAACCTGAAGCGGGCCGCAAGACGATCTGGACGGACGAGGAACGAAGCGTCATTCTCCGGCATCGCAAGGAGGGCACGTCTCTCTATCGGATTGAAGTATCGTTAGCTCCGGATACGGAGATGCCCCGCGTCCGGGCGACGCTCCTGCATCGCATCATAACCGAATCCGGCGACTTAGCCGGCGTCCAGCCGCCCTTGGCCGATTGGGATACGGATGGCCTGCTCGTCAAGGAGCCATTAACCTTCGCCCTGGCAACGGGCACGGCGGCAGACGAAATCCGGCAGCGGCTGGAACGAGTTTCGCAAGTGAAATCGGTGTCGATCGCTCCGCTGGTATTGGCAGATCCTGCAGCGGATGCCCGCAACAGCGCGGAAGAATCGAGTTTCGATCTCGACAATGCTTCCAGGCCAGCGCAGACAAGTCAATCCAAAGCGCTTGTCCAGCAAACCGTTCGCGTAGACGTCGACCGGCTGGAGCATCTTCTGAACCTCGTCGGCGAGTTGATTATCGGCAACACGCGGCTTCAAGATTTGAAGAAGCGTTTCAACGACCGGTTCAAGCACGAGCCGGAAGCGGCAGTGTTGAGCGAGGTATCCGATCAATTAGGACGGATCATCTCCGAGCTTCAGCCGGGTATGATGAAGACCCGGATGCTTCCGATCGAGCACTTATTCAGCCGTTTCCCGCGCCTGGTACGCGACTTGTCGCAGCAAGCCGGCAAGGAGATCGACTTCATCATCGAAGGCAAAGAAACCGAATTGGACCGAACGCTGATCGAGGAAATCAACGATCCGCTCATACATATTCTCCGCAACGCGGCCGATCATGGCTTGGAAGCGCCCGATGAAAGGGAGGCGAAAGGCAAGCCTCGCAAAGGCCGCTTGACCATGCAGGCCAGCCATCGGGAGAACGCGATCATGATTCGGATTTCGGATGACGGGCGGGGCATCGATCCTGCGCGGATCAAACGCAAAGCGATTCAGAAAGGGTTTATTTCCGAAGAAGCGGCGGCCGATATGACGGATAAGGAAGCGATCTCGCTCATCTTCCACTCCGGGATGTCCACGGCAGAGCAGGTGACCGAGCTGTCCGGCCGCGGCGTCGGCATGGATATCGTGCGAGCCCGCATCGAGAAGCTGAACGGCTTGATCGAGATCGACACCGAACTCGGCAAGGGAACGGTCTTTACGATTAAACTGCCGCTAACGCTGGCGATTTCCAAATGCCTGCTCGTTCAACTTGGCCAGCATACGCTTGCCCTGCCGCTGGTCAATGTCATTGAAACGTTCCGTTTATCGGATGCCGACATCCAGCAGGTTCACGGACAGGAAGTCTGCTGCGTTCGCGGAGAGATCCTGCCTCTGATCAGGCTTCACCGCAAACTGAATGCCGTCCGCGAAGGACAAGGTTATGCGGTTATGATCGGGGCGGCGGAGAAGCGCGTCTGCCTGTTCGTCGACCGTCTTATCGCGAACCAGGAAATTGTTATGAAACCGTTAGGCGCGTATCTGGGCCGAATTCCTTATTTATCCGGCGCCACCTTGCTGGGCGACGGCAGCATCGCGCTCATTCTGGACATCCATGCGGTCATGCGCGAAGCCGGCACGAATGTATGGCGAATGGCGAAGTCGAACGTCAAGGACCCTTCGAGCATCGTCAAGCTGCTGGTCTTCATGCTGGACGGCGAACGCTACGCGCTCGATATCCGGGAAACGAAAGAGATCATTAAAGTGCCCGAACTGCACCGCGTCGCTTCGCCGGCACCGGAAATATGCGGCCTGATCGACCTTCGGGGAGAACTGATGCCGGTCGTCGATATTCGCACTTGCTTAGGCATGCCTGACGCTGAACTAAGCGAACTTTCCCGCATCATGATCATGAACGTGAACGGTTCAATGACAGGGATATTGGTGGATCAGGTTACGGAAGTCATTCATGTGCCGATGGATGAAGTGGAACCGGCGCCGGAAGGCATCTTCGGCAGCTCCGCTGCTTATGCGCAAGGGATTTGCAAGCAGGACGGCAACTTGGTGACACTCATGAACATGAACGCGATCGTTCGGTTGAAAGGAGCAACTATGAGTTATGCCTGATCAATCGATCCATGAAATGAAGGGCTCCCGGAAAAGAGTACTGGTCGTGGACGATTCCGCCGTCATGCGCACGCTTATTCAATCGATCCTGGAGCAGGATCCGCAATTCTTGGTCGTCGGCACCGCGTCGAATGGACAAGAAGCCATTGAACGCATCGCTGAACTGCTCCCGGACCTGGTTACGATGGACGTGGAGATGCCCGTCATGGACGGCGTATCGGCGCTGCAATACATCATGGCCGAGAATCCGGTTCCCGTTATCGTCCTGAGCACGCATACCGAAGAAGGGACTGCGATTGCTTTCGAAGCGCTTGCCCTCGGCGCTGCCGATTTCTTCCATAAAGATAAGCTCTTCGGCGAATCCGCCGAACGGCAGTCGGTCGAAGAGTTTCTGATGCGGTGCAAGGCGGCGCTCGGAACGAGGCTATTCTGGCGGCTTCGGGAGCGCTGGGACGGCATAGGACGAACGCTGCGGCAGATGATCGGCTTCATGGTGGATTGCTATAACAAAGAAGCATCGGTGACCGCGTCGCTGAACCGGGCCATCGACAAACTGAGCGGATTGGCGATTACTCTCAAGAGAGACGAAGCTGGAAACTATTATTATGCCGCTTGCTCCGGCAGCTTCACCAATCGATTCGGTTTTCTTGATTCTTATCTTGTCGGCAAACGGACGGATGACCTCTTCACGGGCGACTTTCTCGAACGGTTGCTGGAGCTTTACCGCAGAGCCTGGAGCGGAGAAGAATATGTTAGCTATGAATTGGAATGGCGCGGCATCGCCGTGCAAGGCATCCTGCAGCCGGTCAAACAAGACGGCCGCGTCGTGGAAGTATACGGTATCCTCATCGACTTGACCGAACAGAAGCGGCTGAAGGATCAAGTCGAATATATTTCGAACCATGATTCGTTGACAGGACTTCCTGATCGGCGGCAAATGCCAGGCGCAATGGAAGAATTGGCCGCCTTGGGCAGCCCTTTTGCGGTGCTATGCATTAATTTGGATCAATTCAAACTCGTGACGGATACGTTTGGGCACGAGGTCGGCGATCGGCTGCTCATCTTGGTCGCTCGGCGACTGAAGAGCTTCGCCCGCGAACAATCGGTGCTGTTTCGCGCCGGTAACGATGAATTCATCCTGCTCACCCTGGACACCACGATCGAGGCTGCCGAACATTTGGGCACGCAAATCTTGCGGTCGCTCCGGCATCCGGTCCGAATCGACGGGCACGAGATTCATATGTCGTCGAGCATCGGGATTTGTTTATGTCCGGACGATCTTCAGCAGCATGAGAATTTGCTGCGGTATGCGCACATCGCCATGACGAAAGCCAAAGAAGGCGGAGGCAATCGCTGTCAGTCGTTCGAACCTTCATTCCATGAACAAATCCAGCGGCGCATAACGATCGAGCATAATCTGCGCAAAGCGATCGAACGGAAGGAATTCGTGCTTCACTACCAGCCGCAAATCGATACGCGAACGAATCGGGTGATCGGCCTGGAAAGCCTGATTCGCTGGGAAAGTCCGGAATTCGGCCGTATTTCGCCAGCTGAATTCATTCCCGTCGCGGAAGAGTCGGAGCTGATTTACTTGATCGGAGAATGGGCACTGCGCGAAGCCTGCCATCAAAATGCGCGCTGGCAGGAAGAGGGACGCTTTCATGTGCCGATCGCGGTGAATCTATCTTCCCGGCAATTTTACGATCAGAAGCTGAAAGAAGGCATCGAAGCGATATTGACGGAAACCGGAATGGACCCGCAATATTTGGTGCTGGAAATCACGGAAAGCATGACGATGCACGTGCAGAAGGCGCTGAGCGCTTTGCGCAGCCTTAAATCGTTGGGCGTACATGTCGCCATGGACGATTTCGGCACCGGCTATAGCTCGCTAGCCTACTTGAAAGAGTTCCCGATCGATAAACTGAAGATCGATCAATCGTTCGTCAAAGGCATTCGCCATCATCCGGCCAACGCTTCCATCGTTAGCGCGATCATTTCCATGGCCGCCAGTTTGAATTTGGAGATCATTGCCGAAGGCGTGGAGACGATGGAACAGCTGGTCTTCCTGGGCGGGCAAGGGTGCGGCGTCATGCAAGGCTATTGGTTCAGTCATCCGCTTGAAGCGAACCGCGTGCCCGACTTTATTGCCAAATTCAACGCAGGCGGCAATGAATGGCTCTGAACGAGCGAAAGATCGGCATAAAAAAGCAGCCATCGAGCCCTGGAACGGTGCCCCTCATAAGGGCTGCGTTCCAGGAGAAGATGGCTGCTTTTCGTTTGCCCGTCTTCACAACGGGCGTATGGGGGGAGGCTTCAAGCTTACGAACGTATTAAACGAGCGTAGCCAGGTACTCGTCAAGCTGAGCGAACGTGCCTGCGAAACCTTGCTGTACGTTGGAACGGTTGGCATCGAAAGTTTGGCGTTCTTCCTCGGATGCGGCATATGGAATGCCTCGCATCGTCAGTTTTGTTTTGCCGTTGTCGTCCTCGAAGAGAAGCGTATTTAGAATTTCCAGCGGCCATGACGGGCTTGCCGGATGGCGCAGCGTGTTGCCTTCCGCGTCGGAGAACGCATTGGTAAACACGAGGAGCTCCGGCTCTACGATTTCACGGAAGACGAATTTCCCCCACATTTCTTGGCCGTCCGGCAATTTCATGCTGTAGTGGAACAAGCCGCCTGGGCGAAGGTCGACAGTTGCGACGTTCATTGTCAGTCCCTTCGGGCCCCACCATTTCACCAGATGCTCGGCTTGGGTGAAAACCTTGAACACAAGTTCGCGGGGAGCGTTCAACGTGCGGACTAATACGAGTTCTTCCACGTTTTGCTGTGACATTCGATAGTAACCTCCAGAAGTTAAGTGCATGATGTAAGCCGCTGGCCGGCCCTCCTAATCGCCGTTGGGCTCCTTGGTCTTGCTTTGAAGCTCGTGTAAATAATCGTCCAACTGATCGAGGCGTTCTTCCCACACGCGCCGGAAGGATCCCAGCCAGCTGTCCAGCTCTTGGAGCGGACGCGTTTCCAGCTTGTAGATCCGTTTGTTGGCCGCAGGCTGCACCTCGACCAATCCGGCATCGTGAAGCACGCGAAGATGCTTGGACACCTGCGGCTGCTGGAGGTGGAGCCGATCGGCGATGTCGCCGACTGGCAGCGGACCGTCCCGCAACAGCTCGACGATGTGAAACCGGTTTGGCTCTGCAAGAGCGCTTAACGTTGCATTCATGGCATTAACATACCCTAAACGGAATATTCGTGTAAAGGAATGATTTGGCATCCAATCGCGCGCGGCGTCCGTGATCTGTTAAGCGGTCATAATTCTCTCAACTCTCTCATAGACTTGTACTAGAGTACGCGGACAAGGAGAGAGTGCGATGAGTACGAAAGGACGCATTACCTATCGATTCGATAAACAGAGCGGGGCCCGCGTGGAGTCGCCGCGGCAGGAGACGCAGCGCGCATCGGGCGCCGACGGCGTGCCCTACTTTCAAGAGGAAATGAAATTCACATCCGATATCGGTTCCTGGAACAGCCCCTTTCAGAACGACGCGGGGGCGCTGGAACAGCTGATCCGCGAAGCCGACGGCCAGCTTCCGAAACGCCAGCCGAAGCCGGGCATGAGAGAGCAGGCTGAAGCAAAACGCCTGCCGATCGATACATCGGATGAAGAATTGATGCCGTTGGAGACACATGATACGATTCTGCTCGGAGACGAGGATGCTCCATATGGAACAGGTGCCGAAGCCGAATTCGACGCTCCGCGCCAGCCCTATTCCAAACGAGCGGCTGCTCCGCAGGTCATCGATATGTATCCGCAAATCGAGTTGGACGATGAGTTAGAACGATACAATCATCCCGGCGGGCGGGGAGGAAATGCTTCCTTCGGTTCTTCGCGATCCGGCGCAGGCAAACGTCCGGCGCAAGGCCCGTCCTGGTTTAAAGTATTTGCTTCGGTAGCGGGCGCGATCGCAACCGGCGCCTTGTTCGGCTATTTCGTATTGACATTGTTTACGGGCGGAGGGGCATCGGACGAGACGGACTCCACCGGATCCGTACCTGCTGTCAGCAGCGGCGTGACCGGTACCGGGAAGACGGATACCGGAGTCGCGGAAGGCAGCGGCGGCAAAATATCATCGAATGCTGCCGGCGCGAAAGGCGATCAGAAAGGAACGGGGGGCTCGACGGGCGAGACTGCTTCCGGCTCCGTGAAGATCGACGTGCCGGCTGCGTCGTATTACATGCTGCAATACGGCGTGTTCAGCAGCAAAGACGGATTGACGACTGCGGCTGCGGAACTGCATAACAAAGGACTCGCAGCCGCATCTCTGACGTCCGGCAATGACTTTCGGATCTACGTGGGCATGACCACAGACCGAAATGCGGCCGATCTTCTGGGACAGACGCTGACAGGGATGGATGTTTATGTCAAGCAGGTCGACCTGCCTGCGCTGAATTCCATGGTATATAGTGGCAAGCCTGCCGACGTTCAAACATTCTTCGAAGATACGTCCGGTCTGCTAGCCAAGCTGGATGATATGACGGTCGCCCGCTTAAGCGGTCAAACGGGGACGCTCGATAAAGACTGGCAAGCCCTGCATGAGCAGTGGACAGAATCCGCATCCCGCCTGGAATCGGGCATGACGGACGGGACGAACAAAGCGCCGCTGCTGAAGCTGATCCAAGCCGTGAACTCAGCCACCGTCGCCGCGGGCGAATACGCCAAGAAGCCTTCCGAGACCTACCTATGGTCCATGCAGACCGCTCTCATGAACGCTGTCTTCATTCAGAAAGACTGGTTTGCATCTATCGAATCATTGTAAACCGTTTCCCGTCCGCGTATAATAAAATGTACGTGTCAAAAAATGGCGAGGGACGTTGGAAGATGAAGAAAAATATCTGGGTATTGCTGCTGTTCATGCTGATCGGCCTGCTGGCCGGCGCGCTTATCGCTCGTTCGCTGACGACGTTCCCAGGACTTTCGTTTCTAACGAATACGACCACGATTCTCTGGTCGCCCTCCGCGGACTTGCTCGTGCTGAGCTATGCATTCACGCTGCGGCTTCATCTCAGTCTGCTCAGTATCGCCGGCGTTGCGTTCGCAATCTGGCTGTACCGCAAACTGTAAGAAACCGGCTGGAAGCACAAAGGAGCTTTGCTTACGAATGGAACAAACTTGCAATTATCAAACCGAACATTTGCGCCAGCTCGTGCTGGCTTCATCTTCTCCCCGCCGGCGGGAATTGGTCGCTTCACTCGGCCTTTCCTTGCCGGTTCTCATTTTGTCAAGCGATACGGACGAATGGACGCCGCCGGAATGGACGCCGTCCCAAATCGTCGAACAGCTCGGATTGCGCAAAGCAAAGGCGACCGCCCAGCTTCTCTCGGCAGAAGACAAGGCGGGTTCGCTGATCGTCGGCGCGGATACGATCGTCGTCCTAGACGGCGAAGTTCTGGGCAAGCCGCACGACCGCGCGGATGCCATTGCCGCACTGACCCGGCTGCAAGGCCGACGCCATCAAGTATTCACCGGCATCGCATGCGTCGATCCGCATGGCGGCCGGGAGCTGGTGGCCCATCGGATGACGGAAGTCGTCATGAAACGTCTGGATCCCGCGCTGATCGAGCGCTACGTGGATTCCGGCGAACCGATGGATAAGGCAGGCAGTTACGGCATTCAGGGACGGGGCGCCATTCTGGTTGACCGGATCGAAGGCTGTTATTTTAATGTCGTCGGTCTGCCGCTCTCCCTGCTTTCGGATATGCTCGCACAATTTCGAATCACGGTTATTTAATAGCCGCGCAGCATCGATTTATCCGTCTTTGCCAGACTTGGAGTTTTCCAAATTGAATCGCACTGCATCGCCAACGAGGACGGCGACAGTCGGTTCGCCATGAGCGCCGGGGCGATCCCGGATTCACGTAACGATCAAACCTAGCAGAAAGCAGGGAACGTTCATGGAGGCAGACCAATCTTATGTCCTTAAACATGTCCCAAACGAAGACCGTCCTAGAGAGCGCTTGATGAACGTTGGGGCCGATGCACTTAGCCATGCGGAATTGCTTGCGATATTGCTGCGAACCGGAACGAGGAGCGAATCCGCCGTAATTCTGGCGTCCCGCATTCTTAAGCAGTGCGGCAGCCTGCGCGGGCTAGTCGATATGAGCATTGCGGAGTTAACCGGAATTCGCGGAATCGGACCTGCCAAAGCCATTCAAATCCGTGCCGGCATCGAGCTTGGCCGCCGGTTGGCTCGCAGCCAGCAGGGCGAACTGCCAACGATCCGCCGGCCTGCGGATGCCGCTCACTTAATGATGGAAGAGCTCCGCTATTTGAAGCAGGAGCACTTTGTATGCTTATTCTTGAATACGAAAAATCAGGTCATGATGACCGAAACGTTATCCGTCGGCACATTGAACGCGACGCTCGTTCACCCTCGCGAGGTGTTTCGCGCGGCCATGAAATGCAGCAGCTCCTCGCTTATATGCATGCACAACCACCCCAGCGGCGATCCGACGCCAAGCCCCGATGATATCGCGCTTACGAGACGGCTCGTCGAAGCGGGCGAGCTTGTCGGCATTGAAGTCCTGGACCATTTGGTAATAGGTGACAATCGCTTTATAAGTTTGAAGGAGCAAGGCCACATGTAATATAATAAGAGGGATTGTCTTACGAAAGAAAGGAAGATACGCACATGTTTGGTGGTTCGAAAGATTTAGGAATTGATTTGGGTACGGCTAACACACTCGTTTATGTCAAAGGAAAAGGAATTGCCGTAAGAGAACCTTCCGTGGTTGCTCTTCGTACCGATACAAAGAAAATCGAAGCCGTCGGTGAGCACGCTAAGAAGATGATCGGACGTACGCCCGGCAACATTCGCGCCATTCGTCCGATGAAAGACGGCGTTATCGCGGATTTCGACACGACTTCGACGATGATCAAATATTTCATTCGTCAGGCTCAGAAGAGCCGTTCTTTGTTCCCGCGTCATCCGAACGTCATGGTTTGCGTGCCGTCGGGCATAACGGCCGTTGAACAGCGCGCCGTCAAGGACGCGACCGTGCAGGCAGGCGCGCGCGAAGCGTTTACGATCGAAGAGCCGTTCGCGGCAGCAATCGGCGCAAACCTGCCGGTTTGGGAACCGACGGGCAGCATGGTCGTCGACATCGGCGGCGGAACGACGGAAGTCGCTGTTATTTCGCTCGGCGGCATCGTAACGAGCCGTTCCATCCGCATCGCCGGCGATGAAATGGACGAAGCGATCATGCAGTATATCAAACGCATGTACAATCTGATGATCGGGGAACGGACATCGGAGCAATTGAAGATGGAAATCGGTTCGGCGCTGGCTTTGGAGCAGCAGGAAACGATTGAAATCCGCGGCCGCGACCTTGTTTCCGGATTGCCGAAGACGCTCCCGATTTCATCCGACGAAATTTGCGACGCCTTGACGGATACGGTCAACGCTATCGTCGACGCCGTCAAAGTCACGCTCGAGAAATGTCCGCCGGAGTTGTCTGCGGATATTATGGACCGCGGCATTGTCCTGACCGGCGGCGGCGCGCTGCTTAAGAACCTGGACAAGCTGCTTGCCCGCGAAACGGGTATGCCAGTCATCGTGGCGGAGAACCCGCTGGATTGCGTTGCCATCGGAACAGGCAGAGCGCTCGATAACATCGACCTGTTCAAAACACGCGGAGGCCCGGTATCCCGTTCCAAGAAGTAATCCGGGCTGGATGCGTGGGGAAAACGGATGAGCGACGCTGATCGGTTTGGACGAGCCCGAGGGCCGTTCGAACCCATCGGCACGGAATGGGCGGGTGAAGCGAAGTGTTTAATTGGATGCGCAACAGACGGATGTTTGTGCTCATGATCGTATTTATTCTCTTCGTCGCCGTTATGGGTTTCACCATCGGCGACCGGAAGAAGCTGACATGGCCGGAAAATTTCGCGCTCGATACGTCGGGCTTTTTCCAGCAATGGCTATATAGGCCGGCCGGATATGTATCGGGCCTCGTTCACGATCTCTCCCACATGCGGGAGGTATACAAGGAAAACGAGCAGCTGCGCATCGCGGCCGCCGCCTATGCGCGCGACAGCATCAAGTACAATTCGATGGAAACGAAATTGAAGACGCTTGAGGAAGAATTGAAGTTTACGGAACGCCAGAAATCGCTGGATAACTATAATTATCTCATCGCGCAGGTCGTCGCTGTCAGCACGGATCCGTACGATGAGACGATTCGCATTAATTTAGGCTCCAAAGACGGCATTAAGCTCAACATGGTCGTCGTGACGAACAAAGGGCTTGTCGGCTTGGTCACCAGAGTGGATCCGTTCTTCTCGTCCGTCATGCCGATCACCAAGTTAAACGTAAATTCGATAGATACCAAACTGATTGCTGCAACCGTGTTCGGCAAGGAGAGCGAATCATTCGGTATTGTCGATAATTACGATGCCGAGACGGGCAAGCTGTCCATGTCGAAGATTTCCGAGCATGATCCGATCAAGAAAGGCGACACGATCATCACTTCCGGCAAAGGAAACGTATTCCCGCGCGGGATCGTCATCGGTACGGTCGACAGCACGCAAGTCGGCGACTTCGGTCTCACGTATACGGCAACGATTACCCCTGCGGCGGATTTCAACCATCTGACCGAAGTGTTCGTCGTTCAAACGCCTGATCTCGGGGATACGGGAGATATCTCGCCATGAGACTGCAGCGCATAATCGGCGTCATGCTGCTCTTCTTCCTTTCGGAAGGAACGATATTCTATTGGCTGCTGCCGGATAGCCTGGTTGGCCGCATCGTTCCTCATTTTACGCTGGCCTTCGTGCTGTTCGCCGCTCTCTACAGGGGACGCCATGCGGCGCTCCTGCTCGGCTTGTCGTTTGGATTGCTGCAGGATCTGGCCTTCTATGGCCGGATCATCGGCGTCCATTCTTTCTCTATGGGCCTTGTCGGCTATATGACGGGACTTATGCTCGAGCGCAAGCGCAGCACGCTGATGATGGCGCTCTCCATGATCGGGCTGTCCACTCTCGTCTACGATACGGTCGTCTATTTCATTTACCGGGTGTTCCGGCTTACGGGCCAGCCTTATGAATGGGCGCTTTCGCACCATATTATCCCGAGCCTCATTCTTCAGCTATTATTCGCTTTGGCGATGTACGTACCCGCAAGACGTTGGTTCGAGGGAAGCAAGACGCCTAAGACCGAAGACGAAGAAGATTAACCCGGTTCCGTTGCAGGAATACGCGCGTGAATGAAAGAATCGTATTAAGAGGGGTGGTGCGAGCGTGACCGAGAAGCAGCATATTACGATAAAAGGCGTCAAGGATGGATTGATCTTCCTTCTTGACGACAATTGCGAGTTTTCCACGTTGTTGGACGAGCTGAAGTACAAATTGGAAAAGTCGCATCAACAGCTGCTGACAGGTCCCATTGTTCACGTGCAAGTGAAGCTCGGCACCCGTCAAGTGGACGAGGATGACAAGGAACGGATCAAGGCAGCGATCAGGCAGCAGGGCAATTTGCTCGTGCAGTCTGTCGAGAGCGAAGTGAAAGCGGAAGCGAAGCTTGAAGACGGCAATAATTTAAAAGTAGTGACAGGGATCGTCCGCTCGGGCCAAACGTTGGAACATGATGGGAATCTGCTGCTGCTGGGCGACGTTAATCCCGGAGGCACCGTGTACTGCACGGGCGATATTTACGTGCTCGGCGCGCTCCGCGGATTAGCCCATGCGGGATTCAAAGGGCAGAGAGAAGCCATCATCGCCGCTTCTTTGCTGAGACCGACGCAGCTTCGCATCGATGAGGTCATCAGCCGTCCGCCGGATGAATGGATGACGGGGGACGCGCTGATGGAGTATGCGTTTTTGAGCGACGGCGTAATGAAAATCGATAAAATGACGCAGCTGCAGCGTCTGCGGAAGCTGCCTGTCGTGTTTAGAGCTTGAGCGGGGAGTGTGAGGTCATGGGAGAAGCGATTGTAGTTACATCAGGTAAAGGCGGAGTCGGCAAAACGACGACTTCAGCCAATATCGGCACTGCGCTTGCTTTGCTTGGCAAGAAGGTTTGCATGGTAGATACGGATATCGGATTGCGCAATCTGGACGTGGTCATGGGTTTGGAGAACCGCATCATTTATGATTTGATCGATGTCGCGGAAGGACGCTGCAGACTGAACCAGGCGCTGGTAAAGGATAAGCGGTTCGAAGAACTGTACATGCTGCCGGCTGCCCAAACGAAGGACAAGAGCGCGATCACGCCCGAGCAGGTCAAGGAAATGATACTGGAGCTTAAGAAAGAGTTCGATTATGTCATTATCGACTGTCCTGCGGGCATCGAGCAGGGGTTCCGGAACGCCATTGCGGGGGCCGATCGCGCGATCGTCGTGACGACGCCGGAGAATGCGGCCGTACGCGATGCCGACCGGGTAATCGGTCTGCTCGAGCAGTCTCAGGTTCCTGCGCGTCTCGTCATCAACCGTATCCGCGCGAATATGGTGCGTTCGGGTGAAATGCTCGATATCGACGAGATTTGCCAAGTGCTTGCGATTGATTTGCTTGGTATCGTGCCTGATGACGAGAAGGTCATTCGTTCCGCGAACGCCGGAGAGCCGACCGTCATGGATCCGTCCTCCCGCGCCGCGATCGCTTACCGCAATATCTCCAGAAGGATGCTGGGCGATATGGTTCCCCTTATGCCGCTGGAAGAGAAAGCGGGCGTCATGAAACGCTTCCGCAAGTTTCTTGGAATAGGATGATTGTGAGTGTTGAATAAACTGAAAAAAATCGACGTCGGCATCATTATCATTTTGCTGGCCTTCACGGTTGTCAGTGCGATGCTTGTGCGCAGCGCGACGTACGGCAACCCGGAGTATGCCAATTATGACGTCAAAACGGTTATTTTCTTCGGTCTGGGTTTCTTCGTTGCATTGGTCGCGGCCATGATCGATTATCGTGTCTATTTGAAGGCTTGGTACGTGTTGTACGGTATCGGGCTCGTGCTGCTCGTTGTTGTATATTTGACAGCGCCGGAGATCAATGGAGCGAAGAGCTGGTTTCCGCTTCCCGGGGGACTTCAATTTCAACCGGCGGAGATGGTCAAGATCATTCTGATCATCACGGTCGCATACTTGATGGGCCGCAGACAGGGCGATCCGCTCCGGGTCAGACAGGACTTGTTCGTCGTCGCCTTCTTCTCGTTCGTGCCGTTTGCGCTTGTCATGATTCAGCCGGATTTGGGCAATGCCATCATTTATCTCGTGATCGTGCTGGGCATGCTCTGGATTGGCAACGTTCGCTACACGCATGTGCTTCTCGGCCTTACGATCGTGGTGGGCGGTATCATCCTGTTCATGTTCTTGTTCAATACCTACAATAAACAGATTCACGATTACATGGAGGATCATAGTAAACTCCACTGGTATGAACGGATCAACGGCTTCATTAATCCGGAAACGGCTTCCGAGAAAGAAGTATACCAAGCGAACAAAGCCAAAATCGCCATCGGTTCCGGCGGCCTTACGGGCGACGGTTACATGAAGGGCGAGTCCAAGAACCGCAAATTCATTCCCTATCCGTATTCGGATGCGATTTTCGTCGTCGTGGGTGAAGAGTTCGGGTTCCAAGGCGCGGCAATCTTGTTGATGCTATACTTCCTGCTGATTTACCGGATGATTATTATTGCCTTCCAGTGTTATGACTTGCGAGGATCATTCATCGTGATCGGAATCGTATCGATGTACGTCTTCCAAGTCTTCCAGAACATCGGCATGATGATCGGTCTGATGCCGATTACGGGCATCACGCTTCCGTTCATCAGCTACGGCGGGACGTCGCTGCTGCTGAATATGCTTTGCATCGGCATCGTGTTCAGCGTGAAAGTCCACCAGGAAAAATACGAATTGGCTACCTAACCGTCCGGCTCTGCCGGACGGTTTTCTCTTCGTTCAGAGCCGTTTGAAAGGATGAAGAAGAAAGAAGAAAGTAGAAAAAAGTAAGAAGAAAAAAGTAAGAAGAAAAAAGTAAGAAGAAAAAAGTAAGAAGAAAAAAGTAAGAAGAAGAAGGAGAAACCTATGTTCTCGCATTATATCGGCATTGATTATTCCGGCAAGGGGCTGCCCAGCCAGCGGCATACAGCGATCCAAGTCTTCGAGGCGTCCGCTGGCCCAATGCCCGTTCGGGCGCAGGACAAGAGCAGCTGGTCACGCCAAGGGGTCTATCGTTATTTAGCGGAACGGTTGGAAGCGCAGCGGGCCGGAAGCCTGGAGCCGATGATCGTCGGCATGGACCATGGGCTGTCGTTTCCGCTCTCGTATTTCCGGGAAGCATCGCCGTCCAAGCCGGAATTCCATTCCTGGATTTCGTTCCTGGCCCATTTCCACGACATGTGGCAGGGCGTCAAGACGGAATCCGTGTCATCCGTTCAGGCACCGACGCTGCCCTATGCCAATCCGACGGAGCTGCGGCTGACGGAGAAGTTCACGCCTGCGGCCAAGAGCGTCCTGAACTTGAATCCCACCTTGATATCGGTCGCCTTCTCGACGCATGCCGGCCTCCCATGGATCTACGAACTTCGCAACGAATATGCGGATGTGCTCCATGTATGGCCCTATGACGGACTCGTTCCTGAAGCGGGGATGAGCGTTATTGCCGAGGTGTATCCTTCGATGCTGCATCATCGATTCGACTATCCGCCCGAACTGACGAAACGGGACGAGAAGGATGCTTATGCGATCGCCAAGTGGCTGCAGGAGCAGGATAACGGCGGAACGCTTCGCCATTATATGAGCCTGGTGACGCTCGACCGCGGCCGATTGGCCGCGGTCGTACCGCTCGAAGGGTGGATTCTCGGCGTGCTTTAATCGTTTCGGCCAACTCTCATAACCCGTCCAACGCCTTCATATACTGGAGTGAACAAGCTGTATAAAGGCGGAGGGATTGGCGATGGATACCCGAAACAGCATCCGTGAACGCAGGCAGGAACGCATTCGCCGGATTATTGAGCATAATGCGAAACAGACGGCGCATGCCGAGCAACGTGCACAGCAGTACGAGCAGCACCAACAGCACCAACAGCAACCTAGGTTGTCCATGCAGCAACAGGCGCCGCAACATCATCAGCAGCAACAGCCCCATCAGCCGGAACAGCAGGGGCTGCTGCTTCCTGCTTCGGCGCGCGATCCTCGTGAAAGCAAACAGGGGCAATTCGTTCAGCCGGCCGTGCAGCGCGAGGAAGATCCGGAACGGTTGTGGAAAGCGAATCCCAATCCTTGGCAGACCGCAGGCTGGAATATCGCGCCGCTTCCGAGCAAGGACGTCCGGGCCAGCAAGCAGGGAGGTCCTCCTCCAGATCCGCCGAAGAACGACGCCCGGTTTATCGTACGGGGGTTGTTTATCCAATCGGTCATTGCGGCTGCGGTATTCGCTATCGTCTATTTGATGTTCAACGTGCAGCAGCCCGCCGCCAAGAAAGGCCAAGAAGCGGTAACGGCGGCCTTGACCGAGAATATGGACTTTCATGCGGCGTCGTCGCTATATCAAAAATGGTTCGCCGGCGCTCCGTCCTTCATCCCGTTCTTCGGCGCAAAAGGGGACGAGGAGTCCCGGTTTGCCGAGGGATCGGTCACGCTGCCGATCGTGTCGCCGCTGCCGGAAGGTTCGGTCGTACAGACATTCGCGGAGACGCTGAGCGGTGTCGAAATTGCCGGCACGCCGGACCAGACGGTGCTGGCCGCGGAGACGGGGCGGGTCACGCTCGTTACGGAAGACAGCGAGGATGGAGCAACGGTCGTCGTTCAGCATGCCAACGAGCGCGTGACCATTTACAGCCACTTGTTCAACGTTATCGTCGCGGCGAACGATTGGGTAGAAGCGGGCAAGACGCTAGGGAAGCTGGCTTCGGCGAAGGCGGACGAGAATGGACAGAGTTTGTTGTTCTTTGCAGTGAAGGAGAAAGGCCGATACGTCGACCCTGCGGACGTCGTTCCGATTGATTAAGATTGGCGGCATCCGGTGGTCCGTTCATCCGCTCTTCGTGCTCATTATGCTCGCATCCGTCTTTACGGGGTCCTTCGTGGAGCTGTTGACGCTGTTTGCGATCGTACTCGTTCACGAACTTGGTCATGTCATCGCCGCAAGGGGCTTTGGCTGGACGGTTCGGGAGGTGAAGCTGCTGCCTTTCGGCGGGGTGGCGGAAGTCGAAGACGGGAGCGGGCTGCCGGCAAGCGAAGAAGCGATCGTCGCGATTGCAGGTCCGCTGCAGAACGTTTGGATGGCAGGCTTGGCGTGGTTGCTCGGACAGCTGGGCTTGTGGCAGCCGGAATGGGCTGACTACGTCTGTCAGGCCAATATCATGATCGGCCTGTTCAATCTGCTGCCGATTCTCCCGCTTGATGGCGGAAAACTGATGCAGGCAGGGCTTAGCCGGACGCTGACGTTCCACGGCATGCTGATTTGGGGGGCCAGGATCAGTCTTTTCTTCAGCGCGCTAATGGTCGTGTTTGCCATCGTGCCAGCCGTGCTGAGCAAGAATGCCGTCCACTTGAACTTGAATCTGATCGCCGTCGGCCTGTTTCTGCTGCTGACCAATTGGACAGCCTATCGCAATATTCCCTTTCTGTTTCTCCGTTTTCTGACGAATCGTGCCATGTCGGCTTCCAAATCGGTAGCGCGGGGGACGTGGGCGTTTCCGATTATCGTGCCGAAGGGGTATACGGTGCTTGCCGCGCTGCGCCTCTTTAAGCGGGACAGCTATCATTTGATCGTCGTGATGGAGGAAAAAGGGGATGTGCTGGCCGTACTGCCGGAACAGCGCCTTGTCAGCGGTTTTCTATCGGATGGAAAAGCAGACCGTGCAGTCTTGGAGCTATTCATGTGAAAACACCTCTGCTTTCGGCCATTCGAGAATGGGCGATCTCGTGCAGAGGTTTGTTTTTTTGCCAATATGAATTCGTTTTTCCAATAAACTTGGAAACTTTAAATTCTTATGTGGTAAAATAAATATCCGTGGAGACCGTCTGAGGCAGGAGGGCAAAAGAATGAAAAAAATGCTGGTTCACGGTCAGAAGGACATGCTTCAAATTGCTATCGTGAGTGACAATTCGCTGTATGAGTATTACATGGAAAAAACGGAAAACGCGGGTCAGCTGGTCGGAAGCATCTTCAAAGCGCGCGTCGCGAATGTCCTGCCTGGCATGCAGGCGGCATTCGTCGATATCGGATTGCCGAAGAATGCGTTCCTTTATATTGATGATGTACTTCACCCGCATTTAGAACGTCAACCGAAGGAAAAACCGCAGATCAACTCCCTGCTTCAGCCTGGTCAGGAGCTTCTCGTGCAAGTCATGAAAGAACCGCTCGGAGGCAAAGGCGCGCGTGTCACGACCCATTTCTCGCTGCCCGGCCGGTTTCTTGTTTATATGCCCATTGCGGATTACATAGGCGTCTCCAAGAAAGTCAGCACCGAAGCGGAACGGTCGCGCATGCGCGCCGTAGGCGAGAAAATCCGGCTTCCTGGAGAAGGCGTAATCATGCGCACGGCCGCCGAAGGCGAGAGCTTGGCGTCGCTTCAGCAGGATGTGCAGTTTCTGCGGGAGCATTGGCAGGAAATCCATCATCGGGGAGAAACGGCCTCGGCCCCGACGCTGCTTCATCGGGACGCGGATCTCGTGCATCGGCTCGTCAGGGACCTGCTGACGACGGAGATCGACCAGATATGGATCGACGACGGTTCAGTCTTCCGGAAGACGAAGGCGATGATGAAACGCCTCGCCCCGGCCATGCTTCCGCGCCTGCAGTTATTCGAACCGCTAATCGGCGGCGCTTCGCTCTTCCAGCAGGATCATATTCACGAGCAGCTCCAAGAAGCTTTCCAGCGGCGGTACCGGTTGAAATCCGGCGGCGATCTCGTCTGGGACCAGACGGAAGCGCTCACGGTCATCGACGTGAATACGGGCCGGTTCGTCGGCACCTCCGATCTGGAGGACACCGTGTTCCGCACGAATTTAGAGGCGGCAGAACAGATTGCCCGGCTGCTGCGGCTCCGGGATATCGGCGGCATCATTATTGTGGATTTCATCGACATGGACGAAGAACAGCATCGCGAGCAAGTCATGCAGCTGCTGGAACGTTTGGTCCGGACCGACCGGACGAAATGCCAGGTTGTCGGCTGGACAAGGCTCGGATTGCTTGAAATGACCCGTAAAAAAGTACGCGAACAGAAGATTCTGCCTTCGAGAGAGACATCTGGCAATCGGGATTAGAGAGTTGCCGGAAGCTGCGCGACTAAGAATGATGTCAAATGCCTAAATTATTAATTGCTATCCATACGTATGTATGCTAAGATGTTATGGTGTCTGCGATTGAGAGAGATAATTGCAGTCCGAATTACCGCGCAGAACAGGTACATAAGTCCGGGTCAGCTTGGCTTACGCGGCACCTGAATCAGGCGAGTCTTCGATATAAGGAGGTGCAACACACATGTTCGCGATCATTGAAACTGGCGGAAAGCAATACAAAGTGCAAGAAGGCGACGTTCTTTACATCGAGAAACTGGATGCTGCTGAAGGCGAGAACGTAACATTCGACCGCGTATTGGCTGTTTCCAAAGGCGCAGAGCTCGTTACAGGTACACCGGTTGTTTCCGGCGCTACAGTAACGGCGACTGTTGAAAAACACGGCAGAGGTCAAAAAATCATCGTTTATAAATATAAAGCGAAGAAAAACTACCGCCGTAAGCAAGGTCACCGTCAACCGTACTCCAAAGTTACGATTGGCAAGATTCAAGCTTAAGAGGATAACCTATGATTACGGTGAGCATAACGCGGCAGTCCGCTGCTGATTCCCGAATCGTATCGTTTGCAATTGAGGGACATGCCAAGTTCGCCAATCCCGGCAAAGACATCGTCTGCGCCGGTGTGTCGGCCGTATCGGTCGGCACGGTGAATGCAATCGAAGCATTGGCGGGCGTCGAGCTCCCGGCTTCGATGAAGAGCGGCTGGCTGCGATCAGAAATCCCCGCTGGAGAACATACTGCAGATTCGGATGCGAAAACGCAGCTTCTCCTGGAAAGTATGATCGTCATGCTGGATTCGATTGCAGCCTCGTACGGTAAGTATGTCGTCATTCGTCAACTATTTCGTGAATAAAGGAGGGAACATCCATGTTGAAACTGAATCTCCAGCTCTTCGCTTCGAAGAAAGGTGTAGGTTCCACAAAGAACGGACGCGATAGCCAATCGAAACGTCTCGGCGCTAAACGTGCTGACGGCCAAACGGTAACGGCAGGAAGCATCCTGGTTCGTCAACGCGGAACGAAAGTTCATCCGGGCAACAACGTTGGTATCGGTAAAGACGATACGCTCTTCGCGAAAGTGGAAGGCGTCGTGAAATACGAGCGTTGGGGACGCGACCGTAAGAAAGTCAGCGTTTACCCGGTTGCAGTTGCTGCTGTAGCTGCAGCAGAATAAGCAACAATCCCCGGTCTGCATGCAGACCGGGGTTTTATTTTTTTTAGCGGCTTTTCTCGTCAACGGCAGGATTAATTTCAAACCTGAATAGATACGGCGTCTCCGTCCGCCTTGACCTTATAGAATGAATGTTCTTCTTATGCTATACTGTTTAAGGCTAGGAAAGAATAGGAAAGTAGGCTCGATCATGAATCGCATCCGATATTATGCGGCTGTTTCTGTCATCTTGCCGGCGGTGGCTGTCCTCATATGGCCGACGCAGCAGTGGTTGCTGGTTATATTCCTGATATGGACCTTGGCAGCGGCGGTACTGTGGAACCGCTCACTCGCGCGCGAACAGGCTTGGCAGATCGAACAGCTGGAACTCACGATGCAGCAGACGGCGATTGCAACGCTTAATCATCACCGACATGATTGGATGAATGACCTGCAGATTATTTACGGCTATTCTCGTATGGGGAAGACGGATAAGACGATTCAGTGCGTGGAACAGATAAAGGAACGGATGATGACGGAGAGCAAGCTCGCGAAGCTTGGCATACCGTCACTCGTGCTGTTTCTGCAGTCATTCCGGACGCTGACCAATGCGATGGTAATCGACTTGGAGATCGATGGCGAATTGAATTTGGCCGAGCTGTTTCCGGGTTCGAAGGATCAGGTGGCCAATACGATCATAGAGCTTATTCAGGCGTACCGTTATGCGGCGGTATCGGGCAGCGGCAATGCGGCCAAGCTGCTGATGGACGTATCCGCGGATGAGGAGAAGCTGCACTTGGCGTTTCATTTAGACGGCGAACTCAGGCCGGGCAGCGAATGGAAGACGAATTGCGATCAAGCGCTTCAGCGCTCGCCGCTTAAAGCAGCGGGAGTGGACGAGGGCAAAGGAATGCTAATGCTGGAAGCGCAGATTGGGAAGTAAACGGAGGACATAAAGCATGTTTGTCGATAAGGCGAAAATATTCGTAAAAGGCGGAGACGGCGGGAACGGCATCGTATCGTACCGTCGGGAGAAATACGTGCCGAATGGCGGTCCGGCAGGCGGAGACGGCGGTAAAGGCGGCAACGTCATTTTCCGCGTTGACAGCGGTCTGCGGACATTGATGGATTTCCGCTATCAGAAGCATTTCAAAGGCGAACGCGGCGAGCGCGGCAAAGTGAAAACGATGCATGGCGCGAACGCGGAAGACACGGTTATCCGTATCCCGCCGGGGACGGTCATTCTCGATGACGATTCCGGGGAAATCATTGCCGACATGACGCAGAACGGCTCGGAAATCATCGTTGCCAAAGGCGGACGCGGCGGACGAGGCAACTGCCGGTTTGCAACGGCCAGCAATCCGGCTCCGGACTTCGCCGAGAATGGCGAAGATGGCGAAGAACGCTGGATCATCCTGGAACTGAAAGTCATGGCGGATGTCGGTTTGGTCGGTTTCCCGAGCGTCGGTAAATCGACGCTGCTGTCGATCGTATCGGCGGCGCAGCCGAAGATCGGCGCTTATCATTTCACGACGATTTCGCCGAACCTCGGCGTAGTCGACGTCGGCGACGGCCGCAGTTTTGTCATGGCGGATTTACCGGGACTAATCGAGGGCGCGCATGAAGGCGTTGGCCTCGGACACGATTTCCTGCGACATGTGGAACGTACGCGCATCATCCTGCACGTGCTCGACATGTCGGGCTCGGAGGGACGCGATCCTTACGAGGATTGGGTAACGATTAATCAGGAACTGGAACTGTACAATCCGGTGCTGGCTGAGCGTCCGCAAATTATCGTGGCGAACAAGATGGATATGCCGGAATCCGAGGACAACCTCGCCTTGTTCCGTGAGCAGCTGGAAGCCCGCGGCGATGAGATCGAGCATAAGGTCGTAGCCATGTCTTCCTTAACCAAGAAGGGCGTGCAGGAGCTGCTGTACAAAGCGGCAGACCTGCTGGAAACCGTTCCGGAAACGCGTCTGATTGAAGAAGTGCGCGATGTGGCGGAACGCAAAGTGTACACGCTGGACAAGGAAGAGGACAGATCGTTCAAGGTCGGCAAGGAGAACGAAGGCTTCTACGTCGAGAGCGCGTATATCGAGAAGTTCATGAAGCGGGTAAACTTGAACAATTCCTACGATGCGATCATGCGGTTCGCAAGAACGCTGCGGATGATGGGTGTCGACGCGGAGCTTCGGAAGATCGGGGCGAAAGACGGAGATATCGTTCGAATCGCGGATTTCTCCTTCGAGTTCTTCGAGGGAAGCGACTTCTACTACCACGAATAGCGTTACGGACAGCTGCCGGAGCAGTGTTTGCAGGTTGACTGCAGATGCGGCTGACGGCAGCTTTTTTCATGATGAATGAGACAAGTTCGTGGAAATGACTATTGCCGCAGGTCTGTTTTTTAGATATAATGTCCTCTATGAGAGAACATGTGTCTTTGATGGGAGGACGTCCAGTGGAGGAACGATATTATGTCGTTCGCGAGGATATGCTGCCGGAAGCAATCGTGAAGACCATTCAGGTCAAGGAGATGCTCCGCCGCGGCGAAGCGGCTACCGTTCACGAAGCTGCCGAGCGGGTAGGTCTGAGCCGGAGCGCCTTCTATAAGTACAAAGACGGTGTTTATACGCAGAATCAACTCAAACGGGAAACGATCGTGACGATTTCGATGGATCTGGATCATCGGTCAGGCGTGCTTTCCAAAGTGCTCGGGCTCGTAGCCGGTTTAGAAGGCAACGTGCTGACGATCCATCAAACGATACCGCTGCAAGGATTAGCTAATGTTGTGATTTCCGTTGATACTTCAACTATGGGCGGGGCAATGTCCGAATTCATGGATGCGCTCCGCAGGCAGGACGGCGTCCGAAAGGCGTCCATCATCGGACAAGGATAGAACTATAACTGGAGGTATACGGAATGAAACCGATTAAAGTAGGATTGCTAGGACTTGGCACTGTAGGAACGGGTGTCGTTCGCATCGTGGAAGGTCATCAGCCGGACCTTCAAAGTCAAGTGGGCTCCCCGATCGTCATCGAGAAGGTGCTCGTGCAAAATAAAAGCAAAGTGCGTTCCGTCAGCATCCATCCGGATAAATTGACGGAAGACGCTTGGGATATCATTCATAACCCCGATATCGACGTTATCGTCGAAGTCATGGGCGGTATCGAGACGACGAAGAGCTATATTCTCGAAGCGCTTGCCCGCGGCAAGCATGTCGTGACGGCGAATAAGGACCTGATGGCGCTGCACGGTCCGGAAATTCTGGCGGCTGCTCAAGAGAACGGCTGCGACGTTTATTACGAAGCGAGCGTTGCGGGCGGCATCCCGATCATTCGTACGCTGGTTGAAGGCTTCTCCTCGGACCGGATTACGAAAATCATGGGTATCGTTAACGGAACGACGAACTATATATTGACGAAGATGAGCCAGGAAGGCGCAGCTTATAGCGACGTGTTGAAAGAAGCACAAGAGCTCGGCTACGCGGAATCCGATCCGACATCGGATGTCGAAGGCTTGGATGCGGCGCGCAAAATGACGATTCTCGCAACGCTCGGCTTCCGTGCGAACGTGGCCCTGGAAGACGTAGACGTCAAAGGGATCTCGTCCATCAGCCGCGAGGAGATTCTCTATGCGAAGCGCCTTGGCTATGAAGTGAAGCTGCTCGGTATCGCAGAGCGTCAAGACGACTATATCAGCGTCAGCGTGCAGCCGACGATGGTGAAAGCGACGCATCCGATCGCGTCGGTGAACGGCGTGTTCAACGCGGTTTACGTATACGGCGAAGCTGTAGGCGAGACGATGTTCTACGGCGCCGGCGCAGGCGAACTGCCGACGGCGACTTCGGTCGTCGCGGACTTGGTTGCAGTCGTGAAGAACCTCAAGCTTGGCGTCAACGGCAAGCAAGAGAAGCTGGCGTATAAAGAAAAGAAGCTCAAAACCGACGAGCAGATCGCATCGAAATACTTCATGCTGCTGCATGTCGCTGACCGCGCAGGGGTGCTTGCCCGAATCACGCAAGCATTCGCGGAGTATGAAGTCAGCTTGGAATCCGTGCTGCAGCAGCCGAATCCAAGCAATCCGGAAGCGGAAATCATCATCATTACGCATGACGCAAGCAAAGCTGCAGCGCAGCGTGTCCTGAAATCGCTCGAAGGCATGGAGGTCGTGAAAGCGGTCAAGAGCGTATACCGCGTAGAAGGATAACTTTTCTTTTCGACCATTGCCTGTAAGTAAAGCCTTGAATGCTAGCTAGTACAATACGCAACGGATGAAGAAACCATGACTGGCGATAGCGGTTATGCGTGCAGTACGTGAGGGTACGTCATCCGTCATCCGAAGGGTGCGGTAGTATGTTAAACAGCCAGGTATTGGTGAAAGTTCCGGCCAGCACGGCGAATCTCGGTCCGGGCTTCGACACGCTTGGCATGGCGTTGTCGCTATACGCGTGGATTCAGATGGAAGCCGTGGACGGCGAGACGGTCATTGAGCTTTATGGAGACGGATTGAACGGCATTCCGACGAATAAGTCGAATTTGATTTATAAGGTCGCGCAGATGGTGTTCGAGGAAGCCGGGGTTCATATTCCGGAAATCCGCATCGCGATGTACAGCGATATTCCGCTTACCCGCGGCCTGGGCAGCAGCGCATCGGCCATCGTCGGAGCGCTCGTTGCCGCAAACGCTTTGGCGGGAGGTCCGCTCAGCGAGGACAAGCTGTTCCAGATGGCATCCGCGCTGGAAGGCCATCCGGATAATGTCGGGGCGTCGCTATTCGGCGGCATCGTCGTCTCCGCATGGGACGGCATTCGCGCAGAGAAGGTGCGGATCGTGCCGCATGAGAACCTGGAGGTGCTGGTGGCGATCCCTTCGTTCCAGCTTTCCACGGAGAAGGCGCGCCATGCATTGCCGGCTAAGCTCGACATGAAAGACGCGGTTTATAATGTAGCGAGCAGCTCGCTGCTCGTCGCGGCGTTCGCAAGCGGTAATTTGGAACTGATACCATTCGCCATGCGGGATAAGCTGCACCAGCCTTACCGGGCGCCGCTCGTGCCGGGCATGTCGGAGATATTGGAGCAGGCGACAAACCACGGGGCGCTAGGCGTCGCGCTGAGCGGCGCGGGACCTACGCTGCTAACGCTCGTTGACCGCGGCAGCGACCGCAAAGCGGAGCTCGAATCCTTCCTGCTGCGAACGCTTGAACAGCATGGCATAGAAGCTCAAACGATGTGGCTTGCACCGGCGCTGAACGGTCCGGAGCTGTCGGTCGTCCACGGGGATCGATCGGAATCATTCATGGAACGAATCAAAGGAGAAGTCAAGGCATGATAAGCGCAGCGTGTTTGACGAAAGGTTCTACATCCGACGAAGCGGCCAGGTATATGCTGAACGGCTTCGGCGTCGAGATTCGATACGAGTATCACCGCATGATCGCGGACGTGTTTCTGTCTACGGCGGAAGGAAAGACGGATTATGCCATCATACCGATCGAGAATACGATCGACGGCTCCGTCAGCCTGCATACCGACTGGCTCGTCGACGAGGTGAATTTGCCGATCCAGGCGGAGTGGGTTTACCCGTCCATTCAGAATCTGATCGGCGCGTCGTCCGAGCTGACCGAAGCGAACGGCAACCTTGCTTACGACCGCATCGTGAAAGTAATGAGCCACCCGGTAGCGATGGCGCAGTGCACGCAATATTTGAAGCGCCATCTTCCCCACGCTGAACTGGAGCATGTTGGGAGCACATCGGAAGCGGTTCGCATCGTACGCGACAATCCAGGACGCGGCTGGTCGGCAATCGGCCAAGTATCCGCGGCGGCAGACAACGGTTTGGACATTCTCGAATCGGCCGTCACCGACCACGACAACAATTACACCCGGTTCCTTCTCGTGGGGCCTAAGCCATTTACGCTGAAGGAATCGGAGAAGCATAAGACGAGTATACTTATTACGCTGCCGGAGGATTACCCGGGAGCGCTTCATCAAGTGCTGTCGGCGTTCTCCTGGCGCCGGATTAACCTGTCCCGTATCGAGTCGCGTCCGACGAAGAAGAAATTGGGCAATTATTATTTCTTGATCGATATCGAGATGTCGATGGAATCCGTGCTGCTCCCGTCCGCGATTGCGGAAATCGAGGCGATCGGCTGTCAAGTGCGCGTGCTCGGCAGCTATCCGAGCTTTAAATACGAAGCGCGTTAATTTCACCTCATAACGAAGTGTTTTTAAACGATTGAAGCTTTCCTTTGGCGGTGCTGCCAGAGGGAGGTTTCAATTTTTTTTTGCGAAGAAGGGTGACACCAGCCTACCTGTTGCATAGGATGTAGGGATTGATAACGGGCGTTAGCCGCGTCTGCCTAAGACGTAAAACGTGACAGGAGGTTTTTGGCGGGTGAAAATTCATATTGTAAAAAAAGGCGATTCGCTGTACATGATTGCGCAGAAGTACAACGTGTCGTTGGAAGAGATTTTAAAGCTGAACCCATCCATTACGAATCCGGATCAGCTCGACATCGGCATGAAAATCAAAGTTCCCGCATCCCAAGGCGGCGACATGGATATCATGCATCAGCATGTCGTGCAGCAGGGCGATACGCTCTGGAAGCTGTCCAAAGCTTGGGGCGTTCCGCTCGGCGATATGATCAAAGCGAATCCGCAGCTTAAAAATCCGAACGTGCTGCTGACCGGCGAAGTCGTAAACATACCGAAACCGAGCACGCCTAGCACCATGCCTGAGATGAACGGCTCGAATGAAAATCATGGCCATCACAAATCGGGAACAGGCCATCATCCGCTTCACCCTGCTGCGGTTATGCAGGGCGTTCAAGGGCTGATGGGCAAAATTCCGACGGGTAAAAAACATACGGGTCCGAAAGCGAACACCGCGCCAGTGACAGAAACGCCTGCGCCGATGCCGATGCCATTGCCTGAACCGGTGCCTACGCCAATGCCGGTGCCGATTGAAATGCCGATCATGGAAAAGAAATACCCTGTTCATAAGCCATACGAGCAAAGCGTCGACTTGTTCAAACAGTACGGCATTCCGGCTACGGAGGTCATGTCGCTTCATGATATGCCGAGCGCGGTTTCGCCTGTTCACAGCAGCTATGGCTACAGCCAGCCGACGGCCGTATCTCCGGCAGCGACTGCGCCCGTTCATAGCGGCTATGGCTACAGCCAGCCGACGGCCGTATCTCCGGCAGCGACTGCGCCCGTTCACAGCGGTTACGGTTACAGCCAGCCGACGGCAGTGTCGCCAGCGATGACGGGCGGATACGGTATGCCGACGGCAGTGTCGCCGGCAATGACAGGCGGGTATGGTATGCCGACGGCGGTGTCGCCGGCAATGACAGGCGGGTATGGTATGCCGACGGCGGTGTCGCCGGCAATGACAGGCGGATATGGATATGATATGCCAACGGCCGTATCACCAGCGATGACGGGCGGTTACGGATACGGTCAGCCAACTGCGGTCAGCCCTGCTGAAACGTCTCCTGAAGGAAACGCAGGCTTGCCATGGGGAGCTCCGAATTATGGCTGGGGTTCGCCGATGGTAAGTCCGATCAGCGACGAAGAAATGGGCGGCTACGGCTACAACCCTTCGATGGTATCGCCGGAGAACATGGGCCCAATGGGCGGCTATGGCTACAACCCTTCGATGGTATCGCCGGAGAACATGGGTCCAATGGGCGGCTACGGCTACAACCCTTCGATGGTATCGCCGGAGAACATGGGTCCAATGGGCGGCTACGGCTACAACCCTTCGATGGTATCGCCGGAGAACATGGGTCCAATGGGCGGCTACGGCTACAACCCTTCGATGGTATCGCCGGAGAGCATGGGCCCAATGGGCGGCTACGGCTACAACCCTTCGATGGTATCGCCGGAGAACATGGGCCCAATGGGCGGCTACGGCTACAACCCTTCGATGGTATCGCCGGCAAACATGGGCCCGATGGGCGGCTACGGCTTCAATCCGTCGATGGTATCGCCGGCAAATACGGGTCCGCAGATGAGCTACGGTTATATGGGGAACGGTCAAGTGTCTCCGATAAGCGGGCAGGGCAAACAACCTTGCAACTGCGGCTGCCATGACAAGCGCGAAGAGAATGAAGGCGAAGCAGAGGAAGCGTTCGAAGAATTGAATGTCAGCAAGTCGAACGCGGGTTCACGCAAGCCTGCCAAGAAAGCCGTCGTTCGTCAAACGCGCGTCGCTTTGAAACCGAAACGCCGCAGCAGCTTGCCTTGGATTAACCGTTAAATACCGCAGTTTCCAGCATTTCTTTCCGCACCCCGCACGCGTCGGCTAACGATGCCGTGCGGGGTTTTGTTATGCGCGGAATAAGCATGCATATTTCTCCATATCGGGTGACAGACTAACAAAAAAGGCGAATGGGGGGAACCCATATGATAATATTCAACCTTTGGCGGAAAGTAAAACAGAAACTCAGACGCAGCAGGCGGCCGATGTGGCAGCTGGCTTCGGGGCTGCTCGTGCCGGCGGCGATCCTATCCGTGGCCTTCGTCGGAGACGGCGTTGTCTCGGCTGCGGGACGAACCAATCTCGAAGCACTGCCGCAAAGTCAAGCGCCGGCGCAGGACGACGGCAGCCGCAGCGTCATTGCAACGCTCTCCGACATGCGGGGCAAAGTAACCGTCAAGATTCGGCGCGTCTATATTTGCGGCTCGGAATCGGAAACGATCGGCCTGCTCAGCTCGGTCGACACGCTCCGCATGATGAAACTGCATCCGGAATGGACGGCCATGCTCGATGAGCAAGGCGCGGTCGTGATGGAGCAGCGGATCGACGACTTATCGGAGTCCTGCAAACGCAGCGCTTATTTCGGGATGGACAAGCTGGGGCGCTTATCGCTATTCGACGGCGAGCCGAAGAAGGAGAAAGTGATGCGGACCTTCTTTCAACTGGACGTGAATTATATGGAGAGCAGCCTGCCGAAGGAGCGGATCGACGAGCTGGTCAAAGGCATCCGCGTGACGGATAAGGATGCGTTCAACAGCGTATTGTCGTCGTTCGGCGATTACGCGGTGGAGCGTACGGAGAAAGTCATGAAGCGCACGTTTTAGAAGGCTGCGCATTTACTTGCTGGATATGAAATAAAACTTCGAAGAGCAATGAAGGGCGACTGCAGAAGGCAGGCGTCCTTTTATTTTTCTTAGGGAGCTGGCAATCTAGCTGCACAAGAGCAGATGACTGCCGTATATTTGCTGCTTGGTTCGACTTCTTCGGAAGGCGAGGAAGAAACGCGTGTTCTCATTCGTTCCATCATTTGATATAATGGGAGGAAGCCTTTTTTGGTGAACTGGAATGGCAAGGACTAATCTATCGATCGGCGTAAGGAGAGAAGCAGCATTGCGAGTATTAGGAATTGACCCGGGAATCGCGATCGTAGGCTTCGGATTTATCGACAAAATCGGGAGCAAGCTCGTTCCCGTGCAATACGGATGCATTACGACGGAAGCCCGCACGGCGCCGGAAGAGCGCCTGAAGCAGGTGTATGACTCGGCCTGCGCCTTGATGGACCGCTACAAACCGGATACGGTCGCCGTGGAGAAGCTGTTCTTTAACCGCAACGTCACGACGGCGTTCTCGGTCGGCCAGGCGCGCGGCGTCGTTATATTGGCTGCGGCGCAGCGCGGTCTCCCCGTCGCGGAGTATACGCCGCTCCAAGTCAAACAAGCCGTCGTCGGATACGGCAAAGCGGAGAAACGACAGGTGCAGGAGATGGTACGGATGTTCCTGAAGCTGAGCGCCATTCCGAAGCCGGACGACGTCGCGGACGCGCTTGCGGTGGCCATTTGCCATGCGCATTCGTCGGTTCTTACGAACAAAATAAACGAGGTGAACCGATCTTGATCGATTATGTAAGAGGCCGGGTCGTACACCTGGATACGGAATTCGTGGTCGTGGACGTCCGCGATATCGGCTACCAAATCTTTACGCCTAACCCATATGCGTTCGCCAAGAGCGATGACGTAGTTACGATTTATACGCATCATCACGTCCGGGAGGACGCGGCGCTGCTATACGGCTTCGCGAACCGAGACGAGCAGGCGATGTTCCGCAAGCTGCTGGACGTTTCCGGCATCGGACCGCGCGTTGCGCTCGGCATTCTTGCCGGCGGCAAGCCGGAGACGATTGCCGCGGCCATTCAGCAGGAGAATCTGACGTTCCTGACGAAACTGCCGGGCATCGGAAGAAAGACTGCACAGCGCATGGTGCTGGATTTGAAAGACAAGCTGGACGCGATTCCGGGCGGCTTCAGCTTCGCCGCGGCCGGCGTTGATCTTACCGATGTCGGATCGAGCTCGGCGGAAGCGGAAGGCGGCAAGGACTGGCGGGAGGCGCGCGAAGCGCTGATGGCGCTCGGCTATACGGCGGCCGAACTGGACCGCGCATGGCAAAGCATGAAACAAACGGATATTCCGAATGAGACGGTGGATGCGCTTATGAAACGGGCGCTGCAGCAATTGTTCAAAGGCTAAGTTGGAGCGGGATGCATACCCGCGCAGCGATTAAGTTCGCGGCCAGGGTCAACGAAGCCGAGTAGCAGAGTGGAGAGGGGCAAGCGTGAATGGACGAGAGGATAATTTCCGCCAACCTCATGATGGAAGATCAAGCGGTGGAGCTTAGTTTACGTCCCCGTTATTTGTCCGAATATATCGGTCAGTCGCAAGTGAAAGATAATTTGAAAGTATTCATCGAGGCGGCGAAGCTGCGCAAAGAAGCGCTGGATCACGTGCTGCTGTACGGCCCGCCGGGCCTTGGCAAGACGACGCTGTCGAATATCATCGCCAATGAGCTTGGCGTCAGTCTGCGAACGACGAGCGGACCGGCTATCGAGCGGCCTGGCGATCTTGCGGCTTTGCTTACCAATCTGCAAGAAGGCGACGTATTGTTCATCGATGAGATTCATCGTTTGAACAGATCGGTCGAGGAAGTGCTTTATCCGGCGATGGAGGATTTCGCGCTGGATATCATGATCGGCAAAGGGCCGAGCGCGCGTTCCGTCCGGCTGGAGCTGCCGCCGTTCACGCTGATCGGGGCGACGACGCGGGCCGGTCTGCTGTCCGCTCCGCTGCGCGACCGCTTCGGCGTCGTCAGCCGGCTGGAGTTCTACACGGTCGACGAGTTATCGTTTATCGTGTCGCGCGCGTCCGAAATTCTCGGCGTGAGCGTGATCGGAGAAGCCGCGCAGGAAATCGCGATGCGTTCCCGGGGAACGCCGCGGATTGCGAACCGGCTGCTGAAGCGGGTACGCGATTTCGCGCAAGTCCGCGGAGACGGCATCGTAACGCATGATCTGGCGCGCTCCGCGCTGGGCCTGATTCAAGTGGATCCGCTCGGGCTCGACAGCATCGACCACAAGATGCTGCGGGCGATGATTACGATTTACCGCGGGGGTCCTGTTGGACTCGATACGATCGCCGCAACGATCGGCGAGGAAGGGCAAACCATTGAGGACGTATACGAGCCGTATCTGATGCAAATCGGTTTTTTGCAGCGAACGCCTCGCGGCCGGATGGTAACGCCGCTCGCTTATCGGCATTTAGGACTGCCAATACCTCAAGATAACGCCGCATCCGCCGATGCGGGAGAAGCGAAGGAAGAAGGAGGCGGCTTCGTCTAATGGGCTCTAGAAGGAAACAAGCTGAAGAAGAGAGGCGCGAGAAGCTGATCGTGCTCTACGACGGGACCTGCAATTTATGTTTGGCCAGCGTCCGTCGTTTGAAAGAGCTGCAGTCGACCGCGATATTGCGGTTCATTCCCGTTCAATCTCTCGAGGAAACGTATGAGACGATTCCCGAACTTTCAGCTGTAACCGAAGATCAGCTTTTGACGAAAATGCATGTCGTTGAGATGGACGGCACCCTGCACGCAGGGGCTGCCGGAGTCGTACGTATTCTAAGAACGGTCCGAGGACTAAGATGGCTTGCGCCGCTCTATAAGGTACCCGGACTGCGCAGCGCAGCCGATTTGATGTATCGTTTCATTGCAGGAAGGCGCTATGAATGGTTCGGCAAAGCGGATGACAGCTGCCATGACGGCGCTTGCGCGCTGCCGAAAAGGGACTAAACAGCCTGCGCTTACGAAGCAGTTTTGCTTTCGCAAAACTAAGCTCATGCTTACGAAGCAGTTTTGCTTCGCAAAACTTTAAGGAGGACGATAAAGCCGTGAATGGCGTAAACGTTCAGAATGACGGTGACAAGGGATCGGCCATGCGGTTATTCGCAATGCCGAAGGCAAAACGAACGATTGCGATTATTGCGGCCGGCGTGACCGCGTTATCCATATGGACATCCAGCCCATCCGAAGGTGCAGCCGTGCCGACGCTGGATACGATTCGGGTCGGCATCTTCTTGAATACAAGCAAATACACCTTGAATACGGCGGTCTCGACGTTCAGCTCTTCCGGCTCGCTCAAGGTCGGTATACGTTTACCGTCCTCGGTCGTTCCGCTGTTCGCGACAAGCGCCGGCGAAATAATCCGTTTCACGATGGACGACTATAAGCCGCAGCTGTTCGAAACGACGGATTACATGACCGCGCTCAATGTCATGAAGCGGCTTAAAGCGCTCGGCGCTTCGGGCATCATGACGGCCGTCACCGATCCGCGGGGCAAGGTGTATCAGATTTCGGAAGGCTCCTATACGACCGCTGCCGATGCCAGCGCGGCCGGCAGCAAATGGTTGAAAGACGCCACGATCGCGGGCTATGTTGGCAAAACGGCAAAAGCCGCATTAATCGGACCTCTCCATTTGGAAACAGGAATGAAATATGCTTCCAAGAGCGAGGCTGCAGCGGCAGCCCAGAAGCTTACGGCAAAGGGCATCGAGGCGTACGCGGCGATGAAGCAGAACGGTACAGCGTCCGGCATCTACACGGTGCTCATTGGCGCAGAGAGCGATGCGGCCGCTTTGAGCGCGGTCAAGTCGAAAGCCCTGCAGGCAGATGCAAGCTTGGCGATGAGCCAGACGGATGCCAAATCGGCCTATATGCTCATCCGCGACGATTATACGACCGCGGAATCGGCCTCCAAGCCGCCCGTGGCGCTTTACTCCGTGCCGTTGGCCGACACGAAAGTGTGGATCGAGACGAAAGATCCTTCCGGGATCAAGCTGGCGGAACGTTACAGTCGCAGCTACCGCGGCTCGTTCGAAGTCAGCGGCATGAATAACAAGATGGCCGTCATTAACGAGGTTCCCTTCGAGCAGTATGTGTACGCCGTGGTAGGCGCGGAAATGCCGGCCTCATGGCCCGCAGAAGCGCTTAAAGCGCAAGCGGTCGCTGCACGCACGTATGCGTTGTACCAAGGATTCGGATATCAAATCGCGCATGTCGTGGATACGACGCTCAGCCAAGCATACGGCGGCATCGGTTCGGAGAAGCCGGCGACGATCGCGGCCGTAGATGCGACGCAGGGCCAGGTGGCCATGTATGACGGAAAAGTCATCAATACCGTCTTTTCGTCCAGCGCCGGCGGATTCACGGCAGATGCCACGGAAATCTGGGGCAGCGCCGTCGATTATCTGAAGAGCATTCAAAGTCCGGACACGTCGTCCGAGAATGGGCTGTACAAGTGGTACCGCGTCGTGCTGTCGAACAATCTAGTAGGTTATATCCGCGAGGATTTGCTAGAGGATACCGGACAGAAGTCCGTTAGCGGACAAGCCGTTCTGCGCGTGAAGGGGGACGGCACGAAGGTGCGTCCTATCCCGCTTGTGCAGGACAACGTTCAGGTCGTGGATACGGTCAACAAAGGAACGCTCGTCGTGCAATTGGAGAAGGTCACCCAGTCCAATGAGATGAATTGGGTGCGCGGAACTTATTCTGCGGCGGATATGCTCAAGCTGACGCAAGGCAAGCTCGTCAAGGCAATCAGCGGCCCGATCCGGACGCTGTCCATCAGCAAGATGGGGCCGTCCGGCCGGCCGACCGAAATTCAAGCCAACGGCCAGGTAATCAGCGTCAAAAATCCGGATGCTTATCGAGCCGCGTTCGGGGGATTGCCAAGCACGTTGTTCAAAATCGATGAGACGGCGAAGCTGACCATTGCCGGATCCGGCGGAGCGACGAGCGATCGGCCTTCGGATAGCGGAGCGATGTACATGATCGGCGGCAATGGGAAGAATCAGGAGCTCAAAGCAGCCAACTTCTTCGTGCTGAACGGCAGCGGAGAAGTCCGGGCAGCGACGAAGGATCCGGCATTCCGTTTCGTCGGAGCAGGAAATGGCCACGGAGTCGGGCTGTCGCAGTACGGCGCGCGAGGCTTGGCAAACCTTGGGTATGACTACAAATATATTATGCAATACTACTACAAAGACGCGAAAATCGTTAAGGAATGACTAAACCGATGAATGTAAACGACTTTGATTTTGAATTACCGGAGCGCTTGATTGCGCAAACGCCGCTTGCAGACCGTACGTCGTCGCGGCTCTTGACGTTAAACAAGGCGACCGGTGAAATAGGACATCACCAATTTACGAAGCTGGCGGATATGCTTGAAGCCGGCGATACGCTAATATTGAACAATACCCGGGTCATGCCGGCAAGGCTGCTTGGGGTTAAAGCCGACACCGGAGCGAAGGTAGAGCTGCTGCTGTTGAAACAGCTGGCGGGGGACCGCTGGGAGACGCTGGCGAAGCCGGGAAAACGGCTCAAGGTCGGCGTGAAGCTGGCTTTCGGCGACGACGGGACCGGAGCGCCTTTACTCGAGGCCGTCGTCGTGGGAGAAGGCGAAATGGGAGCCAGGGAGGTTGAATTTCAGTACAAGGGCATCTTCCCCGAGCTGCTGGATCGCCTTGGCGAAATGCCTTTGCCGCCTTATATCAAGGAACGGCTCGACGATCGCGAACGGTACCAGACCGTATACGCGAAGCATGAAGGTTCAGCGGCGGCGCCGACGGCAGGGCTTCATTTTACGAAACCTTTCTTGGAAGAATTGGAACGCAAAGGCGTGAATGTAGGCTTTATTACGCTGCATGTCGGCCTGGGCACGTTCCGTCCGATGTCGGTCGATACGATCGAAGAGCATACGATGCATTCCGAATATTACGAGCTGAGCGAAGAGACTGCGGGCATGCTGCGCAGCGCCAAGGCCAAAGGCGGCCGAATCGTCGCTGTCGGAACAACTTCCGCGCGAACGCTTGAAACCGTTGCCGCCCGTTTTGCGTATGAAGAACTGCGGGCTTGCAGCGGCTGGACCGATATCTTTATTTTCCCTGGTTACGAGTTCAAGCTTGTAAATGCGCTGCTTACGAATTTTCACCTTCCCAAATCAACGCTCGTCATGCTTGTCAGCGCGTTGGCTGGACGGTCGTCGATCATGCAGGCTTACAAGGAAGCCGTCGAGCTGGAATACCGATTCTTCAGCTTCGGCGATGCAATGTTTATTTATTAAGAACCTGGAAAGAGGCAGAGTGCAAAGTGGCAGTTAAATACGAATTACTGAAAACATGCAAACAAACGGGAGCGAGGCTCGGCCGCGTACATACGCCGCACGGGGTTATCGAGACGCCGGCATTCATGCCGGTCGGCACGCAGGCGACTGTCAAGACAATGAGCCCGGAAGAACTGAAGACGATGGATGCCCAAATCATCCTGAGCAACACGTACCACTTATTTATCCGTCCGGGCCACGAAACCGTGCGCAAGGCCGGCGGCCTTCACAAGTTCATGAATTGGGATCGTCCGATCCTGACGGACAGCGGCGGCTTCCAAGTGTTCAGCTTGAGCAACATGCGCAAGATCAAGGAAGAGGGCGTCGAGTTCCGTAACCATTTGAACGGCGACAAGATGTTCATCTCACCGGAGAAAGCGATGGAAATCCAGAACGCGCTCGGTTCCGATATCATGATGGCGTTCGACGAGTGCGCGCCGTATCCGGCCGACTACGATTATGTCAAGAATTCGCTGGAGCGGACGACCCGCTGGGCGGAGCGCTGCCTGGCCTCTCATGCGCGTCCGCATGACCAGGCATTGTTCGCGATCGTGCAAGGCGGCATGTACGAGGATCTGCGCCGTCAGAGCGCGCTGGAGTTGACTTCCATGGATTTCCCGGGGTATGCTATTGGAGGATTAAGCGTGGGAGAACCGAAGGAATTGATGTATAACGTCCTTGATTGTACGGTTCCGCTTCTTCCGGCGAACAAGCCTCGCTATCTGATGGGCGTCGGTTCACCGGACGCGCTGCTCGATGGCGCGATTCGCGGTATCGATATGTTCGACTGCGTTCTGCCGACGCGAATCGCGCGTAACGGCACGACAATGACAAGTCAAGGCAGGCTCGTAATCCGCAACGCTAAATTCGCAGAGGATTTCGGCCCCCTGGATCCTGAGTGCAGCTGCTACACATGCACGAACTATTCGCGCGCATACATTCGTCACCTGATTAAAGCCGACGAGACGTTCGGAATCCGGTTAACGACGATTCACAATCTGCATTTCCTGCTTGATCTAATGCGAGGCGTACGACAGGCCATTATGGAAGACCGGCTGCTCGATTTCCGGAATGCCTTCTTTACGAAGTATGGCTTGTTTGAGAATGATAAAGGATTTTAAGGCTGGTCGTTCCGCTGCAGCGGAACTGATCGCCCATACATCCAGAGAGAGGGGTGAATTATATGTCAGGAGCAGCATCCTTAATCCCGTTTATCCTTATGTTCGCGGTGTTTTACTTCCTATTGATCCGACCGCAGCAGCGTAAGTCCAAACAGCGCAACTCCATGCTGAGTGCAATCAAGAAGGGCGACAAGATCGTTACGATTGGCGGCATGCATGGAACGATCGTAGAGCTTACCGACGATACGGCGGTTCTGCGCGTTAACGATTCCACCAAGATTACGTTTGATCGCAGTGCGATCAACACGGTCGTCTCCTCCAACGCGGCCATTCCGGCGGCGGCACCTGTAATGGTGAAGGAAGACAGAGCGGAAGATATTAAAAGCTAGCGTCTTGAGAACGGCAGCGCGGATGCGCTGCCGTTTTTTTATGGCCGATTAACGCAATTCATTCGCGAAAAGCAAACGACCGCTGCGAGCGGGGCCGAAGCCCGCTCATGCAGCGGTCGTTTTGTCATGCTTTTATATGGGGATAGGGATAGTGGATTGAATACTACTTCGCGTCTTCGCGTAAATAGCTGACCGGCGCGGATTGGGGCACGATCGTGCCGCGGCGTTCGCGCTGCGACCATTTTATGCGGCTCAATCGCATGCCCATCGTAGAGGCGAATGTCGCGAGCGCGAGACCGCCGCACATATCGATGAGCCAGTGGATGCCGAGGTAGAAAATCGAGAAGATAATGACGACGGCACAGATGCTGCAAAACCAAGCCCAGCGTTTGATGCCCGAACGAACCGCCAGGATGGCAAGCGTCACGGAAATGGACGTATGCAAACTCGGGAAGCAGTTGTTCAATCCGGATAACGCGCGGTATTGATGCTCGAAATCAGGGAACACGTCCAACATCAGGAACCTCACGTTCGGGTCATGGTACCAAACTTCGCTTACCGGGAAGAACAAGAAGAACGGAATCGCGATGGCATAGTTGAGCATGATGGCGTAGCAGGTCGCATAGAACATCTTCTTGTTTGGGCTTCGGTATGTATAGATACCGACCGATGCGATCAGCAGCGCCTGGAATACGACCACATAGATAAAAGCCAGAATCGGTGTTAGCCAGGCGCTTTCGAACGTATGCTGCAAATTCGCGACGAAGTTGCCTTCGATCGATTGGAAGAAGCTTGCGAAATCATACGTGTTCTTCATGTGATTCTCGATGCGGAGCTCATACTTGTTGCAAATCAGAATGAGAATGAGCGCAACGAAGTGAAGATTGTATTTGCGGTTAAAGAGATTCTCTTTAACGAATAATCCGCCGATTTTGAAAGGATTTGCGGCAGCTCCATACCAGATCAGTATGATGACGGTCAGGGTCGTATACAGCGCGACCGTCGTCATGTTGTCAAACAAAGTCATGATACTTGATATCCCCCTAAGGTGTTACGTCGTAACGATCCGGTATAGTATAACACATTTCGCAGGGATGATTACAATTTCAAAGCTTGTTCCGCGGACCCGAGAGCGATTAGGATCGCTTCGTATTGACGCCGATCATGCCGCCGAACGAGCCGCACAGCAGTGTTTCGATCAGCATGGTCAGCGTTTTGCCGCTGAAACCGGTATTACTTGCCAGGAAACTGACGAGCAGTACCAGAACGGCGTAAGCGACGCCCAGCATGCCTCCGTAATACCATCCGCGCTGACTTGAACGCCTGCCGGATACGAAGCCGCCAGCCAGCGCAGAACAGCCGTGAACGACCAGACTGTACGTCGGCAAAGCGCTTTCCTGCATGCTGCCCCATCTAAGGAGCGCCGACAAAAGCAAGGCACCCGCTGCGAGCCAGATCGAAGCATACAGAATGCCCGATAGCAGCGGCGAGGCCATATGCACTTTTGGAACGTTTTTCATCGCATTGATCGTTTTCATTGTTGCATGTCCCTCCTATTCGTCTTCTTGAAATACAAGAAAGTATAAGTTTATTCTTATACTTGGGCTTGTATTTCTCCGGAATGAAACGCGCCGCGCCGCCAAGATCGACGGCAGCCGTTTCACCTCGTCCCATGATTATTACAACATATGGCCAAGCCGCCGGGATTAGTACCTTCCAATAATTCGATTATTCCCCTTCGTATGACGCGGAGACCATCCGGTGACAATAGTTGTACCTTACGCAAGGAGGGCGGTTCTCGTGGAATATGGTCCGCATTTATTCCGTACGCTTCTCATCTATTTTGTCGTATTTGTGATTATGCGGCTGATGGGGAAAAGGGAAATCGGCAAACTGTCGGTATTTGACTTGGTCATTTCCGTCATGATTGCGGAAATTGCTGTATTCGTCATTGAGGATACGGATCGGCCGATTATGGATGGCATTTTTCCGATGATCATCCTGCTCGTCGTGCAAATTGGGATTGCGCTTATATCGCTCAGGTTTCGGAAAATGAGGATGCTGTTTGACGGAAAGCCTACGGTACTCGTCGACCGAGGCAAGCTCAACCGCGAAGCGATGCGCAAGCAGCGGTACAATTTGGACGATTTGCTGCTGCAGTTCCGGGAGAACAAGACGAACATCGCCGATGTGGAGTTTGCGATATTGGAAACGACAGGCAAGCTGTCCATCGTTCAAAAGGATAGAAACGTACATGGATCATCCGGAGGCGAAGGCAAAGGGGAAGAGGATTCGGGCAATAAAGAATCCCGGCTTCCCAAAACATTTCCGCGCAACTACCGTTTCGAGAATTTGCCGGTTCCGCTCATCATGGACGGTGAAATTCAGAAGGATAACTTGGAACGATTGGAGAAAGACAGGTTCTGGTTGAACAATCAGCTCAAGCAGCGAGGAATCGTCGATGTGAAGCATGTATTTCTATGCACGATCGACCATCGGGGCAAGCTGTTTATCGACGCGAAACATCGAAAAGGACCGCATCATTGACCTATGACAGCAAGAACCACGGAGCATCGGCAGAAGCCGGTGCTTTTTTCATGAGCCGGATAAGCATTAAGGCCGGAACCAGCGGCCGATGAGCGGGATCCGGGCGGCGTCGTGCCGGTCGATGATTCGAAGCGCGACCATCAGAAGCAAATATACGATGACGCCGGCCATGCAGGCGGCAATCAAGTTCAGCCACAGCTTGGGAAGTACCTGCTGATTCATGACCCATAGGGATGCCGCCCCCATGATGCACATGGCCGTGATTACTTTCAGAAAATCGATCCACTGCATGCGGAAGCCGACGAATCGGGTCACGCTGATCCAATGCAGCGCCGTCACGAGCACGATGTTGATGTTGATGGCGATAAGGGCCCCGTAGATGCCGAGCGATGGCATAGATGCCAGTTTCATGATCAGAACCAACTTCACGATCGCGCCGATGAAGGTGTTCATAAGCGCCGTGGACGGCTTGTCAAGCGCTTGGAGAGCCGCCTGCAGCGGGGCTTGCAGGTAGATGAACAGGCCAACCGGCGCCATCCATTTCAGCATAGGAGCGATTTCCGCATGATTGTACAGAATGCGGCAGATCGGATCGGCGAACAATAGCATGACGACGACGAACGGAGCGCCGGTGACGAGCGCGAGGCGCATGGATTGATGCAGTCTTTTATGAATGGTCGCTCTGTCGCCTTTGGCTGCGGCTTCCGATAAGGAAGGGACCAACGACACCGCGAGCGAATACGTTAAGGCCGTCGGGAGCAGCAGAATGGGCACGATCATGCCTTGCAGCGCGCCATACTGGGCCGTTGCGGCGCCTGTTGCAATTCCGGCAAGCAGGAGCGCCCGCGCGGTGAAGATGGACTCCAGCAAGTAGGAGAAGGAGCCGATCATGCGGCTGGCGGTGACCGGGACAGACAGGCTGATCAAACGACGCATGACGGGAATGCGTTCCTTTTCCTTGGCAGCCGTTTTGCCATGAGGCCTTTCTGTCGATAGCGGGGGGAAAGGATCAAGCTCATTCGCGTTATCTGCGGTCTCCATCGGCGTGCCGGGCGGTCGCTTGCGGTCGCTTGCATAATGCAGCAAGAGGACGGCGAAGCCCGCGATCTCTCCGGCAACGACGCCTAACATAGCGCCGGCGGCTCCCCATTCCAATCCGAAGGGCAGCAGCCATTTGGCAAACAACAGCGCGAAGATGATCCGGATCACCGTCTCCATCGTCTGCGAGAATGCGGTAGGAATCATGTTCTGCTTGCCTTGGAAATAGCCGCGGTATACGGAGGAAATGCCGATAATGATAAGCAGCGGGCTCATCATCCGAAAGGTTTGAAAGACGCGGGGCTCCGTCATCAAATGGTCGATGATCCAAGGCGTCAGCCAGATGAAGAGGACGGTAAGCACTGTCGAAAGCATAATCGTAAGCGCCATCGCCGCGCGGAAAATCTGTTTGACGCGTTTGCCGTCCCCTTGCGTTTCCGCCTCGGCAATCCATTTGGCGACGGACAGGGGAATCCCCCCTGTTATGAACGTGAGCAGTACGATCAGGAACGGATAACCGAGCTGATAGATTCCGACACCCTCGGCGCCGATGATGCGAGGCAGCGCGATACGCGGCACGAAAGCGAGAATCCGGTTAACGACCCCCGCGGCAAGCAGGATCAAAGCGCCTTTCATAAAGGTTTGCTTATTCAATGCGTTCCTCTCCCTCTACCGTGAACATGTCCTACCCTGGTCGCGAACTTGGTTCGCCCCTGGTCACGAACTTCGTTCGTTGCTCGGGTATGCATCTTGCATCCTACCTCCATGCTTATGCAGCATGTCCGCATCCATGCAGTCAATTTTTGGAGAGGAACGCGATTTGGCAGGAATGTGGACATCAATAGCGAATGTAAAGGAGGACGAGAAGACATCGAGGCAAGGGAGGCATGAAATGGAAGGCGAAGACAGTCCGTTATCGGGAGAAGAATGGATCTCCACTATCGAATACTTATGTAAAAGCAAAGCCGAGGAGTTTAAGCTGTTCGGTTACGAATATGTCACCGGAGAAGAAGTTTGGCACTGCGTCAGCGAGAAGTACGCCAAGAACGGAGAGCCGGCCAGACATCAAGTCGTTAATGACATTTTATCGTTAAAAGTGACAAAATTTATGAACTTTATGACGCTAAGCGCGTATAAAGGGACCCATTTTTAACGAGTGGGCTCTTTTTTTTGACTCGATTTTGAGCCATCGGTATAATAGGAATATTGAACAGAGCACTTAAGGGGGAACTGTGGGAATTATGAATCGTCGACTGTTAATGTTTATTCTCATCGTCGTCGTGTCATTCGGCGTCGTTGGCGGATTGTCCAAGTGGGTCGTGGACGACGTCAAACTCGGACTGGACTTGAAAGGCGGCTTCGAGATCCTGTATGAAGCCGAGCCGATCGACGCGACCAGCAAGGTCACGAAGGATTCGTTGAACGAGACCGCGAAGAGCCTCGAGGCCCGCGCCAACTCCACCGGCGTTCAGGAACCTGAAGTAACGACGGAAGGCGACAACCGCATCCGCGTGAAGATCGCCGGCGTGACCGACGAGAAGAAAGTCCGCGACGTGCTGAAGAAGCCGGCCGAGCTGACGTTCCGCAGCGCGCGCGGCTGCGCCGCCGACGCGGGTTACTGCAAGGTCGAGTTGACCGGCAGCGATTTCAAGCAGAACGGCGCAGACGTGCAGCAAACGAACCTCAACCAATACGAGATTACGATCAAGTTGAAAGACGCGAGCAAATTCGCGGAAGTAACTCGCGAAGTTTCCAAGCTTAGCCCTACGGGCAGCCCGCTTGCGATCTTCTTGGACGAAACGATGATCTCTGCTCCGAACGTCGCGCAAGAGATTAATAGTTCGAGCGCCGTTATTTCCGGCGATTTCACCCGCGACGAAGCGAAGAACCTGAAAGACACGATCAACCTCGGCGCGCTGCCGCTGAAGCTGACCGAGAAATACACGCAGAGCGTAGGCGCTACGCTCGGCAAGAAGTCGCTTGACGAAACCGTTTACGCGGGCGCGATCGCGACAGTGGTTATCTTGCTGTTCATGATGATCTTCTATCGTCTGCCGGGCGTTATCGCCAGCATTTCGATCATCGTGTTCATCTGGCTGCTGCTGCTCGGCTTTAACCTGATTCATGCAACGCTCACGTTGCCTGGCATCGCGGCCTTCATTCTCGGCATCGGGATGGCGGTCGACGCCAACATCATCATGGCGGAACGGATCCGCGAGGAACTTCGCAGCGGCAAGAGCATCCTCTCGTCGCAGAAAGCCGGTTCGAAGAATTCGTTCCGGACGATCATCGACGCCCATGTCACGACGGCGATCGCCGCGCTCGTGCTGTTCTTCATCGGGGTCGGTTCGGTCAAAGGCTTTGCCGTCATCTTGCTCCTCAGCATCGCGATGAGCATCTTGACGAACGTATTCTTCTCTCGCCTGCTACTGACGCTTCTTCTTAAGAGCGGTGTGGTCAAGAAGAAATCCAACTTCGGCGTGAAGGAGAGTGAAATCCGTGCACTATAAGGCATTCGACAACGTTTCGGACAAGCGGTTCAGCATTGTCGCCAAGTCCCGATACTTCTTTATTTTCTCGATCATCATCACCCTGCTCGGCATCGTCACGCTGCTCTATCACGGCTTGAACTACGGCGTCGACTTCAAGGCGGGTTCCAGCGTCGACATTTCCTTCAAGAAGGACGTTAGCGGCCAGAAGGCGCAAATAGAACAGTTTCTTAAGGACAACGACTTCGGCACGCCTGGCATGACGTTCGGCGCGAAGCGCGTCACGCTTCGATTCGACGACGTACTGACGGACGTCAAGGAAAACACGCTTAAGCAAGGCATAATGGACAAGTTCGACAAGGGCGCTTCCATGGAAGTGAACACGGTCGACGTCGAAATCGCCAAGGAACTGCAAGGCAACGCGCTCAAAGCCGTGCTCGTCGCCAGCATCGGCATCATGATTTACGTCAGCATTCGCTTCGAATGGCGTTTCGCTGTCGCGGCCATCGTCGCATTGCTCCATGACGCGTTCATCGTCATCAGCTTGTTCTCGATCTTCAAGCTGGAAGTGAATTTGCCGTTCATCGTGGCCGTGCTGACCATCGTCGGTTACTCCATCAACGATACGATCGTTATCTTCGACCGCGTGCGGGAGAATCTACGCTTCGCCAAGCTGAAGACGCACGAGGACGTCGCGAACGTCGTCAACGCGAGTATCTGGCAGACGATGTCCCGTTCGATCAATACGGTCATGACGGTGCTCTTCGCCACGATCTGCTTGCTCATCTTCGGCAGCGAATCGATTCGGATGTTCTCGCTCGCGGTACTGTTCGGCCTTATCAGCGGCGCGTACTCCTCGATCTTTATCGCGAGTCCGCTGTGGCTGGCGCTGAAGAGCAAACAAAAACCGAAACCGACTGCCAAGTCTTCGGCTGCATCGTAGGTTGAAAAACTCGATCGAAGCGATTCGAGGATGAACGAACACGTTGAACGGCGGATTTTATCGTCACTATAATTTTGTTCTTTCGTGAGACGCGAAAGCTTATAATTTCTTATGTGGCAAGATAGCAGTGCGCAAGATAGACAGTACGACGTAATAACAATCAGGAGGCGTCCATGACAGCGAACCAACGTTATGCCAATGCGGAGTCAGCAGCATGGACCGGACTTATCGGCAATGTCTGCATCGCAGCGGTTAAAGCCGGGGTAGGCGTGATGGCGGGCAGCAAATCGCTGCTTGCCGACGCTTGTCGTTCGGCTTCCGAGGCAGCCGCCTCGTTTGTCTCCTTGACCGGCATCCGCCGGTGCAGGCAGCTGGGATCTCCCTATGCGCCTGTACCGGCTTCCCGGGGCCGCTCCGAGGCCGCGACCGGCGTTCTGGCTTCCCTATTGCTGATGATCGTCGGTCTCGAAATCGGTATTTCCGCGATCAAGTCGATTGCGGACGGCGTTGAAGACACGCCGGGCTGGCCGGCTGCTGCAGTCGTTCTGGCTGCTTTCCTCGTGAAGGAAGTCGGTTTCTCTTCGAAAGAGCGGGGCGTCGATTTCTATGCTTCGCTTGCGGCGTTAGTAGGCACGGGCGGCTCGATGCTAGGCAAACCGCTTGGCATGCATCTTCTCTATTATCTCGATCCTGCCGCATCGCTGATTATCGTCGTCATCGTGTTCAGCAGCGGATATCGCGTCGCGTCGGCTTCAGTCATGCGGAGCCGGTTTCTGGAAGTGGAGCCGTCTGATTTGTCGGAGCTGAAAGCTGTCGTTCAGCGCATGGAAGGCGTCATCAACATCGAAGTGCTTCGTGCGCGTGAACACGGCCATTATGCGGTTGCGGAAGTCGTTATCAGCGTCAACCCGCGGATCTCGGTGCTGGAAGGCAACGAAATCGCGAAACGCGTCAGAGAATTTATTATGAAACGGTTTAATCATATGACGGAAGTGACCGTGCACGTAGAGCCTTACGATCCCGGTTATCCGTACAAAACAAATCATGATTCCAATCAGGAACAACTGACAACGCTACTGCAATAGCAGCTAGCGTTCATTTTTTTTGAAATTACAAAAGTGAATAAGGTTCACTTTGATAAAGAGAGGTGTCAAGCGATTTGCTGCAATCCAAAACACGCTGGAACCTCGCGTCCCTCGATGTGGAAGGCGAAGCGCGCGCTGCCGTATTGGCGCGCTCCCTTTCCCTTTCGCCGCTGGTGGCAAGACTGCTCGTGCAGCGCGGCTACGACCGCGTGGAAGAGGCGAGACAGTTTCTGAATGGCGGCATCGAATGTTTGCATGATCCGTTTCTGCTGAAAGACATGAAGACGGCGGCGGACCGAATCTCGCTTGCCCGACAGCGCGGCGAGCGCGTTCGGATTTACGGGGATTATGATGCGGACGGCGTATCCTCCACGACGCTGATGACGTATCTGTTCCAGCGGCTGGAGCTGAATTTCGATCATTATATTCCGCATCGGACGCTCGAAGGGTACGGCTTGAACAAGAAGGCGCTCGAAGCTGCGGCGGAGAAGGGCGTCACTCTAATCGTGACTGTCGATACCGGCATCAGCGCGGTGGAAGAAATCGCTTATGCGGCCGAGCTGGGCATTGACGTGGTCGTGACCGACCATCATGAGCCGCCGCATGTGCTTCCCGCAGCGCACGCCATCGTCAATCCTAAACAGGAGGATTGCGGTTATCCGTTCAAAGGACTGGCGGGCGTCGGAGTCGCTTTCAAGCTGGCGACGGCGCTGCTAGGCGAACCGCCGCTGGAGTGGACGGATGTCGTGGCCCTCGGCACGATCGCGGATCTCATGCCGCTTACGGACGAGAACCGCGTCCTTGTGCGATTCGGGCTCGAACAGCTCCGCCAAACGGACAAACCCGGTTTCCGGGCATTGGCCGAAGTCGGCGGCGTGGACCTGCCGGCTTTGCTCGCGACGCATATCGCATTCAGCATGGCGCCGCGCATCAATGCGGCAGGTCGGCTGGATCATGCGAATGCGGCAGTCGAGCTGCTAACGGCCGCAACCGATGAAGCTGCGGCAGCCGGAGCGATCCGGCTCGATGCGCTGAACAAGGAACGGCAGGGGATCGTGGAAGATATCGTCCTGCAGGCGCAGGCGATGTGGGACGCGAAATGCGAAGCGGCGAAAGAGGCAGGCGAGCCTCAACCGTCCGTCATCGTACTTGCGGGCGAAGGCTGGAATGCGGGCGTCGTCGGCATCGTGGCGTCCAAAATGATCGAGAAGCATTATAAGCCGACGATCATTCTCGGCATGGATGCGGAGACGGGCAAATGCAAGGGTTCGGCCCGCTCCATAGAAGGTTACGACCTGCATGCGGCGCTCACGGAATGCGAAGAATGGCTCGATCATTACGGCGGTCATCAGGCGGCGGCAGGCATGACGCTTCACCGTGACAACCTGGCGCCGTTCGAAGCCAAACTCTCGAGCCTTGCGGATGCATGGCTGCAAGAGGATGATTGGGTGCCTAAACTGACGATCGACTTGTCCTGCAAAATGGAGGATGCTACGCTTAAGGTGCGCGAGCAGCTGTCGAAGCTCGAACCGTTCGGAGCGGGCAACGCCGCGCCGAAATTGCTCTTGACCGGCATTACGCTGGCTGACCGCAAAACGATGGGCAAGGAACGGACGCATTTGAAGCTCGCGCTCGCCGGACAAGGGAAAATGCTGGATGCCATCGGCTTCGGATACGGCCATCTTGCGGAGCGGCTAACCTTCGGGGCGGAAGTCGAGGTCGTCGGCGAATTGACGATCAACGAGTGGAACGGACAGCGCAAAGCGCAGTTTATGCTGAGCGATTTGCGAGTGCCTCATATTCAACTGTTCGACAAGCGAAACGACCCGGAGTGCGAAACGTTCGCGTCGCTTGGCCGCTTGCTTGGCTCGAGCGGAATCGCGCAATCCCAGGGAATCGTCCTCGTGCCGAATGCTCCGTGGATGGAAGCCGCAGGGCAATCGGAGCATTTCCGGCTTCCGCCAGGATTTCAACTCTTGACCTACGAAGCACTTATCGGGCAATATATACAAGGTCGCCATTTGATCGTGATCGGTAAACCGGCGTCCGCAGAGCAGCTATCAAGCGCGGTTGCCGCATGTTCCGGACTCGAAGCCGTTCATCTTCTCTATAGCATCGACAAGGAGCAGGCTGAATTCCCCGCACGTGAAGATTTCGGCCAGCTGTACCAGCTGCTGCGGCGCGAATGTCCGCTGCCGGAGGCGGGAAGCCGGCAAGCGCTCGCCGCGCGGCTGAACCGTTCCGCCCAGAGTGTCGATCTGATGCTCGGCGTGTTCGAGGAGCTGGAATTTATCGCGTGCGAGAACGAAACCATCGCGCTCAGCGCGGTAACCGGCAAGAAGGAGCTGTCGCTCTCACGCAAGTATCGCGATGGCAGCCGAATGGCGGAATCCAACGCGATTCTGAGCCTGCCGGCCAAGCAGTTGTCCGATTGGCTCACCGTGCAATCCAGCATTACACAAAATGAACACAACGAAGGAGTCGTCCATTCATGAACTATAAAGAACATATCCGCGTCATCCCTGATTTCCCGCAGCCGGGAATTCGCTTCAAAGACATCACGACATTGACCAACAATGGAGCGGTATACGCTGCAGCCATCAACGAAATTAAAGAAGCGATCCAAGACAAGCAGATCGACCTCATCGCCGGACCGGAAGCGCGCGGCTTCATTATCGGGGCGCCATTGGCTGTTTCGATGGGCCTGGGCTTCGTGCCGATCCGCAAGAGCGGCAAGCTGCCGGGCGAAGTCGTCGAAGCAAGCTATGATTTGGAATACGGCAAAGACAAACTGACGATCCACAAGGATGCGATCAAGCCGGGCCAGAAAGTGCTCATCGCCGACGATTTGCTCGCGACGGGCGGAACGATCGCGTCGACGATCAACCTGATCGAGCAGCTCGGCGGCGAAGTGGTCGGCGCAGCCTTTTTGATCGAGCTCGGCTATTTGGATGGCCGCAGCAAACTCGGCGACATCGACATTTTCTCGCTCGTTACGTACTAGTTCATGCACACCTGACGCCGGACACGGGAGCTCACGCTTCTGTGTCCGGCGTTCTCTATCGCGGAGGTTGACGGAAAGGCTTGAAAACAGGCATAATAATAGGAAAAACTCGGACTAAACGACGATGCCGTACCATTTCATGATTTCATATAATTTGTACTATTTTGGAAATAGATGATTTGGAAAGCAACATGCGCCTCACGGACGCGCGCTTTTCCGGAAAGGGACATTCATGGGCATAGAGCAGCTACTCGATAAAGCATCAACCTATATGAAGGAACAAGACTTGAAACGAATTACGGAAGCTTACGAATTTGCCGATCAGGCCCATCACGGGCAAGTGCGCAAATCGGGAGAGCCGTATATATTGCACCCTGTTGCCGTTGCGGAAATTCTCGTCAATATGCAAATGGACGTATTGTCGATTATCGCGGCGCTCCTTCATGATGTGGTTGAAGATACGACGGTTCCGCTGGAGGAAGTCCGCTCCCGGTTCGGGGAGGCATGCGCGGCCGTCGTGGATGGCTTGACCAAGCTGGAGAAGATTCAATTCCGTTCGAAGGAAGAACAGCAGAACGAGAATTACCGCAAAATGTTCGTCGCCATGGCGCAGGATATGCGGGTCATTCTGATCAAGCTGGCCGACCGGCTGCACAATATGCGCACATTGAAATATCAATCGGAGGAAGCGCAGCGGAGGATCGCTTACGAGACGCTGGAGATCTTCTGTCCCATCGCGCACCGGCTCGGTATTTCCGCGATCAAATGGGAGATGGAGGACATCGCTCTCCGTTATTTGAATCCGCAGCAATACTACCGGATCGCGAACCTCATGAAGAAGAAGCGCGCGGAGCGGGAGCAGTACATTTCCGACGTTATCGGGCGCATTAGCGAGAAGCTGGACGATATGAGCATCGAAGGCGATATTTCCGGCCGGCCGAAACATATTTACAGCATTTATAAGAAAATGACCGCGCGAAGCAAGCAGTTCAACGAAATCTACGACCTGCTCGCGATCCGCATTATCGTCGATAATATCAAGGATTGTTATGCGACGCTAGGCATCATTCACACCTTGTGGAAACCGATGCCCGGCCGTTTCAAAGATTATATAGCCATGCCGAAGGCGAACATGTACCAGTCGCTCCATACGACGGTGATCGGACCGACGGGCGAGCCGACGGAAGTGCAGATTCGGACTTGGGAAATGCACCGCACCTCCGAGTTCGGGATCGCGGCCCACTGGGCGTACAAGGAAGGCGGCGTCGTTCCGGCTGGATCGTTCGAGGACAAAATGACGCTGTTCCGCGAAATCATCGAGCTGCAGCACGAAGCAAGCGACGCGTCGGAATTCGTCGAATCGCTTAAGATGGATTTTTTCTCCGACCTTGTTTTTGTATTTACGCCGAAGGGCGAAGTATTCGAGCTTCCGGCGGGCGCCGTTCCGCTTGATTTTGCGTACCGCATCCACACGGAAGTCGGCAATCGGACGATCGGCTCCAAGGTTAACGGCCGTATCGTGCCGCTCGACTACAAACTGAAGACAGGCGATATCGTCGAAATTTTGACGTCCAAACATTCCTATGGCCCAAGCCAGGATTGGATCAAGATCGCCCAGTCGTCGCATGCCCGCAGCAAGATCAAGCAATGGTTCAAGAAAGAACGGCGCGAAGAGAACGTCATCAAAGGCCGCGAAGCGATCGAGCGCGAGCTGAAGCGTCTCGGACTCGAGCCTTCGAGTTTGATGTCGGATGCTCAGCTGCAGGAAGCGGCTTACAAATATACGTTTAACGATATCGATGATATGCTGTCCGCCGTCGGGTTCGGCGGCATCACCGCAGCCCAGATTTGCACGAAGCTGACCGAGAAAATGCGCAAAGAAGCCGAAGAGGCAAGTCAAATCGTGCTGTCGAACGAAATGAAGGAAGTCAAATCCTCCACTTCGCTTCGGAAGACGCGTCCGACGCATGGCGTATCCGTCAAAGGCGTCGACAATCTGCTAGTCCGTTTCGCCCGCTGCTGCAATCCGGTTCCGGGAGATATCATCGTCGGCTATATTACGAGAGGCCGCGGCGTTTCCGTTCATCGCGCAGACTGCACGAACTTGACGTCAAGCGCCGAAGGCGAAGAAGCGGCGCGCATGATCGAGGTGGATTGGGAAGAATCGGTCGAGGCGAATTACAGCGTCGATATCGAGATTACGGGTCATGACCGCCCTGGACTTCTGAACGAAGTGCTGCAGGCGGTATCGGAAAGCAAAACGAATATTTCGGAAGTTTCCGCCCGTTCGGATAAAAACAAATTGGCGATGATTCATATGACGGTGCTGATCAAGAACATCGAGCATCTGCAATCCGTCGTCGAGCGCATCAAGCGCGTGAAGGATATTTATACCGTTCAACGCATCATGCAGTAAGTCAATTCAGTAAGTCAATTCAATAAGGATTCTTACCGTTCAGAGGAGCTAAAATCGGAATGAAAGTGGTCGTGCAGCGCAGCAAGGAAGCGGCCGTCAGCGTAGCCGGCGAGACGGTCGGCTCCATATCGAAGGGGCTCGTCCTCTTGGTCGGGCTTACGCACGAGGATACGGAAGCCGATATCCGGTGGATGGCCGACAAAATCGCAGGCTTGCGGATTTTCGAAGACGAAAGCGGGAAAATGAATTTATCCGTGACGGAGATCGGCGGGGAAATCCTCTCTGTCTCGCAGTTTACGCTATATGGCGACTGCCGCAAAGGCAGGCGTCCGAATTTCATGGCGGCGGCGCGGCCGGAGCAGGCCGAGGCGCAGTACGATGCCTTCAACGAGGCGCTTCGCGCATCCGGCATCGAGGTCGCTACGGGCACATTCGGAGCGATGATGGATGTTTCCTTTACCAACTGGGGACCAGTCACTTTGATTATCGACAGCAAAGCCTAGTACGCGGAGTGTTGAAATGCTTGGAAGCGGGCAGACTAGAAGCTGATACTATCGCGCCGTCAACGCGCGGGACACAGTGGAGGTCGAGCCTAGAGTGCATCAATCACGCAAGGAACAGGGGATCGAGAGAACATCCAAACGGCTGCTGCATGCGGATCGCCGGGAAGCCATCATGCTGGCGAGAGAAGAGTCAAGCATCGAGGCAGGCGGAGAATTGGGCAGAGCCTCGGTAATGCCTTCTAAAACGCCTTAAGAAGCTTTTAGGGCTATAGAGGGGAGCGTAGTGTGGGCGACGTCGGAATTTGTCGAAGCGAGCGGCAGGAAATCGCTTTAATTTTTGTAATGAAACTGTAACTTGTTTTCAATGATTCTCTAACATGTCGTGCCTATAATAAAAGACGACCCCCTTTTTTGAATATATTATTGACGGACCTACAACTTGTTTGTAGGTTTTTTTCTGTCTAATTCCATATAGGCATGAATAAATGTCCATAAATTGCAGAACGCTGTCAGGACGGATGTATATTGACAGGACAAAACTGGAATGCTAAGATATACGAAATAATGTGTCGATCCGTTGATGGGACAGTTTCGTTCTACCTGCACCGATTCAGAGATGGATTCCTTGGCTGGAAGAATCCTCGGCGTGCTTGAGCGAATAGACCTCCTTGAGGACATGCGGCGAACCTGTAAGCTGAATGATCGCTTACTCAGTAGTTGTATTGCGTAGCCGGGCGTTAACCGGGTAAAGCGAAACGGCAGCGGAATTGGCCGGCGTTTCGGAATGTGGGTGGTACCACGATTGCTTTGTACATGACAAGCTCTCGTCCCTTTTGCCTGAACAAGGCGGAGGGCGGGAGCTTTTTTGATCTTATCGGAGTGAAGAGGCACGCACCGATCCGTTTCGATAAGATTTACGGAAGAAACTTACGGCGCCGTAATCGTACGGCGGCAATCAGTTCTTCTTAAGTTCATCTTGAAGTTCTTCTTAAGTTCAAACTGTTGAAGGAGGAAGCTGCAATGGCTTTTCAAAAACCACCGGGTACCCAGGATTTCCTGCCTGGCGCCGTGGAGAAATGGCAATATGTCGAGCGCGTGGCACGCGACATTTGCCGGCGGTTTAATTTTCGCGAAATCCGCACCCCGATTTTCGAGATGACGGAATTGTACAAACGCGGCGTCGGTGAAACGACGGATATCGTCGAGAAAGAAATGTACACGTTCACTGACCGCGGAGACCGGAGTCTGACGCTTCGTCCTGAAGGCACGGCAGGCGCCGTCCGCGCATACGTGGAGAACAAGCTGTACGGCGAGCCGGATTTGACGAAACTCTATTACATCGGACCGATGTTCCGCTATGAGCGTCAACAGGCAGGACGATACAGACAGTTCCATCAGTTCGGCATCGAGGCGCTCGGCGCGGTCGATCCGGCATTGGATGCGGAAGTTATCGCGCTCGGATACGCGTTCTACACGGAAGTAGGGCTAAAGGACGTCCGCGTTGAAATCAACTCCGTAGGCACGCCTGCTGTACGCGCGGCATTCCGCGAACGGCTGCTGGCATTCCTGGAACCGAAGCGCGAAATCCTGTGCAAGGATTGCCAATCCCGGATGGACCGCAATCCGCTGCGCGTGCTGGACTGTAAAGTGGATCAGCATCATTTCGAAGGGGCGCCTTCCATTCTGGAAAGCCTTGACGAAGAATGCAGGACGCACTTCGAAGCACTGCAGCGGCATCTGACGGATATGCGCATTCCGTACGTCATTAACCCGCGCCTCGTACGCGGCCTTGACTATTACACGCATACGGCATTCGAATACAAGGCGGAAGGCATCGGCGCCATCGATACGATCGGCGGCGGCGGACGTTATAACGGCCTCGTGGCCGATATCGGCGGTCCGGATCAGCCGGGCGTCGGATTGGGACTCGGCTTGGAGCGGACGGTCATGCTTCTGGAAAGCCAAGGCGCGCAGCTGGATAACCTTCACCAGGTCGATGTGTACATGGTTGGTTTGGGTGAAGCGGCCGATCGCGAAGTAACCCGTCTGCTGCACGGTTTGCGTATGCGCGGTATCGCTGCGGAGCGGGACTATCAAGGACGCAAGATGAAAGCGCAGATGAAGTCGGCCGACAGGCTGCAAGTGCGTTTCACGGCTATTCTTGGCGACGACGAGCTGCAGCGCGGCGAGATCGCCCTCAAGAATATGGCGACCGGAGAGCAGAAGTTCGTAACGCTTGACGGGCTGGCCGACGCGATTTTGAACGGTTAACGGTTATATCATTCATTTACTATAAAGGAGTCGAACTTTCATGATGATGCTCAAAACGCATGCATGCGGAACGCTGACGAAAGCGGAAGTTGGCCAAACTGTAACACTGAACGGCTGGGTACAGCGCCGTCGCGACCTTGGCGGGGTATTGTTTATCGATCTTCGCGACCGTACGGGTATCGTGCAAATCGTCTTTAATCCCGATTTCTCCGGAGATGCCCTGGCGATCGCTGACCGCGCGCGCAACGAATATGTGCTTGCCATTCGCGGTCAAGTCGTAGAACGCGACGCTGAAACGGTGAACACGAACATTGCGACAGGAGAGATCGAAATCCGCGTAACGGAAATCGAAATCATGAACGCGGCGAAGACGCCTCCGTTCCCGATCGAAGACGGCGTCGAAGTTGACGAGTCGCTTCGTTTGAAATACCGCTACCTGGACCTTCGTCGTCCGGAAATGCAGAAGACGCTTCTGCTTCGTTCCAAAGCGGCGAAAGTGTTCCGCGACTACCTCGACGGCCAAGGCTTCATCGACGTCGAAACGCCGATTCTGACGAAGAGCACGCCGGAAGGCGCGCGCGATTACCTCGTGCCAAGCCGCGTGCATCCGGGCGAATTCTTCGCCCTGCCGCAATCGCCTCAAATTTTCAAACAGCTGCTCATGGTCAGCGGACTTGAGCGCTATTACCAAATCGCTCGCTGCTTCCGCGACGAAGACCTTCGCGCTGACCGTCAGCCCGAGTTTACGCAAGTCGACATCGAGACATCGTTCCTTTCGCAGGATCAGCTGCTCGATTTGATGGAAGAGCTCGTCGTGAAGCTGTTCAAAGAAACGGTCAACGTGGACATTCCTCGTCCGTTCCAACGCATTACGCATGCGGACGCGATGAACAAATACGGTTCCGATAAGCCGGATCTTCGTTTCGGCATGGAGATGGAAGACATTACCGATATCGTGGCATCGAGCGACGTGAAAGTGTTCGCGTCCGTATCGGCCAGCGGCGGCGTCGTTAAAGCGCTGAACGCCAAAGGCTGCGCTAGCTGGAGCCGTAAGGAGCTTGACGACCTGCAGCCGTTCGCGGCACGCTACGGCGGCAAAGGCTTGGCTTGGGTAACGGTGAAGGAAGGCGAATGGCGCGGACCGATCGTGAAGTTCTTCAAGCCTGAAGAAATCGCGGCGATGACGGAGCGTCTGGGCGTCGAAGAAGGCGACTTGCTGCTGTTCTCCGCCGACAAGAAGAAGGTCGTTGCGGATGTGCTTGGCAACCTGCGTCTGAAGATCGGCAAGCAGCTTGGCCTGATCGACGAGTCGAAGTTTAAGCTGGAGTGGGTCGTTGACTTCCCGCTGCTCGGCTACGACGAAGAAGCGAAACGTTACGTGGCGGAACATCACCCGTTCACGCGTCCGAACGACGACGACATCGCGCTGTTTGAGACCAATCCCGGCGAAATCCGCGCACAAGCGTATGACCTTGTTCTGAACGGCTACGAAGTAGGCGGCGGTTCCATGCGGATCTACAAGCGCGACGTACAAGAGCTGATGTTCAAAGCGCTTGGCTTCTCGCTCGAGGAAGCGCACGAGAAATTCGGCTTCCTGCTGGATGCGTTCGACTATGGAACGCCTCCGCACGGCGGATTCGCTTTCGGCTTCGACCGTCTGGTCATGCTGCTTGCGGGCCGCACGAACCTGCGCGAAACGATCGCGTTCCCTAAGACCGCAAGCGCAACCGACCTGCTCAGCGATGCGCCTTCCGAGGTGGATATCGCCCAGCTGCAGCAATTGCACATCCGGACGGTTCAGAAACCTGCCAAGCAGCCTGAAGCTGCTGCCGCAGGCGCCGCACCGGCACCGCAAAACTAATCCATTACCCGGCTTTCGTCCGCCTTGCGTGCGGGCGAAAGCCGGATTCATTCCCACGTAAGAATTGAAAGCCTACCTCTAAGCACGGTCGTTCATCTGCGAAAGGCTTCGATGGAGGTTTTCTCGTCTATCGGCACTATACCGCCTAGGAGGTGTAATGAAGAATGCTGCATCAATTTTCCCGGACGGAGCTGGCTATCGGCCCCGAGGGATTGGATATCATGAAAGAGAGCACCGTGGCGGTGCTCGGCATCGGCGGCGTCGGTGCGATCGCGGCGGAAGCGCTGGCGCGGACGGGCGTCGGACGCATTATCCTGATCGATAAGGACGTCGTCGACATTACGAACATCAACCGCCAGATTCATGCGCTGACGACGACGGTCGGCCAGCCGAAAGCGGACTTGATGCGTGACCGGATCAAGCTCATTAACCCCGATTGCGACGCGATTTCGCTTCGGATGTTCTATACCGAGGAAACGTACGAGAAGCTGTTCGAATACGAGCTTGATTACGTCGTCGACGCGTCGGACACGATCATCTACAAGATCCATCTGATCAAGCAATGCCTGGAGCGGAATATCCCGGTCATCTCGAGCATGGGCGCCGCGAACAAAATGGATCCGTCGAGGTTCCAGGTCGCGGACATTTCCAAGACGTCGATGGACCCGATTGCCCGCGTCGTTCGGCAGAAGCTGCGCAAAGAAGGCATCAAGAAGGGCGTAAAGGTCGTCTTCTCCACGGAGGAGCCGATGAAGCCGCGCGAGGACGTCACGCAGCGGATCGTGCCCGACAATGCGCCGGAAATTCGCAAAGCGAAGCAGCCGCCGTCCAGCAATGCTTTCGTTCCGCCGGTCGCGGGTTTGATTATGGTAAGCGAGGTCGTTAAAGATTTGCTGGCATCAGGAGGCCAACCGAAATGAATGTTGAGTTAATGAATAAATTAAGGCTTTCGCTGGAAATGCGCATCGCCCTGCTGGAAGCGCCGGACGATACGTATAAGGAAGCGCTCGGCGCGGAAGGCGCAGAGCCGTTCAGCGAGATGGATGCAGGCACGTATGATTTTGTCATGCTGTTTGCCAAGGATATCGCCACGCTGACGGAGCATGCGCCGAAAGCGCTGAAGGCCGTCAAGAAGGACGGCCTGCTCTGGATTTGTTATCCGAAGGGCACGTCCAAGATCAGAACCGACATCAACCGCGACCGCGGCTGGAGAGTCGTGAAGGACGAAGGCTGGGAAGGCGTTTCCCTGGTTTCCGTGGACGAAACGTGGTCGGCGATGCGATTCCGCCCTGTCGGCATGGTGCAGACGAGCGCGAGAGCAAGCCGTGCGGCGGATGCAAGCCGGACAGCGGGAACGACAATCGTGAAAGAACTCCTTGTACCGGATGAAGTGCAAGCAGCGCTGGCAGGCGATCCGGAGGCGGCAGCGTTCTTCGAAGAGCTGGCACCGTCGCATCGCAAAGAATACATTCGCTGGATTAACGAAGCGAAACAAGAAGTGACGCGCGCAAAGCGAATCGGCGAGATGATGGCGAAACTGCAGCAGAAGCTGAAGCGCCCGTCGGACAAGCCGCAAGCTTAACGGCGCCATGTAGGAATGTACGCTAGAAACAGGTTTATCGGAGGATCGAACGCGATCTATTCCGGTAAGCCTGTTTTTTTGTTGAATGCCCATTTGTCCCTCATTCATTGGGATAAATACGGGTTATATTTCTTAGACAAGGCCATCAAATTTGTCCCAGTCAACAAAAGTTGCCTTTGACAAACTTTTTTGGTGGTGTACAATGAAAATAGGAAACAATGGTTTCCCGCGTGCATATTTGTAGGTTAAGAGCAACATCACATAACGACGATCATAAAGAGGTGAACGGCAATGAACACGAATCAACCGGCACCGATGGCCCAAGAGAGCGGCTGGCGGCAAAAGAGAAATTCGAATACACTTCCCGAAGTCTATCGATCGATGAAAATTCCAAAACACGGATCGTGGTTCCGTAAATTTTTGGCATTCGCAGGTCCCGGCTACTTGGTAGCCGTAGGCTATATGGATCCAGGCAACTGGGCAACGGACTTGGCGGGCGGATCCAAATTCGGCTATTCGCTCTTATTCGTCATTCTGCTATCCAACCTAATGGCGATTCTCCTTCAAGCGTTGGCGGGCAAGCTCGGCATCGTAACGGGCCGGGACCTCGCGCAGGCATGCAGAGACCATTACAGCAAGCCCGTATCCATGGCGCTGTGGGTGCTTTGCGAGCTGGCCATCGCAGCCTGCGACCTTGCCGAAGTCATCGGATCGGCGATCGCCTTGAATTTACTGTTCGGCATACCGCTTATAGCCGGGGTCATATTAACCGTGTTGGACGTACTCCTCGTGCTGCTGCTGCAAAATAAAGGCTTTCGGTTCATAGAATCGCTCGTCATCGTGCTCATCGTCACGATCGGCGGCTGCTTCCTGATCGAGATGTTCTGGTCCCAGCCTGAAGTCGGCGCGGTCATGCAGGGCTTCATTCCGACCGGGGGCATTGTCTCGGATCCGACGATGCTGTATATCGCCATCGGGATTCTAGGCGCGACGGTCATGCCGCATAATCTCTATTTGCACTCTTCCATCGTTCAGACGAGACAGTTCGAACAGACGGAGCTCGGCAAACGCCAAGCCATCAAATACGCAACATGGGATTCGTCCATCGCCTTGTTCTTCGCCTTGTTCATCAATGCGGCCATCCTGATCATTGCGGCTTCGACCTTCCATACGACAGGTCATACGGACGTGGCGGAAATTCAAGACGCTTATCATCTGCTTTCGCCTATGCTGGGAACGGCTGCGGCAAGCGTATTGTTCGGCGTCGCACTGTTGGCATCGGGGCAGAATTCCACGCTAACGGGGACGCTTGCGGGTCAGATCGTCATGGAAGGGTTCCTGAATATCAGGCTTAAACCATGGATCAGAAGGCTGATTACGCGAATGATCGCCGTCGTGCCCGCAGTCATCGTCACTTGGCTCTACGGCGCGAAAGGAACGACGGATCTGCTGATCTTAAGCCAAGTCATTCTATCCTTGCAGCTTTCCTTCGCGGTCATTCCGCTGGTGAAATTCACGAGCGACAAGAAGAAAATGGGCAATTTCGCGAATCCGCTATGGATGAAAGTATTAGCATGGACGGTTGCGATCGTTATTGCGGTCTTGAACTTGTATCTGCTCTATCAAACCTTCACGGGTTAATGAGATTATACGAACAAAAGCCTTCTCCAATTGGGGAAGGTTTTTTGCATGCATGCGACGAGGTGATTAGCGCTTTCGCCTTACACAAATCAAACACTTAATAGCAAACTTCCTAAACAGCTGATGGTTAAGATGGAGTTCAGAAGCCAGCTATAAACCATCAACTAAGGGGTGCAAGCATGCTGCATAATATTTCGTTGAAGAAGAAGTTAAGCGGTTTGGTCATCGTTCCGGTACTGCTGTTCTTGGCGGTATGCATCTACTTGATTCAGAAAAACAACGACGACTTGAAGCATATGCGTATGATTATGTACGATATCACGGAACAATCGACATCGCTCATTCTCAATGCAGACCGGGACATGTATCAGGCGCTGATTGCTTATCAAAGCCTTGGCGACGCACGAATAACGGACGAAGATAAGAAGAAACAAACGCAGGATTTAAACGAGAATATCGTGCAAGTCAGCGACCGGGTGAACAAGGCTGGCGTTATCTTATCCGACAACCAGCTGCTGGGGTTAACCTATGCGCAGTCCGAACGGACCGTGAAGCAAAATCTGGACCGATTCGAGCAAAACTTCAGCGCGTGGTCGGGCAACGCGGCAGCGCACGCGAGTCAAATCGCCAATTTCGACGCTGCCCGCGAAAGCTTGAATGAGCTTGGCGAATTCCTCGATGCTTACGGCAACGATCAAGCGGATTTCATCGAACGGCAGAATCGAAGCCTGCATCTGTATATTTACATCGTCATCGCGATCATCGCGCTGTTTATAAGCGCTGTCGGCTTCAGTACGGTTAGGCGGATTACCAAATCCGTGGATCATATTTTACAGCGGACGAAGCATGTTTCCGAAGGTGATTTACAGGCAAGGGAAGCACTGTTTTACGATAAAGACGAGCTTGGCGGCATTATGCAATCGATCGACGAGATGGCAGGGGGGTTGAGGCAGCTGATCGGTGAGGTGCTGCACTCTTCCGAGAACGTGACGATTGCGGCTTCGGAAATTTCCGCCACGACGGAAGAAGTGGCAAAGGGCAATATGCATCAGGCAGAATCCGCGCAAACCGCTTCCGAGGTAGTCAATGCGCTCTCCGCAGGCGCCAGTACGGTTGCGGAACTGGCGCAGGAGGCGACAAATCTGACGATGATTACGAATCAAGACGCGATCGCCTGCAGCGAAACCGTGAACGATTCCATTGCGAGCATGAACCAGCTTTCCCGGCGGATGCACGAGCTTGAACAGGACTCCAATCGAATCGGCAACATCATCGAGGTCATCGACGAAATCGCGGAACAAACGAATCTGCTTGCGCTGAATGCGGCAATCGAGGCGGCGAGGGCTGGCGAGCAAGGCCGCGGATTTGCGGTCGTCGCGGACGAAGTGCGCAAGCTGGCGGAACGAAGCGGGGAAGCGACGAAACAAATTACAACGATTATCAAAGGCATGCAGGACAGCACGCAAGACAGTGTCAAGGCGATGTCGGAGACGGAGAAACGCTATCAGCAAGCCGGGCTGTCGCTGGGCAGCATCGTGACCCGGGTTGGAGCGGTTGCGCAGCAAACCAAGGAAATTGCCGCATCTAGCATGCAGCAAGCCAGACAATCGCAGGAAGTGATGAAGCAAATCGAATCGATCGCTTCCGTGAGCGAACAAACGGCTGCCGCTGCCGAACAAACGGCAAGTTCATCTCAACAGCTTGGCTCGCTCGCCGGCTATCTGGACAAGATGGTCAATACATTCAGGACATGATTTTGAGAGGCCGGGCAGATCGGATTTCTGCTTGGTCTCGTTTCATGTAAAGGGTTTTCTTCCGGTTGACGCGCATGGCGAACATGTGTGCTAGTATGATATGATGGTTTGGAAAAGGACGTGATACGGATGGATTTGTTTACCTATAACGAAGAGGAAGCACAGCCAAGAGCGAAGCTGCTCGCGGACCGGATGCGCCCCCAAACCATAGACGAATATATCGGACAGCATGAGGTTGTCGGACCGGGCAAGCTGCTGCGCCGCGCGATCGAAGGCGACCAAGTGTCGTCCATTCTGTTATACGGCCCGCCGGGATGCGGCAAAACGACGTTAGCCCATATTATATCCAAACGCACGCAGGGCGATTTCGTTAAATTGAATGCGGTCGAAGCATCCGTGAAGGATGTCCGGGCCGTGATTGACCAAGCGAAGATGACCAAATCGATGTACGGGCGCAAAACGATCCTGTTCCTCGACGAGGTTCACAGGTTCAACGCTTCCAGGCAGGATGCGCTGCTTCCCGCCGTCGAACAGGGCATTATCGTATTCATCGGAGCGACGACGGAAAATCCGTTCCACTACGTCAATGGCGCCCTGCTGTCCCGTTCAACGCTGTTTCAATTAGAGACGTTGACGCGCGAGGATGCACTCGAGGCGATGCGCAGAGCTTTAACCGATGCCGGACGCGGACTGGGGTTCATGAAGCTGCACGTAGCGGAAGAGGCGCTCCAGCACATTGCATCCATGGCCGGCGGCGATATTCGCAGGGCGCTGAACGCGCTGGAGCTGGCTGCCGTTACGACGCCTTCGCAGCCGGACGGCACGGTCGCGGTCACGCTGGAGGTGGCGGAGGAATCGATTCGCAAGCCGACCGTGCGCGCCGACGAATCGACGCAGTACGACGTGCTGTCGGCTTTTCATAAAAGCGTCCGAGGCTCCAGCGATGCGGCCTTATTCTGGTTTCTCTATGCCGTCGAGAAGCTCGGAATGGATCCCATGACGTTCGTCCGCCGTTTGATCGTTGCGTGCAGCGAGGATATCGGGCTTGCCAATCCGCAGGCGATGGTGCAGGCCGTAACGGCGATGGACGCCTATCACAAGATCGGCTGGCCGGAAGCCAAATACAATATCACCCAGGCGATCCTGTTTGCGGTGGAAAGCCCTAAATCCAATGCGGCGGCGCTGGCGATTTCCAATGTAATGAACGCCATCGAGAGCATCGGATCTGCTGAAGTTCCGCTTCATCTGCGGGACACGCATTACAGCGGTGCCGAGCGGCTCGGCCATGTCGGCTACCAATATCCCCACGATTTCCCGAACCATTATGTGAAGCAAGCGTATTTGCCCGAGCGCATTGCCAATAAAAAGTTCTATAAGGCGACGCAGCAGGGAATGGAGGATAAAATCCGCCAAAATCAAGAGCGCAGGAAGTAGCCGTATGCCGCTTATCCAGCAATATCGGTAGCAGGAGCGCGAAAACAGCGCATAAAGGCCGACCTTCACGGAATAAACATGAGTAAAACCCGAATACGGGCCAGAAGGTGGGATGACGGCATTTGACGGAAAGAGACGTCATCGTCTAATGTAGTATTATAAAAGAAATTTATAATTTTTATTCCCTGAAGGAGGTGCACCTGTTGGTCGTGATCGCGGCTTAAGGCGCGGACGGCGAACAGGGAATCGTTGAGTAGTGACCCGTTACCCATAGTTTGGAGCATCGTTTTGATTTTCGTGCTCGTCTTTTTAAACGGATTTTTTGTTGCCGCCGAGTTTGCCATGGTTAAAGTAAGAAGCAGTCGAATTGATTCGCTTGTCCAGGACGGCAATCGCAAGGCGAGATTCGCCTCGTTGCTGACGACGAATTTGGATGCTTATTTATCGGCCTGCCAGCTGGGTATTACATTGGCTTCCCTCGGACTTGGCTGGGTGGGCGAACCGACCATTTCGCGCATGATCGAACCTTTGCTCGAGCAGTTTCATCTTGGCGAAGTCGCCATTTCGACCATCTCGTTTATCATCGCGTTTTCGGTCATCACCATTTTTCATATCGTGCTTGGCGAGCTTGCTCCCAAGACCTATGCGATTCGCAAAGCAGAGCCTGTAACGCTGTGGACGGCAATTCCGCTGATCGCGTTCCACAAAGTGATGTATCCGTTCATTTATCTGTTGAACGGCATGGCGAACGGAATGCTGAGAAGCATCGGCATCGAGCCCGCGGCGGAGCATGAATCGGCGCATACGGAAGAAGAAATCCGCATCTTGATGAAGGAAAGCCATAAGTCCGGTCTGATTGACAATACGGAGCTTACGCTGGTCGATAATATTTTCGACTTTGCGGAAACGCATGCCAGAGAAATCATGATTCCACGTACCGAAATGATCTGTCTCTACGCCAATCTGTCGTTCGAGGAGAACCAAGCGATTGCGCTGAAGGAAATGCATACTCGTTATCCTGTATGCGACAAGGACAAAGACAACATTATCGGCTTTATTCATATAAAAGATCTGTTGAAAGTAACGCAGCAGGGCATCCATGACATTCGGCATATTACGCGTCCGATGACGACGATCCCGGATTCCATGCATATCAGCACGCTGTTGAAGCTGATGCAGAAGAAGAAAACGCAAATCGCCATTCTTATCGACGAATATGGCGGAACGTCGGGACTTGTCACTTTGGAAGATATCATGGAAGAAATCGTCGGCGAGATCCAGGATGAATTCGACGAGGAACGCGCGGATGTCGAACCGAAGGAAGACGGCTCGCATTCCATTAACGGCATGATGCTGATTGAAGAAGTGAACAGTTATTTCGGAACGGAAATCGAAAGCGACGATTACGATACGATTGGAGGCTGGATGTATGCGCAGATCGAGAATCCGCCATCGCAAGGTCAGCGGATCGTTTATCCGATCGGGTTTGAATTTATAATCGAGGAAACCGATCACCTGCGGATCTCGCGCATTCAGATTCGCAAGCAGACGGTCGAAGAAGTAGAAGAAGAAATGCTGCTGGAAGAGAATTTACAAGCGGAAACGGGCTAATAACCCGCAGCATGCATGATCGTATGTAACGTGAAGGTTCATGCATAGTGCGAAGAGACGGTCGACGATGTCGATCGTCTCTTTCTTTTTGCGGTCGATCGGCATGGAAAAATCCCCCGGCTCCGAGGAGCCGGGGGATTGCTGCGTTGTTTACTTCTGCACGATATCGATCGTACCGCCGCCGAGACAGACATCTCCGTCGTAGAAGACGACCGCTTGTCCGGGCGTGATTGCTTTCTGCTGCTGCAAGAATTTAACGTCGGCGGTCGAGCCGTCTGCGCGGAACGTGACTTTTACCTGCTGATCCGGCTGACGGTAACGGAACTTCGCGGTGCATGCGAACTCGCCTTCCGGCTTAACGGGAGAAATCCAGTTGATGCCCGTAGCGGTCAATCCCGCCGAGTACAAGCTCGGATGCGCATCGCCTTGCACGACGTAGAGGATATTCTCCTTCAAGTCCTTGTCTGCCACGAACCAGGGCTCGCCGTTTCCTGAACCGCCGATGCCGAGTCCTTGGCGTTGTCCGAGGGTGTAATACATCAGACCGTCGTGCCGGCCTTTCGTCTCGCCGGTTACGATATCGACCATAGGACCTGGCTGAGCAGGCAAATAGCCGCTTAAGAATTGCTTGAAATTGCGTTCGCCGATGAAGCAGACGCCAGTGCTGTCCTTCTTCTTCGCCGTCGCAAGACCGAACTCCTCGGCGATCCGCCGGACTTCCGGTTTAGGCAGATGTCCGATCGGGAACATGGCTTTGGCCAGCTGATCCTGCCTTAAGGCGTGCAGGAAGTACGTTTGGTCTTTGCCGGGATCGACGCCGCGCAGCAGCTTCGATTCCCCGTCGGTGGTACGCTCTAGGCGGGCGTAGTGTCCGGTAGCCAAGTAATCGGCACCCAGCTCCAGCGCTTTCTGCAGGAAATCGCCGAATTTGATTTCGCGGTTGCACATGACGTCGGGGTTCGGCGTCCGGCCGTTCCGGTATTCCTCGAGAAAGTAGGCGAATACCTTATCGTGATAAGCTTTCTCGAAATTGACCGTATAATAAGGGATGCCGATTTGGTCGCAGACGCGGCGTACGTCTTCTGCATCCTCTTCGGCCGTGCAATGGCCGAGTTCATCGGTGTCATCCCAGTTTTTCATGAAAATGCCGATTACGTCGTACCCTTGCTGTTTCAACAGCAAGGCCGTAACGGACGAATCGACGCCGCCTGACATGCCGACGACAACGCGGATATTGGAATTGCTCATTATTCGATCCCACCACCTTGTATTTCAACCCCATACAGACTCGAAAAAGCCGTTTAGGGCGCTTAAGTTTTTATTGTAGCACACTTTCAAGCTTATTTTCATGAAAGTGTCATCGTTTTTTCAACAAATCAACGCTTGGTTATGTTAACATAGATATGATATGGGAATACCATGAATTGTAATCTATTACGGCAGCAACCTTTTAAATAAGATCTTGTTTCGTCGGAGAAGAGGTGCGCGAAAATGAAAATTTCAACGAAAGGCCGTTACGGCCTCACGATTATGATGGAACTGGCCGCCAAATTCGGCGAAGGACCAACATCGCTGAAAAGCATCGCGGAACGTAATCAATTATCGGAACATTACTTGGAGCAGCTGATCGCTCCGCTGCGGAACGCAGGACTCGTTAAGAGCATCCGCGGCGCGTACGGAGGTTACATTCTGTCCAAGGAACCCTATACGATTACTTCGGGCGATGTCATTCGAATTTTGGAAGGTCCGATTTCACCGGTCGATTTCACGGAAGAAGACGATCCGGCCAAAAGAAACCTTTGGCTCCGCATTCGCAACAGCATCGCGGAAGTGCTGGATTCAACGACGCTTGCCGACCTCGTTACCTATAAAGAAGAGGTTAAGCAGGACTCTTATATGTTCTACATTTAAGGATGATTGCATAATGGAACGCATTTATTACGATCACGCGGCTTCATCGCCGATGCATCCCGATGCCGCGGCTGCGATGATGGACGTGTTTACGGGCACCGTAGGCAACCCGTCGAGCATTCACGGGAACGGACGCGCGGCGAGGCAGCTGCTGAACCATTCGCGTGACCTTATCGCCAGCGGACTGGGCTGTGCGCCGGCCGAGCTTGTTTTTACTAGCGGAGGCACGGAGAGCGATAACGAAGCGATTATCGGCGCCGCAAGAGCTGCCCGGCAGAACGGCAAATCCCATATCATTACGACTGCCGCCGAGCATCATGCCGTTCTTCACGCCTGCGAGTCGCTGGAGCGGGAAGGCTTTCGCCTGACCGTGCTGCCAGTGAACGAACAAGGCGTCGTGGCGGCTTCTGATGTCGCGGCGGCGATCACGAACGAAACGGCGCTGATCAGCGTCATGTATGTCAACAATGAGACCGGCACGATTCAACCGATTCATGCAATCGGCGAAATCGCCCGGTCTCGCGGCGTTGCGTTTCATGTCGATGCTGTGCAGGCATTAGGCGTGCTGCCGATCGAATTGCGCTCGATGCCCGTTGATCTTATGAGCTTCTCCGCCCATAAAATCAACGGGCCGCAAGGCGTGGGCGCGCTCTTCGTCCGTAAGGGCACCGTTCTGGAGCCGCTGCTTCACGGAGGATCGCAGGAACGGAAGAGACGGCCGGGTACGGAGAACATCGCAGGCATCGTTGGGTTCGCCGCCGCGTTTGAACGTTGTGTGAATTCGATGGCGGAACGGAAACTTTTCTTGGACAAGCTACGTTATACATGGATAGAACGGATGAAAGCTATCGCCGGCGCGGAACGGGTCGTGGTGAACGGCCATGAAACGGAATATGCGCCGCATATCTTGAATCTTAGCTTCCTCGGCTTCACGTCGGAGACGCTGCTGATGAATTTAGATCTTGTCGGCATTGCGGCTTCCGGCGGCTCTGCTTGCACGGCCGGCGCGCTCGAGCCTTCTCATGTGCTGCTAGCGATGGGAATCTCGCAAGAACGTCAATCTTCCGCTGTACGGTTTAGCTTCGGTTTGGGAAATACTATGGAGGAACTCGAATCGGCGGTTAAAAAAGTTGAAACCTTTATGAGCCGCATTCGTAATACTGCCTAGGAGGCCTTGCCAGACTGTGTTAAGACTACAGCATCTGATTGGACTGCCTGTCATTGAAATGAACGCCGGCAAGCATGTCGGACATGTGAAGGATGCATGGTTTGACGAGCACTGGCAGCTTGGCGGCATTATTTTGGACGCCGGAAGGCGATTCTTTACTTCGATGAAAGCCGTCTTGTGGAGCGAGGTTCTGGTCTGCGGAGAAGATGCGGTTATCATTATGAACGAAGCATCGGTGAAACGGACGAAACAAGCGGATATACAGCGTTCTTTCCTAACGGGAACCGTGCGATTGAAAGATCTGCCTGTCATTACCGCGCATGGCGAACAACTTGGACGCGTATCCGATGTTTATTTTGGCGAGATACAGGGTACACAAATAATAGGCTATGAATTGACGGACGGTTTCATAGCGGATATCATGGAAGGCCGCAAATGGCTTCCTGCTCCGCTGCAAGCTGATGAAGTCATGCTTGGCAATGATGTCATTATAGTACCGGCCGGAAGCGAGGACTACCTCTCGCCGGTCGTTGTTTCAGAGACGGATATTAGGGAGAAATGAGCTATGAAATGCCCAAATTGCAGTTCAAAGGATATCGGGAAAATCGGATCACACCAGTATTACTGTTGGGGATGCTTCATCGAATTAACGGTGAATGGCGAGAAAATGTCCGTCTATCAAGTGGAAGAAGACGGCACGCTTAGCTCGCTGGACGATTTATTCTTTGAAGACGAAATGCCGCAGGTTCATGTGAACTAGCTTGTGCGTTCCGCTGCGGTATCTGGGAAACGGCCTTGTATAAGGCCGTTTTTTGTTTTTTCCGGGAAAGGATGGGAATCGGCGGAAGTCCATCAACTTGCGGGATGATTCCGGCAACTTGTACATATACTGTAATACTAGTTATATCGGATGCGGCCTTTGAATATTGAAGCGCCTCTGCATGCTGATTCAAGGAGGTATTGGGCGTGGAACGGTTCACGAACAACCGTATTTTTACTTGGCTCGTCTATCTCATATTGGGATTGATCGCCTTGTATCTGCTGCTGCTGTTGAAGCCGATTTTCATCCACATCTATATCTTCCTGCGGGCGGTGCTCGCGCCGTTCTTGATTGCGATGATTATCTCGTACGTGCTGAATCCGATCGTCAGCCTGCTGCATGAGCGGAGGGTGCCGCGGACGATGGCGGTGCTGCTTATCTATGCGGTTTTCTGTGCATCGTTGACCGTAGTCTTGATGAATGCCATCCCCATGTTCCTGGATCAGCTGCAGGAGCTGAATCGCCATATGCCGGATTTATCGATGAAAGCCCAGAACATCGTCGACGATCTGAACAATTCTTCGCTTCTGCCGGAGAGCATTCGTTCGGGAATCAATAAAGCGCTGTACAAGCTGGAGAAACACGGCTCGGATGCCATCTTCAGCTTCATCAACAATATCGGGGCGATGCTGAACGTCGTCTTTATCGCGTTCATCATTCCGTTCCTGGCGTTCTATATTTTGAAGGATTTCGAGGTGTTCGAGCGGACGCTGTTGACCTACGTGCCTAAACCGCACCGCAAGCACGCCGTACGGCTGCTGAAAGACATCGATAACGCCTTGGGAAGCTACATACGCGGTCAATTTCTCGTGTGCATCATCGTCGGTACGCTGGCGTACATCGGCTATCTCATCATCGGCATGCCCTATGCGCTGTTGCTGGCGAGCGTCGTCGCGGTAACGAACATTATTCCGTACTTGGGTCCGTTCTTCGGCGCGGCTCCGGCACTCGTGATGGCCTCGACCGTTTCGCTCAAAATGATGCTGATGGTCGTCATCGTGAACACCGTCTGCCAAATTCTCGAAGGCAATGTCATCTCCCCGCAGGTGGTGGGCCGCACGCTGCATATGCACCCGCTGTCGATTATTTTCGCGCTGCTCGTCGGCGGAGAATTGGCGGGCATCGTCGGCATGATATTGGCGGTGCCGATCTTCGCGGCGCTCAAGGTTATCGTGCAGCATATCTTCGCGTATTACGTGCGCAGGAAGACGATTTGACAGCGTGTGCAGATTACTGATATTCTATTTCTATCTAGGTTATAGGCATAATCTAACACGTTGAAGAAACTGAAGTAGATCATAGACCGCCAACAGAGAAAGAATTTCTTCGCAGAAGCGGATTGGTTTGCGTGTACGACCGTAAGGTTGGACATGCAGCATTCCGCCAGATCGGATTGGTTTGCGTGTACGACCATAAGGTTGGACATGCAGCATTCCGCCAGATCGGATTGGTTTGCGTGTACGACCGTAAGGTTGGACATGCAGCATTCCGCATTTGAAACATTGCGACGGTTGAGAAAATTCTACGGGCGAAGGATGATTGAAAGCTGGTTTCGGAGTGCGAACGAACTTCGCCGGGTGGACCCGTTACTGTCTATTGAAGGAGATTGTTCAGGCTGCAGGCGCGGGAAGTTGTAACTTGCGTTGTTTGCCGGGCAATAACCAGGGTGGTACCGCGAATGATTCGTCCCTGTTTTTGGGGGGCGTTTTTTTATTTTATTTGACATTGTGGAGGTAGAAGCGACATGAAAGCAAGTGAAATCCGTTCCAAATGGCTCGCTTTCTTTGAAAGCAAAGGCCATAAGATCGAACCGAGCGCGTCTCTCGTACCGCATAACGATCCGTCCCTGCTTTGGATCAATGCAGGCATGGCGCCGCTGAAGCCTTATTTTGACGGCCGCGTCATCCCGGACAACCCGCGGATCACCAACTCGCAGAAGTGCATTCGGACGAACGATATCGAGAACGTTGGCAAAACGCGCCGCCATCATACCATGTTCGAAATGCTAGGCAACTTCTCGATCGGCGACTATTTCAAGGAAGAAGTCATTACGTGGGCTTGGGAGTTCCTGACGAGTCCGCAATGGATCGGCTTCGATCCGGAGCGTCTGTCCGTTACGGTATATCCGGAGGACGAAGAGGCATTCCGCTTCTGGAACGAGAAAATCGGTCTTCCCGCAGAGCGCATCTACAAGCTGGAAGAGAACTTCTGGGATATCGGCGAAGGCCCTTGCGGCCCTTGCACGGAAATTTTCTATGACCGCGGCGATGCTTTCGGAGACTTGAACGATCCGGAATGCTGGCCTGGCGGCGAAAATGAACGGTTTCTGGAAGTATGGAACCTCGTCTTTTCGCAATATAATCATAATAAAGACGGCAGCTACACGCCGCTCCCGAACAAGAACATCGATACCGGCGCAGGCTTGGAACGGTTCACGTCGATCTTGCAGAACGTGGATTCCAACTTCGACACGGACCTGTTCCGCCCGATCATCGACCGTACTTGCGAAATCGCCGGCGTGACGTATCACACGAATCCGGAGCATGATATCGCGCTGAAAGTGATCGCCGACCATATCCGGACGGTAGCATTCGCCGTCGGCGACGGCGTTATGCCTTCCAACGAAGGCCGCGGCTACGTTATCCGCAGACTTCTCCGCCGTGCGGTTCGCTACGGGAAAACGCTAGGCGTCGATCGTCCATTCCTGTTCGAGCTTGTTTCCGTCGTTGGCGAAATCATGGGTACCTACTACTCGGAAATCGTGGACAAACGCGAGTTTATCGAGAAAGTCATGCGCACGGAAGAAGAACGTTTCCACGAAACGCTGTCCGATGGCCTTTCCTTGCTCGGCGAGCTGGTCAAAACAGCCAAAGCAGAGGGCAAATCGCTGATCAGCGGTCCGGATGCCTTTAAACTGTACGACACGTACGGTTTTCCGTTCGACTTGACGGAAGACTACGCTGCCGAGCATGGCATGTCGGTTGACCGCGAAGGCTTCGATGCTTCGATGGAAGAGCAGCGTACGCGCGCGCGCGCAGCGCGTCAAGAAACGGGCGGCATGAACGTCCAAGGCGGACCGCTTGCTGATTTCACGCTGAAATCGGAATTCGTCGGCTATCAGGATCTTGCGGTAGAAGGCGCGAAGGTCATTGCGCTCGTCGATGGAAATGCGCTGGTTGAAGAAGCGGGAGAAGGCGCTCGGGTACTGGTCATCCTGGACCGTACATCCTTCTATGCCGAAAGCGGCGGCCAAGTCGGCGACAGCGGTACGATCGTTGGAGAAGGCTATTCGCTGACAGTCGATAACGTCACGAAAGCGCCGCATGGCCAGTCGGTTCACCATGCAGTCGTCGAACGCGGCACCGTCAAGACCGGCGATACCGTTCAAGCGGTCGTAACAACGCAAACGCGCGAGGACACGATCAAGAATCATACCGCAACGCACTTGCTTCACCGCGCGCTCAAAGACGTGCTCGGCGAGCATGTCAATCAAGCGGGCTCTTTGGTCGAACCGGAACGTCTGCGCTTTGACTTCTCGCATTTCGGCAGCATCAGCCCGGAAGAACTGACCGATATCGAGCGCCGCGTCAACGAGCAAATTTGGCTCGGCACCGCGCTGCAAATCGATTACAAGTCGCTGGCAGAAGCGAAGGCTATGGGCGCCATGGCGCTGTTCGGAGAGAAATACGGCGATGTCGTGCGCGTTGTACGAGTCGGCGAGTACAGCCTGGAGCTTTGCGGAGGCTGCCACGTAACGAATACGTCGCAGATCGGTCTGTTCAAGCTTGTCAGCGAGAGCGGCATCGGATCCGGCGTTCGCCGGATCGAGGCGCTGACCGGCCGTCACGCGTACCTTTACATGGAAGGCCAATTGGAGCTGTTGAAACAAGCGGCCGCGCTGCTTAAGAGTAACCTGAACGACGTGCCGAAGCGTATCGAAGGTCTGCACGCTCAAGTGAAGGACATGACTCGCGACAACGAGTCGCTGCAAAGCAAGCTGAGCCGCATCGAAGCGGGATCGCTGGAAACCCAAGCGAAAACGGTCGGCGGCATCACGCTGCTCGCGGCGCAAGTCAACGCTCCGTCGATGGACGCGCTTCGCGGCATCGTGGATGAGCTGAAGACGAAATTGACCAGTTCGGTAATCGTGCTTGGCGCCGTAGCCGAGGACAAAGTCAACTTGGTAGCTGCTGTATCCCCGGATCTCGTTAAGCAAGGTTTCAACGCTGGAAAGATCATTAAAGAAGCTGCGGCGGCATGCGGCGGCGGCGGCGGCGGACGTCCTGACATGGCGCAAGCCGGGGGCAAAGATCCGTCCAAATTAGCTGAAGCGCTCCAAATTGCCGAAGAACTGGTTCTTGCGCAGTCAAATGTGATATGATACTGGTATAAATCGGCTGTCAAGCGACTTGGAAAGTGAGGTGCTGGCGATGAATTCAATGGACAAGACAATGAAATTCGACGTAAAGGCGGAAGGAGAAGCTTCTTCGAAGGAGATTATGCTTTCCGTGTACGACGCGCTGCTTGAGAAGGATTACAATCCCATCAATCAAATTGTCGGTTATTTGTTGTCCGGAGACCCTGCTTACATTCCACGGCATAACAATGCCCGAAGCTTGATTCGCAGGAAAGAGCGCGACGAACTGATCGAAGAACTGGTGCGCTCATACCTAAGTCAGCACAGCAAATAATGATCGATTACAGAAATGAGGCTCCCGTCGCATGCGTCTAATGGGTTTGGATTACGGCGACCGCAGGATTGGTGTTGCCGTCAGTGATGCATTCGGCTGGACTGCGCAGGGCGTTGGCGTTGTGGAGAAGCGTCGCGATAACGGCGAGGACGAAGCAATCGCCAAGCTCGTGCAGGAACATGAAGTATCTGAGATTGTAGTCGGATTACCGAAGAACATGAATGGCACCATCGGACCGCGTGGCGAAATTTGCATCGCATTCGCTCAACATTTACAGCAAAAGCTAAATGTACCCGTACACCTTTGGGACGAACGGCTGACAACTGTTGCCGCAGAACGCACGCTGATTGAAGCAGATGTCAGCCGTAAGAAGCGAAAGTTAGTGGTGGACAAAATGGCGGCAACGCTCATTTTGCAAAATTATCTCGATTCTAAAACGAAAAGGTGAGGGTAACGATGACAAAGGACAACATGCAGTACGAAGAGCCGGAAATCATCTACATTCCAGATGAAGAAGGCAACGAAGAAGAATTCGAGGTAGTCATGAAGTTCGAGGTAGACGGCTCCGATCAGAAATATATGATGGTTGTGCCGCTTAATGTCGATTCCGAGGACGAGCAGGACGAAGACGCGGATGAAGTCTACGCGTTCCGCTACGAAGAAGACGGCGACGACTTGAAGCTGTATACGATCGAAGACGAAGAAGAGTGGAATATGGTCGAAGAGACTTTTAATACGCTTCTTGCAGAAATTGACGAAAACGATTAACGGTTTGTTGAAGGGAGATCTGTGCAGTGTCTGAAATAAAACGGATTTCCGTATTGAGTCCGATTTACGGAACGGAAGTTGATTTGATCGGCGAAGCGGGCGAAACGGAACCGTTTCAAATCGTAGCCGAATTTCAACTCGGCGACCGTGCCTATGCAGGCTTGCAATCGCAAAGCATGCAGAAGGAAGACGAAATCGCATTCTTCCGCATCGTAATGAACGACGGTTCCGAGCCGGAACTGGAGTCCATCGAAGATGACGAGGAATGGGAAGATGTCTCGGAAGCCTACGATGACTTCATGTTTGAAGGCGATGACCAGCCTTAAGGCGGTCACTCTCAAAGAACATAGGGAAGAACGGATGGGGCGGCGCTGACCGCCCTTTTTCCGCGCTGATATTAGAGAAAGTGGGGATCGTTGCTTGCGTTCATCAAAGCACCAGCCGGAAAGCGATTGGCCGGCAAACGACATGCGTCCAACCGGGCCGGGAAAAGGCCGAATTACGTTTTGGGTCATTACGACGATTTTAAGCCTTATGATCATCATTGCGGGCGGTACTTATCTTTATGTTTGGAATGGACTTCGGCCGACTTCAGGCGGCGAAACCGTGCAAGTCGAGCTGAAGAAGGGCGCCTCGCCCTTCCAGTTCGCAGAAGTGCTTGAGGATCAAGGAATCATACGCAACGCTTTTCTTTTCAAATATTATTTGCGCTACAAAAACGAAGGTCCGCACTTTCAAGCAGGCGTTTATGAGCTTCAGCCTGGCATGGACAAGCAGGCCATTATCGCGAAGCTGAATGCCGGCGAGATATTGAAGGCGGAGACGATTCGCTTTACGATTCCGGAAGGATTCACGGTTCAACAAATCGCGGATAAGCTGAGCGAAGCCGGATATGGGGACAAGGCGGCATTCTTGGCGGCTGCCGACAAGGAACAGGTATGGCCGGATACGGATGCCTCGAAGAATATCCCGAAAGACGGCAAGCTTCGTCATCGGCTTGAAGGCTACATGTTCCCTGAAACCTACGAGCTGCCTAAGGACTCGAAGCCGGAAGCGATTATCGACCGCATGCTTCAGGAGCTGGACCACAAGTTAGACGGCCTGCCTGAGAATTGGGAAGAAGCGCTCACGGAGAACGGCATTAATTTCCACCAAATGATGACGATCGCGTCCCTGATCGAACGCGAAGTCGTCGTCGACGAAGAGCGTCCGATCGTAGCGGGGATTATCTATAACCGGTTGAAGAAAGGGATGCCGCTTCAGATTGACGCCACCGTGCAGTATTTGCTCGATAAGCAGAAGGAGCGTCTGATGGAATCGGATCTTCAGGTCGATAGTCCATACAACACGTACAAGATTAAAGGTCTTCCGCCGGGTCCGATCGCATCGCCGAGCTTGAAATCGATTGAGGCCGCGCTGTTCCCGACGAAAACGGATTATTATTACTACGTGACGAAGAAAGACGGAAGTCATGAGCATTTGTTCGCGGAAACGCTCAAGCAGCATAATCAGAACATCGCGAAAAGCAATCAAACAGCCAAGCAATAGCGATTATGCTTTTGCAGACTGCGTTCACAAAACTAAGTTTATGCTTACGAAGCAGTTTTGCTATCATTGCCGGTAATACCGGCTGCAGACTGCGTTCACAAAACTAAGTTTATGCTTACGAAGCAGTTTTGCTATCATTGCCGGTAATGCCGGCTGCAGACTGCGTTCACAAAACTAAGTTTATGCTTACGAAGCAGTTTTGCTATCATTGCCGGTAATACCGGCTGCAGACTGCGTTCACAAAACTTTTAGGAGGATTCACAAATGGCAACAAAGCCGGAGCTGCTTATAGACGCAGCTTCTCTCGCCGACATGGAGCGATTGATTGAAGCGGGCGCAGATGCGTTTGTCATTGGCGAAGCGCGGTACGGCATGCGGCTCCCCGGCGATTTCGATATCGCGGGGATTGCGGCGGCCGTCAAGCTGGCCCACGTCCATCAAGTATCCGTATACGTGGCGGTCAACAATGTCATGGACAATGCGACGGTAGATACTTTGCCGGAATATCTCAAAGCGCTGGCCGATGCCGGCGTCGATGCGATCGTATTCGGAGACCCGGCCGTGCTCATGGCGGCTCGCACAGCCGCACCGGAATTGAAGCTGCACTGGAATGCCGAGATGACGTCGACGAACTATGCGACGGCCAATTATTGGGGACGCCGCGGTTCATCCAGAGTCGTGCTCGCCCGCGAATTGAATTTGGAACAGATTATCGGGATCAAAGAGAATACGGAGCTTGCCGTTCAAGTTCAGGTACACGGCATGACCAATATTTATCATTCCAAGCGGCCGCTCGTGCACAATTATTTCGTGCATCAGAACAAAGACGGCGCCGAAGAGAACGTTCCCGTTCACGGCAAGCGTGAAGACGGCTTGTACCTGATCGAAGCGGAGCGCCCCGATGAACGGTTCCCGATCTATGAAGACGCAAACGGCACCCATATCATGAGTTCCGACGATCTATGCATGATTGAGAACCTGCACGAGCTGATGGAAGTTAATATCGATAGCTTTCGGATTGAAGGCCTGTTAAAATCGATAACATACAACGAAACCGTGGTGCGTGCATATCGCGCGGCGATTGACGCGTATTACGCGGATCCGCAAGGGTATGCCTTTGACGATGCCTGGCTCGATTCCATCGCAGCGCTGCAGGATCCGGCGCGTGAACTGTCCTATGGGTTTTTCTATAAAGAACAAGTGTATTAAGTCACCGAGGTACGTTTTTGGAGGTGAGAATGGTGACAACGCAAACTGCTCCTCGTTTTAAGGGGAAGAGAAACCGGCTGGATAAGCCGGAACTGCTGGCTCCGGCCGGCAATTTAGAGAAATTGAAATTCGCCGTTCACTACGGTGCGGATGCGGTATACATCGGTGGACAGAAATACGGTCTTCGTTCGAATGCCGACAATTTCAGCTTTGAAGAGATGAAGGAAGGCGTCGAGTTCGCCAAGCGCTATGGCGCGAAGGTATTCGTCGCAACCAATATATACGCGCATAATGAAGACATTTCCGGTCTGGAAGAGTATTTGAAAGAACTGGAAAATGCGGGAATCGCAGCGATCATCGCGGCCGATCCGATCATTATCGAGACGGCGCAGCGCGTTGCGCCGAAGCTTGAAGTGCATCTCAGCACGCAGCAGTCCACCATGAATTGGCAGTCCGTGCAGTTCTGGAAGGAAGAAGGCCTGCCGCGCGTCGTGTTGGCGCGAGAAGCGAGTATCGAGGAAATCGCGGAGATGAAGGCGCATGTCGATATCGAAATCGAAGCGTTCATACATGGCGCAATGTGCTCCTCGTTCTCCGGACGCTGCGTCTTGTCCAACCATTTTACGGATCGCGACTCCAATCGCGGCGGCTGCTGCCAGTCCTGCAGATGGAAGTACGATATTTACGAAGACGATCTGCAAATGGTTGGCATGGATGCCGATAAATTCACGATGGGCTCCAAAGACTTGTGCATGCTGGAGCATATTCCGGATTTGATCGAAGTCGGCGTCGACAGCTTCAAAATCGAAGGACGCATGAAGAGCCTTCACTACGTAGCAACGGTCGTCAACGCCTATCGCCAAGCGATCGATTCGTATATGGCGGATCCGGAGCATTACGAGCTGAAGCAGGTATGGCTCGACGATATTCAGAAAGCCGCGAACCGGCCGCTGAATACGGGGTTCTTCTATGATACGCCAGGTGCGGAGGATCATATTTATCAGCCGGAAGATAAAGCGGCGCCTTATGATTTCGCAGGTGTCGTCGTATCGTACGATGAAGCTTCCGGCACGGCTGTCATCCAGCAGCGCAACCATTTCAAGCCAGGACAAGAAGTTGAATTCTTCGGTCCGGACGGAACGTTCTTCAAGCAAACCGTCGGCGATATCAAAGACACGGAAGGCAACGCGCTCGACGCTGCTAGACATCCGCTGCAGCATGTCGTGATTCGCACGGAGTCTCCGGTTAAGCCTATGGACATGATGCGCAAACGAATCCGCTAATACATTAGACCTATAAACATTCTCGTCGATCCTTCGATGAGAATGTTTTTTTTTATGGATTTTTTTTCTATTAAGCTAATAATTCGATTTCTTGATACCGATAAAATGGTTGTTGCAACTTTTGTCGAGAATTGCTTGGTTCGAGGAAAGGGCATTAAGCCTTCATACATAAGCATGCGACGCATACCCGCAAAAGAACGCATCCGTAACCGGAAATCTATCACTAGACCAGGTGGTGTCAAGCAATGAAGATCAAGTCAAAGAAGGATAAAACGAAAACGCAATCAAACGAAAGCAAATCGAATGGCAACATGAAGTCGCTTTACTCCAATTCCGTGAACGGCATCAGAAACGTCAAGCTTACGAATCCCATCAAGTCCGTGGGACTCATGCTCTTCTTAATTATTTTCAGCGCAATCTTGGTTTGCGTGCTAGTCGTAGGCTTATTCTCCTATTCAACCTCGAAAAGCATCATCAAGGATAAGGTTGCGGAGTCCAGCTCGGTCGCGCTCAAGCAATCGAATGGGAAATTAGATCTGATGTTCAAGAACTACGAAGCGTTGTCGATGCAAATTCTTCTGGATAAGAATGTACAGGACCTTCTGTTGCAATATAAGACGGCGACGGACGATTACGACAAATTCGATCTAATGAAGAAAATCGGCGATACAGTACAAACTTATGTGCTCGCCAATCAATCCATTGCGGGTGCAGCGATTATCCCGATTTCCGGGAATGCAAATGCGGTTACGATTGGCACTTCGACCATTACCACAGAAGATGGACAAAAGTCCGAATGGATGAAATCCATCTTGGATGGAGCTGGCCGCTTGGTGTGGCTGCCTTCCAAAGTGAAAGGTTACAGCGACACCGCCAGCGAACCGACGTTCGCGATGGGGCGCGTCATGAAGAATACGACGAACAACGAAGGCAATTTCATTATGATCGTTGAAGTTAAATTGAAAACGATCGGCGAGCAATTGGCAGACCTGAAGCTCGGGAACAACAGCGAGACGATTATTTTGGACGACAAGAACAATGTCGTGTATAGCGCGAACGCAGAGCAAATCGGCAAACCTTCGCCGATCGCGCTCAAGGATTCCAAGAAGGATGAAGGCTCCTTGACGACGACGGATTCGAATGATCACGAAGTGCTCGCCATGTACAATCAATTCGAAAGCACGGGCTGGAAGATGCTCGGTACCGTTCCTGTAGAAGAACTGGTCAAAGACGCGAAACAGATTCGCAACGCAACGTATATTATTGCGGCTATCGCGGCACTGCTGGCTATCGGAATCGGGCTGCTTGTTATTCGTATGGTCGCTATTCCGCTCGTCAACCTGCGGAACCTGATGAACGAAGGGGAACGCGGTAATCTGACCGTTCGTTCCACGATCAATAAGAAGGATGAAATTGGTCAATTGGCGCAAAGCTTCAATCAGATGATGGCGCAGATCACCATCCTTGTCACGCAAACGAACCAGTCGGCACAGGACGTTCTGGCCACGGCAGGCGAGTTGTCCGACGCTTCGAAGAAAACAGCGATTTCCGCCAAGGAGATTGCGGTTGCAACCGAGGAGATCGCGAACGGAGCGACCAGCCTTGCGGTTGAAGCGGAGAAGGGCAGCGATCTTACGAGCGAGATCAGTCAGCAAATGCAGCAGGTTACAGGCGCAAACCAAGAAATGGGCGTTGCTGCATCCGAAGTGGAGAGAGCCAGCCATCAAGGTACGGTTTATATGAACAGCCTCATCGAGAAAACCGGATTGACGGAAGAAATGACGCGTTCCATGGTCGAGAAGGTAGACAAGCTGAAGGAATCGACGCGTTCGATTCGCAAAATTCTAGAAGTATTGAACAACATGACGAAACAAACCAATATCTTGTCCCTGAATGCAACGATTGAAGCAGCGCGCGCAGGAACTGCCGGCAAAGGCTTCATGGTCGTCGCGGATGAAATTCGCAAGCTTGCCGATCAGTCGCGTCAGTCCATTGACGTTGTCGGTCAAATTACCGAGACGATCCAGAAAGAAATCGACGAGACGGTAAGCGTGCTGTCGGATGCTTATCCGATCTTCCAAGAACAAATTCAGTCCGTAAAAGAAGCGAATCAAATCTTCTTGACGGTTCAGGGTCAAATGGGCGATTTCGTCGGCCGTCTGGGTTCGGTAACCAATTCGATCGGAACCTTGGAGCGTTCTCAAGTCGTGCTGTCCGAGGCGATGGGCAATGTTAGTGCCGTGGCCGAAGAATCTTCCGCTACCTCCCAAGAAGTTGCTTCGCTCAGCAATGAGCAAACGAACATCAGCGAAGGCCTGGTCCGTTTGTCGGACAAGCTGGAGACCGTCTCTACAGGTCTGAAAGAAACGCTGAGCCGTTTCCGTACGTAATACGATCGATATTATCGATACCGAATCATACAAGGTAATGTAAAATCCGGCCCTTTCCTGGGGGCCGGATTTTTATTTGGCCTATGTGACCCATTCTGGAGTTCACCCAGAGGGATTCATTCAATCCATTCATCAATCCATTCAGCAATCCGATACACGGCTCTCGCAAAGCGAGACGAGCAAACAAAGGGGCGAGCAGCTGATTGCTGCTCGCCCCCTTTTGGCGTGTATGGCGACGTTGCTATTCGCGGTTTTGCGTGAAGATCAGAATGTACTTGACCAGCTCCAGCAGCGAGATGAGCGCTGCTGCGACGTACGTAAGCGCTGCGGCGTTCAACACTTTAGCGACTCCGCGTTCTTCGTCGTTCGTAATGAAGCCTTCGGCGACCATGATGTCCCGCGCGCGGTTGCTGGCATTGAATTCAACCGGAAGCGTGACGAGCTGGAATGCGACGGCGCAAGAGAAGAACAGAATGCCGATTCCGATCAGGCCGGATACTTGAAACAGGAAGCCGGCGATGAGCAGGAACGGCGCAACTCCAGAAGCGAAATTGACGACCGGGAAGATGCGGTGACGCAACGTAAGCATTGGATAGTGTACCTTATGCTGAATTGCGTGTCCGACCTCGTGACAGGCGACAGAGACGGCTGAGATGGAGTTTTCGTAATAGACGTGCTCCGAAAGTCGTACGACGCGATGGATCGGGTCGTAGTGGTCGGAGAGCGTGCCTGGAACCGGCTCTACGGGAACATCGTGCAGTCCGTTCCGATCGAGCATCATCCGCGCTGCTTGATAGCCTGTGATGCCGCTAACCGTTTGTACCTCCGACCAGCGATTGAAAGTGCCTCTGACTCTGAACTGCGCCCAAACCGAAAGCAAGAATGCAGGGATAATCAAGATATCCATGGGGTGAAAAAACATAATCGTTCCCTCCGTTATAATGGGATCTTACATAAATCCGCCTTTGTTCAGCAGCAGCATCAACGCTTCGACGCAAGCAGCCGTTTGAGGAATGAGCCGCTTGAATACTTGTTTAGCCTGCCCAGGCTTTAATTGGCTGATTACAGGCTCGATCGCCTTCACTTCGCGCTGCAGCTGTTCCAGGTGGATCTGAAGCTCGATGAGCTGTCCGGCCACTTCTTCGGGCGGAGATGCCTTTCCCCAGCTCGACAAGCTCGCCTTGATTTCATCCAGCGAATATTTCTCCTGCTTCAATTGTACGATACGTTTGAGACGCGCTAAGGTTTCATCACTGTATAAACGATAATTTTTGGCTGAACGACGCTCGGGCTCGATAAGACCCATGGAGGTGTAGAAATCAATCGTACGGGGGCTTACACCGGCTATCTTGGATAACTCGCCGATTCGGTATAATAAGTTTTCAGACATCGTGAACACCTCTTTCATTATAAAACGGGTATGTACTTAGGATTCCTATGTAACTATGATACAAATCCTGAACCATACAGTCAAACGTAATGCTTTGACAATTAATGCTTGTAAGAAACCTCACATGACAATTCTCGATTATTCTTTCAATCCTAACTAATAGCCAAGAGGACCGTAGAGATTTGGTATGGGGATCGTAAAAGGCGAAGAATAGAATGCTGAAACGGATGAATGAAGTCAAAGATTGTGAAAAAACTTAACATTCCATATGGAAAAGGAAACGAACGTTAGATTTTTTTATAAACATCCCGAAAATTGTATTGTCAAATTAAGAACTTCTGACTATAATGACATTAAGTCTTTCATATCATGTTAAGAAACATCACACTAGGGAGTGGTCGTAATGGTCAAGAAGCTGATTTTGTCTTTAGGTGCTCTATCGTTGTTATTTCCGGCATTGGCGTTCGCGGATGATCCTTCCGCAGCAACGCTGAATATGGGGCTCAACTCGATTTGGGTTCTTGTAGCAGCCATCCTGGTTATCTTGATGCAAGGCGGCTTTATCCTTCTGGAATCCGGCTCGACACGAATGAAGAATGCGGGTCACATTGCAGGGAAAACGATATTTACGGTAGGACTTTGTACCTTGGTTTACTGGGCAGTCGGTTATGCTTTCGCTTTCGGCTCAGACAACGCCGAGAATTCCATCAGCCATCTCATCGGCTGGGGCGGCGCATTCTTCTCCCCTTCAGTAGCAGCGGGCGAGGGCGAATCGCTTCCGACGACCGTGTTCTTCATCTTCCAGCTCGCTTTCGCGGCCGTATCGCTTTCCATCGCATGGGGCGGTTTCGCCGAACGTGCTAAGCTTTCCGCTTATCTGGTGTTTACGGTCTTGTTCACGGCACTTATCTATCCGGTCATTTCGCACTGGATCTGGAGCTCCTCCGGCTGGTTGTTCACGAAAGGCGCACAAGACTATGCAGGCTCTACGGTCGTTCACTTAACGGGCGCCATTGCCGCCTTCGCCGCAACGGTCCTATTGAAACCGCGGATCGGCCGCTTCAATAAAGACGGTTCCGCGAACGAAATTCTCGGTCACAACCAAGTATTCGGCGCGCTGTCCGTATTGATTCTGTGGGTAGGCTGGTTTGGCTTCAACGCAGGGAGCGCACTTAGCGTAGGCGACGGATTCTTCGGCTACGTCGCGTTCAACACGCAGCTTGGCGCTGCCGGCGGCGCGGTTGCCGCAATGTTGATCTCCTGGCTCGTGAACGGCAAAGCCGATATTACAACGACGCTGAACGGCGCGCTTGCCGGCCTCGTCGCCATCACGGCTACATGCGCATTCGTTGATCCGTGGGCTGCGGTAGTCATCGGTTTGGTAGCCGGTGTACTGGTCTTCTTCAGCACCAAATTTTTCGAGAAAATCAAAGTCGATGATCCGATCTACGCACTGTCGGTACACGGCGCAGCGGGTATCTGGGGGACGTTGGCGAACGGTATCTTCGCGACAGACGTGCTGGCCAAAAAGTTGAATGTCGGCGTCGGCGGCTTGATTGACACGGGCAGTTGGCATCAACTGTGGGTGCAAATCGAATCGGTCGTCGTATGCGGCGGTTACACGCTGGTTGCATCCTTCATCCTGCTCGGCATCATGAAAGTGGTGATGGGCCTCCGCGTAACGGAAGAGCAAGAGATCATCGGTCTCGACCTTTCCGAGCATGGCACGTTCGGATATCCGGAACAAATGAAGAAAGCACAACAAAACATGTAATTCGCCATCATCTATAGGAAGCAGAGCATATATTCCGATATAGAGAGAAAGGATGAGTCTGCGACGCCGCTACGGCCGGTGCCGCAGGTTCATCTTGGATATCCTGACATTGAGGTGAGCACGGCATGAGCGACCCGATCCGTGCGCAGCTGCTTGCGCGTATCGGCAGAAGTGACGATGCGGCATCGCTTCGCGGCCTGCGGGATCAGATCCACGAGCATATGGAAGCTCTGCTCGCTAAACAAACGATCGAACAATTCTATACGGATCTGAACGAGGTACACGACGCGATGATCAAGCGCGCGGTCGCCCTCTCGGAAGAGCAAATGGCACGGCTGGGGCATGGTTCCCCGCCCGTGCCTTATGCGTATCTGTTGTTTGGCAGCGGGGGCAGAGCGGAACAGACATTGACGAGCGATCAAGACAGCGGGTTGATCTATGCCGATCCGGAAGAGCCGTCGCAGCTTGAGCGGAATGCGCGTTATTTCGAACTCTTGTCGCAGAAGGTCGTACATTTGCTGGAACAGCTTGGCTATCCGCCTTGCGAAGGCGAGGTCGTCAGCTCGAATCCGCTATGGAGCCAATCGTCGTCGCAATGGAAGTCCAAATTGGATCTTTGGTTTCGGGAGCCGGACTGGGAGCGGGTCAGGTACCTGCTCATCGTGGCGGACTGCCGGATCGTGGCGGGATCGCAGGAGATTGGCGAAGAACTGAAGAGCTGCTTCTTCCAGAAGATGCTCGACCATGAACGGATTGCGGAGCGTATGCTGAACAACACGATGCGCCACAAAGTGCTGGTCGGCGTATTCGGGCAGCTGTTCAAAGAGCATTACGGCGAGGATGCGGGCAGTCTTGATTTGAAATATGGCGCGTATATCCCGATGGTTAATGCGGTGCGGCTTCTTGCCATACAAGCGGGTATAAGCGAGACCTCGACGATCGCGCGTCTGGAACGGCTGACGGACAAAGGGATTTTGGACGCATCGGAAGGTTCTCAATATGCCGAGGCGTTTAGATTGTTGCTGCGATTGCGCCTGATGACGACCGTCAAGCTGGAAGAAGGATTCTATGCCAATAACGGCAAGCTGCCCAATACCCGTCTGACCAAGGAACTTATCGAGGAACTCAAAGCCGGCCTTCGCACCGTGAAGAAGCTGCAGAAACGGGTTCGGAAGCGAGCTTCAGGCCGGATTTAGGCTCATCCGGAGGGGAATAGCATGAAAGAACAAAAAGGCGTAGGCCGGATGTGGCATCTGTACAAAATGGGCGGCATCACGCCTGCGCTGGCTTCCATGATGGGAGCTCAAAACGCGCAGCAAATGGCGTTTATCCGTTCCATGTCCAAAGAGCAGCGTAAAGATTCCATCATGGATCAGCCGCTATCCGAAATGGAGGTCGTCGTATTCGACTTGGAGACGACCGGCTTCTACCCGACCAACGGGGACGAAATCATTTCGTTCGGCGCGGTCATCCTGAAGGGAGAGCAGTTGATCGAAGATCGGACCTTCTACAGCTTGGTGAATCCGAAGCGCAAAGTGCCGAAGCATATCGCGGAACTGACCGGGATTACGAACGAAATGGTGCAGGGCGCGCCCGATCTTATGCAGGTACTGCATGATTTTATGGAGTTCGTCGGGAAAAGGCTGATGATCGCGCATGCCAGCGGGCATGACAAGCAGTTCTTGAACAGTGCGCTCTGGCGTACGTCGAAAGTGAATTTGACCCACCGCGTGCTGGATACGATGATGGTGGCCAAATGGCTCGATCCAGGGCGTTCCCATTACGATCTGGATGAATTGCTGGAGCAGTCGGGCATTGAAATCGCGCAGCGGCATCATGCGCTCGAAGACTCGGTCATGACGGCCAAGCTTTGGCTGCATTATCTAAGGCGCATGCTGGATCGGAACGTGGTAACGTTAGGGGACTTATATGCTTATCTGAGCAAGCATTAGCGGCGAGAAGGTCTCGTCTTGCAGCCAATAGGGCTGCACGATCGTACCGCGGGTCGGGTGATGAGGAGCGACGATCCAGTACGAGGTGCCCGCATTCTGTCCCGGAAGGCCTTCCCGGTCGGCCGGGCTCGGCACGGGCAAAGATGCGGGATGGGAATGATAGAAGCCGACAAGCGATTGTCGGTTTCTTTGCATGTCGTAAAGGACGCGAACCCAATCGGCCGGGTCGAAAGCGAATCTGCTCGCGGGGTTGGCCGCTGTATTGCGGACAGGATGAACGCCTGCGATCATCAGCGATTCGGCTGCTATCGATGCTGCGTCGCCGCGGGAATCTTCTTGATCGACGACAATGAAGGAGCCGCTTAACACGCCGCATGCTTCATCGGGCAGCGCGTTCATGCATGCCTCAATTAGCCTGCGATATGCTTGCGGTTCCAGCGAGGCATGAATCGGGGGCGGCCTCATGGCGATTCTCCTTCCGTGGCTGCATGGCAATATTGCATGCATATGGATATGCATTCAATATTGCATACGTCCATTATAGCGCCGCCCCCAGCATTCAGCCAGGCGCGTCTCCGGCTTTCTTCGGCGGATGGACAAGGAACACGATGATGAGCAGCGCCGCGACGGACAGACCGGATACGATGCCGTACAGCAGCGTATCGGATTTGCCGGCGATCCAGCCGAACAAGGGAGGACCGAAGGCGACGCCGAAGAACCGCAGACTGCTGTAGAGCGAGGTAACCATGCCGCGGTGCTGCCGATCGACCGATCCGGTAATGAGCGTATTCAAGCAGGGCAGCAGAAGGCCGGTACCAAGGCTGCTGAGCGCCGCGAAGCCGATTAGGGCGTAGATGTTTTTGTGCAAGAACGCGGCCGCGGCCAGAGCGGCGCCCATGACGGCCAGCCCCGTAATCATGAGGATGCGCATCAGCTTGCCGTTGTTTTTGATTTTGCGTCCGGTAATGTACGCGGTAATGACTAAGAACAGCAGCGGAATCGCCAGTATGCCGCCTTTGGCCACCCCATCGATCTTATAAGGAGCCTTCTCCAGCAGATCGGAGAGACGGAACAAGACGCCGAACAAAATAAACAAGCCCAGCGAGCCCGATACAAAAGCGCTGATCAGCCATTTCCCTTTCTCGCGAAAAACCTTGCCGAGATCCTTGACGTATTGTTTGATGGGCAGCGCCTGTTCTTTATTCTCTTTGCTCGGCTCTTTAATGAGGAAGAGCATGGCGGCAAACGAACCCGCGCAGAAGACCGGAAACGCAAATAAAGGCGCGTACCAAGTGAGCAGCGCGAGCAATGAGCCGATGATCGGGCTGACCACTTTGCCGGCTCCGTTAGAAGCCTCTATAAGTCCCAGCGCTTCGCTTTCCTCGCCGTCCTTGTATTTGTCGCCGACAAGCGCCATGGCGATCGGAGACGTTCCTGCGGCGCCGATACCTTGCAGTGCTCTGGCGGCGATGAGAAATCCATAAGCGTGCATGACTGCCGCAATGCCTGCTCCTATGCCTGCAATACCGTATAGCGCAAGAGAGGGAAGAATGACGGCTTTACGCGAATAACGGTCGGATAGATAGCCGGAGATCGGAATAATCAGTCCCGCCGCGACGGAAAATAACGTAATGACGAGACTGGCTTGAAACGTAGAGATGTGAAGCTTGCGCTCCATTTCCGGCAGGATCGGCACAAGCATGGAATTGCCGAGCACCAGCACCAGGGGGACGGTCGCGAGCGCGACGTATTCCAGCCATTTGCTGCCACCCTTGCTGTTCTGTTTCGATTTCGAGGAGGAGCCGCCGGACTCCGTCGTCCGCAGCTTGCCGGGACTGCCCGCAGTACCGCGGGTTTTCGTCTGCTGTTTCATTGTTTCTTGCCCCCAAGCCCATGAGTTGACCGAGCGGTCTCGTGGATAATGTGCCCTTGAACTTGAGGTGTCATTCTGGATCATGGTAACATAGAGAAAGTGAACGCAACGCAAATCGACAAATTTTGGAAAGAAGGCGCAACATGAAACGTTCCATCGTATTGCTCGTCATCGTGCTTATTCTGGCGGGTGCGGCAGTTTATCAAAATAACGGCAAGCATGACGAAGCCTTGGCTGCTTCGTCGGACATGCTGCCAAAGCCGGGTTTTACCGCTCCCACGCTGAGCTTGCCTGATTTGAAAGATCAAGACGTTGCCATTGGCGGGAAGCAGGAGAAGCTGACGTTGGTTAACTTCTGGGCGTCCTGGTGCTATCCTTGCGAGATGGAAGCGCCGGATCTTCAAGCATTGGCCAAGGAATACGGCGGCAAGCTTCAAATTCTGGGGATCAACGCGACCAGCATCGATAAAGAGCGGCAGGCGAGAGAATTCGTAGACCAGCAGAAGCTGTCATTCCCGATTCTGATGGATCGGAAGGGCACCGCGCAGAAGCTGTACAAAATCAATTCGTTCCCGATCAGCTTGCTGGTGGACAGCAACGGGATCGTCAGGGAGCGGGTCGAGGGCGTCATCAAGAAGGCGCAATGGCAGGCGCTCATCGACAAATGGGTGAATGCCGAGGTCGAGGAGAAAGCAGCGAATTCGACGACATGATCCAAGCGGGGATGCCGCTGTAGAACCGGCGTCTCTCATGCGTTAGACCATGAAGCAATCAAACCGAAAGTCCGTCCGCCATCAGGCGTGCCGGGCTTTTTTTCGGTTTCTTGCCGTTATCGATGCGCTGGCCTCCTTGCGAAAATTATTCTTGACAGCGTTTACAGCTGGTGGTATATTCATTTCCCTGTCATTTTCAACAAACTGAAAAATATGGAGGTACAGGAAATTGATTACTGTGGAAGGAATAAGCAAAACGTTCCTGGTGGCGAAACGTCAACCGGGCATGAAGCATGCGATCAAGTCGCTGTTCCACCGGGAGTACACGGCCGTCGATGCGCTGTCGGACATCTCGTTCTCGATTCCGCCCGGCGAAATCGTCGGTTATATCGGGCCGAACGGCGCGGGCAAATCGACAACGATCAAAGTCATGAGCGGCATTCTGGTGCCGGATCGCGGCTCCTGCGTCATTAACGGCTATACCCCTTGGAAGGATCGCGTGCCGTTCGTGAGGAACATCGGCGTCGTGTTCGGACAGCGATCGCAGCTCTGGTGGGACGTACCGGTGCTCGATTCGTTCGAGCTGTTGCGGGACATTTACAACGTACCGGAGACGCAATATCGAGCATCGCTGGCGCTGCTCGTGGAGACGCTCGATCTCGAAGGAATCATTCAGACGCCCGTCAGGCAGTTAAGCCTTGGGCAGCGCATGCGATGCGAGATTGCTGCCTCGTTGCTGCACAGTCCGAGTATCTTGTTCTTGGACGAACCGACGATCGGGCTGGACGCGGTATCCAAAATCGCGGTACGCCAGTTCATTAAGACGATTAACAAGGAAAAGGGCGTCACCGTCATTCTTACGACGCACGATATGAACGATATCGAGGCGCTGGCGAGCCGGATCCTGATGATCGGCAAAGGAAAGCTGCTGTACGACGGTAACGTGCAGGGGCTGCGAAGCCGGTTCGGTTCGAGACGGACGATTACCGCCGATTACCACGAGAACAGCCGGCCGCTCGATATTCCCGGCACGACGCTGCTGTCTTGGACGCCGGAGCGGGCCATTCTGAGCGTCGACACCGAGCAGGTTATGATTTCGGAGGCGATCACCCGGCTGTCCGCGCAAGTCGAGCTGCTCGACGTGGCGATCGACACGCAGCCGATCGAGGATATCATCGTGCAGATGTACAAGGAGTATCAGCTATGAGGAAGGCTTACTTATCCGTCTTCAAGCTGCGAATCAATATGGGGCTTCAATATCGAACGGCAGCGCTTGCCGGAATCGGCACGCAGTTTTTCTTCGGTTTCGTCTTCATTATGGTCTTCGAAGCGTTCTATGCGCATGCTTCCAACCAACCCCCGATGACACTATCCCAAGTGATCACCTACAGCTGGCTCAAACAGGCGTTTCTGGCGTTTATCATCCTGTGGCTTCGGGACAATGAGCTGTTCCAGCTGATTACGAGCGGCAACATCGCTTACGAGTTATGCCGGCCATGCGGCATTTACGGCTTCTGGTTCGCCAAGCTGCTGGCGCAGCGGTTGTCGAGTGCGCTTCTGCGTTGTTTTCCGATTCTCCTGATCGCCCTATTCCTGCCGGAGCCTTACCGGCTGCAACTTCCTTCTGACCCGATTACGCTATTGTTCTTCCTCGTCTCCTTGCTGGTCGGTCTGCTTATGATCGTATCGCTGTCCATGCTAATCTATATCTCCGTGTTCGTCACCATGTCGCCAAGCGGTTCGCTCTTGATGTTCAGCATTTTCGGAGAATTTCTGGCAGGTTTGATCATTCCGGTACCGCTGATGCCGGGATGGATGCAACAAATCGTATATGTGCTGCCTTTCCACTGGACCGCCGACTTTCCGTTTCGCGTGTATACGGGCGATTTGACGAAGCTCGAGTCGGCAACGGGGCTGGCGGGGCAATTGACTTGGCTCGCGGCGCTGGTCGCCATCGGCAAATTCACCATGGGCCGGGCGCTGCGGCGCATCGTCGTGCAGGGAGGTTGAGATGGGGGCGATGAAACTATACTTCAAGTACATGCTGCTCATTCTGAAGTCGCAGTTGCAATACCGCGGCTCCTTCTTGATGCTCTTGGTCGGTCAATGCCTGACCCCGTTCATGACGTTCGCCGGCGTATACTTCATGTTCGACCGGTTCGGTCAATTGGAAGGCTGGAATTTCTACGAGGTTGCGCTGTGCTTCGCGGTGACCCAGATGGCCTTCTCGCTCAGCGAGACGTTCGCGCGCGGTTTCGACGGGTTCGCGAGTCTGGTCGTCAGCGGCGATTTCGACCGGCTGCTCGTTCGCCCGCGCGGTACGGTCGTCCAGGTACTTGGCTCCAAGTTCGAGTTCGCGCGATTGGGCAGGCTGGCGCTTAGTCTGGTTCTGCTCGTATGGGCTTCCGGCCATATCGATGTCGCTTGGACGGCGTTCCGGCTGCTCGCGCTCGTCTTCATGATCATTAGCGGAACGGTCATTTACACGGGGATTTTCATCGTCGCCGCTTCGATCAGCTTCTGGACGGTGCGGGGCCTTGAGATCGTCAACATATTCACCGACGGCGGCCGGGAAATGACGCAGTACCCGCTGAGCATCTATGGCAAATGGGTCAAAAGGTTCTTCACCTTCGTCATTCCGTTCGGCAGCGTCAACTATTTGCCGCTGTTGTATATCCTCGGGCGGGAGGGGGCGGATCAACCGCTCTACGCGTTGACCCCGCTGGTAGGATTCCTGTTCATCGTGCCTTGCCTTCTCGTTTGGCGAATTGGCGTCCGGCATTATCGGTCGACTGGATCTTAACGAAACAAAAGGGGCTGCCGAGATCGGCAGCCCCTTCATGATTTATGATGCGTTCGAGCAGCAAGTCTTAATGATTCACGAGACCGAGTTGTTCCCGGGGCTCGTCATGCGAATCGATTTTGCTTTTCGTCAGCAGCGCGTAGCGGATGCTGTCGACGAGCGCTTCCCAGCTTGCTTCGATAACGTTGTTGGATACGCCGACCGTATTCCACGTGTTCTTGAAATCTGTCGATTCCATCAGAACGCGGACTTTAGCAGCCGTTGCGTCTTTCTCGTCAATGACGCGAACTTTATAGTCGGACAAATGGAAGTCGTTGATTGTCGGATAGTACTGCTCCAGCGCCTTGCGCAGCGCGTTGTTGAGCGCGTTGACGGGCCCGTTGCCTTCGGCGGCCATGTAGACCGGCTGTCCGTCGACGTTCACTTTCACGATCGCTTCGGCGTTCATGCCGTGGCCGTTCGTTTTCTCGACGAGCATTTTCAACGATTCCAGCTTGAAAATCTCTTTCATTTCGCCGAATGCGTCGCGAAGCAGCAGTTCGAGCGAGGCGTCGGCCCCTTCGAATTGGTAGCCTTGATGCTCCAAATCCTTGATTCGTTCCATGATTTGTTTCGTCTTCTCGTTATTCGAGTTAATATCAAGCCCAAGCTCCTGCGCCTTGGAAATAATGTTGCTCTGGCCGGCAAGCTCGGAGACGAGCACGCGCTGCTTATTGCCGACGAGCTCCGGCTGGATATGCTCGTACGTCTTGGAATCTTTCATGATTGCCGAAACGTGAATGCCGCCTTTGTGGGCGAAAGCCGCGTTCCCGACATAAGGCTGCGCCACCGGCATATGGACATTGGCGATTTCGCTGATATAACGCGCCGTCTTCGTGAGCGAGTGCAATTGATCGTCGCTGATGCAGCGATAATCCATTTTGAGCTGCAAATTCGGGATGATCGAGCATAGATTCGCGTTGCCGCAGCGTTCGCCGTATCCGTTGATCGTGCCTTGGATTTGGCGTGCGCCGGCTTGTACGGCTGCAAGCGTGTTGGCTACCGCGAGCTCGCAATCGTTATGCGTATGTATCCCGATAGGCGAGCTCAGCTCGGAGGAGATGCGAGACACGATCGTATGGATCTCCGTAGGGAGCGTGCCGCCGTTCGTGTCGCATAGGACGATCCAATCGGCGCCGGCATCTTGCGCTTTACGCAGCACGGCTAGCGCGTACTCCGGATTATGCTTGTACCCGTCGAAGAAATGCTCGGCATCGAAGATCGCTTCGACGCCTTTGCGCTTCAAGAAGGCGAAGGAATCGTAGATCATGGACAGATTTTCTTCAAGCGTCGTCTGCAAGGCCGTATGCACGTGGAAGTCCCACGATTTGCCGACAAGCGTTGCTGCAGGAACGCCGGATTCCACGATGCGCAGCAGGCTGCTGTCCTGATCGGCGATGCTGTTCTTCCGCCGCGTGCTGCCGAAAGCGGTCAGCTTCGCGTTCAGTTTCATTCCTTTAACGCGCTGGAAAAACTCGATGTCTTTGCTGTTGCTGCCAGGATTTCCGCCTTCAATATAATGAACGCCTAGCAAATCAAGCTTCTGGGCGATTTTGACTTTGTCCTCTGCGGAAAGACTGATGCCTTCTCCCTGCGTGCCGTCTCGAAGCGTTGTGTCGAAGATGGAGATTGTGTTTCCCATGAATGCAAAAGCCCCCTTCCTTAGAACCATTTTAACCTTCTAGTCATAATATTTTATTATACCATTAGAAGAGCGGGGCGTAAATGTTGGATGCGAGTGCCCGCAAGGGAAAGTTGACTCGCCAGGCATCCGGTTGGTATGCTTGAAATACGATCATAAGTTCGGTGTTTCGAAGGAAGGATGTTGGCTGCGATGACGAAGGAGCGGGAAACGGTACCTCCCAAAAGCCGTGTCATCCTTCACTTGGACATGAATGCCTTTTATTGTTCGGTACACGAGGCAGAAGAACCTCATTTATACAAAGATAAGCCGACGGCAGTCGCAGGAAGCGTCGAGCAGCGGAGAGGCATTATCGTGACGTCTTCGTACGCCGCGCGGGCGCAGGGCATCAAGACAGGGATGACGGTGCGGGAAGGACTCCGGCGCTGTCCGGATTTGATGCTCATTCGTCCCGATTTCAACTTATACCGCTTGTATTCCAGGGGCTTCATGTCGATTGCCAGCCAATACACGCCGCTCATCGAAGCCGTATCGATCGATGAGTGCTACTTGGACATCACGGGCTCGTCCGCATTCGGCGAACCGCTCCAAATCGCGCATGCCATTCAAGAGCGGATCCGAACGGAGTGGAACTTGCCCTGTTCCATCGGCATCGCCCCGAATAAGTTACTGGCGAAGATGGCCTCCGACATGCAAAAGCCCAACGGATTCACGGTGCTGCGCATTCGCGACGTGCCGGAGCTGCTCTGGCCGAAACCGTGCGATATGCTGTTCGGCATCGGGCGCAAAACGGCCGACAAGCTGACGAAGCTCAACATCCGGACGATCGGCCAGCTTGCGGCTGCCGACGAGGCTACGCTAGTGAAGCATTTCGGCGTCGTCGGCTCGTGGATGAAGGCGGCTTCGCACGGCTACGATTACGCGCCCGTCAATGCGGAACGGGGCCGCAACAAGTCGATCGGACATACGACGACGCTGCCCAAGGACGTGACCGACCGGGAAGAAGCGCACCGAATCCTGCTCAATTTGGCCGATCAGACGGGCAGGCGGATGAGACATCAGAAGATGGTGGCCACGACGATTCAGATCGTCATCCGGAGACCGGATATGAGTACCATCAATCGTTCCATTACAATAGAAGCGCCTACGGATTCCGCGGCCGATATTCATAGAGAAGCCTGCAAGCTGTTCGATAAACATTGGAAGAAAGGCGAGCCCGTCCGGTTGCTGGGCATCACGCTCCAGAACCTGTCGCTGCAGTCTGAAACCGCGGTCCAGCTGGATTTATTCAATTATAGCGAACAGCCGAAGAAAGAGGCGCTGACGAAGGCGATGGATAGGTTGAGAGACAAATTCGGAGAGGATGCGGTGCTTACGGCGGGCATGCTCGGGGACGATCCGTCGGCGCTAATACGCAATAAACGAATTCGCGGGACATCCTTGCAAAGGGACGAGCATATGTTATATAGTGATGAGTGAGGGTTGATCGCTTTAATGTAGGACATAATGTAAGTTTTGCTAACTTACCACTAATAGGAGGGAACCACGATGTCGAAGTTTACTTGGGTTGAGAAAGATACGTGCATTGCTTGCGGAGCATGCGGAGCAACGGCACCGGACATTTACGACTATGACGATGAAGGTTTGGCAGAGGTTATTTTCGGCAACGACGGTAACCATGGCAACACCGAAATTCCTGAGGATCTGTACGATGATTTGCAAGATGCTGCAGACGGCTGCCCTACGGACTCCATCAAAATCGCAGACTCGGCTTTTAACTACTAAAATCGCATAAACGCGAACCCGAAATCCCATTTCCTGTTTCGACAGGGGATGGGATTTTTCTTGTTTATTCGACATTATGTTATTGCCAATGCTTGTAAACGTAAACTAGAATGATAGAGAGTTTACAGCCTTTTTCTGGCAGCGCGAATAAGAGAATCGGGGGCATGTATGCGAAGACGCAAATGGATCGTTACGGCATTTGCCGGCGTGTTGATCGGTCTCTTCTGGTCATTCTTGAGCCAGTTGGGAACAGGGGGGACGCTGAATCAACTGGAGTCGGTGCTTCAGGATAAGGTAACGAAGCAATCGGATGCGGAACGGGCGCCGAACGTGAACATCAAGCTGATCAAGATCGATCAGGCTTCCCTCGACGGACTGGGGCAATTTCCATGGGACCGCGGCCTCTATGCGCAATTGATCGGCATGCTTGGCGATGCGGGCGCGAAAGCGGTTGCGCTGGACGTCGTGCTCGCAGAGCCCGGAAGCGATCCGGGAAGCGACGCCTTGATGGCGGAGACGATGAAGAAGTATCCGAACGTTATTCTTCCCGTCGTTTTCAATTTCAAGGCGAAACAGGACAATGCCGGCGAACTTAAGACAGAGTCCGTTTCTTACCCGGCCGGCACCATCGGCGCGGGCCCCGGACAAATCGGCCATATCAATGTGTTGCAGGACAACGATGGAACGGTCCGTAAGCTGACCGTCGGCTTGAAAGACAACGACGGCGCAATGATTCCGGCATTCAGCGTGAAGCTGGCGAACTATTTGCTCGATGCGTCTCATCAAATTGCATGGAACGCGGATAAGAACGGCTGGTATCGGGGAGACAAACGGCTTCCGGTCGATGCGCGGAATCAACTCGGAACGCAGTTTTACACCGAACCGAGAGAAGAGATGAGCGCGGATACGGGCTACGATTCTCAAAGCTTCATCGATGTCTTAACGGGGAACGTGCCTGCCGACTATTATCAAGGCGATGTCGTGCTCATCGGACCGTTCGCGCCGGGCTTGCAGGACGAGTACTTAACGCCGCTTAGTCCGACGCTCAAAATGTACGGGGTGGAAATCCATGCCAACATGATTCAGTCTCTCGTGGCGGGCAAGTTTTTCACGGAATCCGGCCCGTCCGTCAATTACGGGCTGATCGCGCTGTTAACGCTGCTCTCGCTTCTCGTCTTCAGCCGGGTGACCGGCTACAAGTCGTTTATCGCCTACGCCGCGCTAGCGGCTGCGTACACCGTGACCTGGATCGAGCTTTATCAGCTCAAGTCCGTCATGATCATGTTTACGTATCCGTTCTTGGCGATGACGACGGTATTGATCTGGTCGGTCGTTCAGCATTATGTCACGGAGCGCAGGGAACGGGGAAGGGTCACGAATATTTTCGGACGATTCGTCCCGCGAACGGTCGTGGACGAAATGCTCGCCTCCGGCGAAGAAGTCAAGGTCGGGGGACAACGAAGGGATATCAGCGTGGTGTTCGTCGACATCCGGGGCTTTACCCCGATGTCCGAGAGATTGGAGCCGGAGCAGGTCATTCAGGTGTTGAACGAATACCTGGATATTTGTACGAAAGCGGTGTTCAAATATAACGGGACGCTGGACAAGTTCATCGGCGACGGCGTCATGGCCATCTTCGGAGCGCCGATCTCGCAGCCGAATCATCCTGAGCTTGCCGTTCTGGCAGCATTGGAAATGAAGCGGCAATCGGCGGAACTGGAGGAGCGCTGCCTAAGGGAAATCGGCGTTCCGGTCCGGTTCGGCGTCGGCATCAACAGCGGACCTGCCGTCGTCGGCAATATCGGCTCGCAGATGCTGCGGCTGGACTATACGGCCATCGGTGATACGGTCAATTTGGCGGCCCGCTTGGAATCGAATGCTAGACCGGGTCAGATTCTGATCAGCGAAGAGACGTTGAACCGCGTTTCCGGGCAGTTCGAGACGGCATTCATAGGAGACATCAAGGTCAAAGGAAAAGAGAGGCCCGTGCCGGTAACGGAAGTCCATGGGCAGGCGGAACCGACATCATCCAGTGGGATTAGGGAACTTGAGGGGAGAGAAGGAGCATGAGGAATAGCAGTTTCCGCACGGTGATCGCGGTCATATGCTTCCTGCTTGTCATTGGGCCCGCGTCGTTGTTCGCTGGCAAGCATGCATCCGCGCAGATCATGCGTGTCGCGATCGTGCAGTCGTTGAAGGGCAGCGTGACCGTCATGAAGTCGGGAGGAGCGAAGCCGTTCAAAGCATTCAAGAATATGAGCTTGAACGAGGGGGATCAGATCACGACGGGCAAAGACGGCGGAGCGGTGCTGGAGCTGGCGAGCGCGAATGCGGATAAGGATACCGTGACCATTGCGGCCAATTCCGTCGTTGATTTCTCGAAGTTGAAAGACAGCGGCGGCACCAAGACGAAAATAAGCATCTGGGCCGGCTCGTTGTGGGTCAAAGTCAAATCGGTATCGAACGCGAGCGATCAGTTCGAGGTCGAAACGCCGACGTCCATCATGGGGGTCCGCGGCACGCAGTTTTACGTCGGCGTCGATCCGGTTACCGGGCTGACGCAGCTGTTCCTTGCCGCCGGAGTCGTCGAATCGCGGACGAACGACAATCGTCTGGATGAGTCGACCGATGCCGCGATCGATAGAACGCAAGTCATCTATTCCGCGCAGCAGCTGGCCGAGTATATGGATGCGGACGGCATTCATACCCAGTCGTCGATCATTGACTTGAGCAGCTTCGTGTCGAATGCTTCGCCGGATATCATCAGGGTGATCTTGTCCAGCGCGCAATCGATCAATGAAGAGAATTCGCGGATGATGGAGCAGGCGAAGGAGTCGCTCGGAACGGGGACCGGCAATGGCGGCTTCGGGGGCCAAACGTTATCCCAAGCGGAGTTGGAGCGCCTTCAGCAGAATCTGAACAACCTGGTTTCGTTGATCGCCCAAGAAGCGCTGTCCCAGCACAAAATCGATACATCCGTTATTGATAAAATCAATGAAGCGGCCGGCGGCAAGCTGATTGATCTTTCGATCGCGAAGCAGCTCGATTTGACGGCCGAGGAAAGAAAGAAGCAGGAGCTGCTCGAGAAGCTTCTGAAAGAAAAAGAAGAGCAGGCGGCGCGCGAGAAAGCAGCCAAAGATGCGCTCCTCCAAAAAACGAATGCCGCTTTGCTGGCAAAGCAGAAAGCGGAAGAACTGCGCAAGCAGAACGAGCAAAGGGAAAAGGAGCTGCAGAACGCGGCTGAGCTTGCATACGCTCAAGGCCTTTCGGATGCGGAGCTGCAGGCTTTTAATCAGAACCGGATCAACAACGGACTGCCGCCGATTACCCCTGGCAAAAGTTCCTCCAATAGCACTGGCGGGAGTACCGGAACGACTGCGCCCCAAAGCACTGCGAAGGCTAGCTTGAAATTCAGCGATTCCGCGTTGGAGACTTCGCCGCTTCAAGCCGGGGGGCCGCTCGAATTGAATGTCGTATTCAGCGGATTCGCCGCAGCGCAGCCGATTCTCGGCTATCAAATCGAAGTTGAATATGACAGTCGGCTGGCATCCTTCGACGAGTATAGGTTCTCCTATCCGGAAACCGCGCTTCAATATCGGGCGGGAGCGCCTGGATTTAAAGTCAAGCCGGAGCGTACCTATGTCACCGAAGAGAACAGCGTGGATGATTACCGGATCATCAATGGAACAACGACGTCCAGGCTGATCTACTCGGTCGCGAAGTTCAGCGGGGATGCCTCGATCGTCAGCGACGGAACCGTCATGGTCAAGCTTCCGTTCCTGGTGTATCCGTCGAGCGGAACCCAGGCGCCGCGGGCCGAAGATTTGATCTCGGTGCCGTTCCATATCCGTTCCATTGCGGCGATAGGCGCGAACGGCGATTCAATCGGCATCGCTGCAGGGCCGGATTTAACCGTTCGCGTGCAGCCGATGACTACTTAACGAGAGGATAACCTTCCCATGAGGCAAATTTCGAAAATCACGGTTTCGGCCGCAGCAGCCGCAGTCTTGCTCGGTGCTGTGGTCAGCACGGGTTATGCCGCTGCGAACAACGAACGGAATTCCGTCGTAGCGCTGAAACCGTTATACGAAGTACACACGATCGCAGGCTCGGGCGCTTACGGCTTGCTTAACGGTACGCCGGCCGAATCGGCTTTCCGGGGACCGACTTCGCTGCTGTACAGCGACGAGGGTAAAATGTTCCTGATCGCGGACACGAGCAACCAGCTGCTTCGACTGCTGCAGCCCGGCGAGGCGAGCACGGCGGCGGGCATGAATATCGGCGACGACGATCTGAATGCGTCCCTAGGCAGTTTGATTGACGGCCCCGTCGATGAAGCAGTCTTCAACGGCCCGTCCGGGCTGGCGGAGGACGAGACAGGCAATGTGTATGTCGCCGATTCCGGGAACAACGCGATTCGCAAAATCGATCAAGACGGCAACGTGACGACGATTGCCGGCGACGGCTTGATCGGCGATACCGACGGAGCGGGCACGAAGGCCGAATTCAATCGTCCGCTCGATATTGCGGTGTCCAAGTCGGGCGTCGTCTATGTCGCGGATACGCTCAATCACGCGATCCGGCAAATCAAAGACGGCGTCGTAACGACGCTGAACGCGCATTCGTCCAGAATCGTTGAATACGTGCCGGGTTCGGTTGCCAAAGGCGGCGATTACGCGGATGGCCCGATCGCAAAAGCGAAATTCAATGAACCTAGCGGTCTTGCGCTGGATGACAAAGGAAATTTGTACGTCAGCGATTCGGGTAACGACATGATTCGTTACATCGATTTCGCGGCGGGTACCGTAACGACGGTCGCAGGAGGCAAGGCGGGAGCGGCCGTCGTATACGGTCCGAACGCTCCTTATGCAACGGGCGGCTTTGCGGATGGCGTTGCCGGAACGGCGAAGTTCCATGCGCCGCGCGGCTTGGATCTTTCTCCGGAAGGCGGCCTGCTCATCGCGGATTCGCTGAATCATGTGATCCGCTATTTATTCCATGGCGTCGTGTCCACGATAGCGGGCACGCCGGGTGAAGAAGGACGCATGGACGGACTTGCCGCCAATGGCGCGCTGTTGAATAAGCCGACGGATGTCCGATGGCTCGGGGAAGGCACGATCGCGGTAGCGGACAGCGGAAGCAACACGATTCGTCTCGTCGCTCCTTACCATGCGCCTGCAGGACTCAAGACGGACGGAACCATTAATCTGTTGTATGGAACCCGTCTGCTGCAGAGCGACGCCAATCCGGTCATCAAGAATGGCGTCACCTATGCTCCGGCAAGAGTATTGGCGGAGCAACTCGGCTACGACGTGCGATATGCCGGGGGCCAAACGACGCTGCGTCTGGGAACGACGACTTACACGATGACGGCCGGATCGTCGTCGGTCGTAAAGTCGGCACAGGGAGGAACGAAGCAAACCTTGAACGTCGGTGCGGCTCCGTTTAACGCTGCAGGCCGATTGTTCCTCCCGGTTCGTTTCTTCGCCGAAGAGCTTGGCCTGGACGTACAATGGCTGTCGGATATCCGTGCCGTGCTGCTGCGCGACAAGCGGTTCAGCGAGTAAAAAACGGAATAAATTTGTGAAAAAAGAGCCGTCCGGATATTATCCGGGCGGCTCTTCTGCCGATATAGTACCTACCGGAGTCGGAAACAGGAGGTCGCCAGATGGAAATAAACGATGACATGAACTATCTCAAACGTTACGTACAGAACCATCCGGATAACCGCATGGCCTGGTATCTGCTGGGCAGGCAATATATACAGGAAGGCAAGGAAGCGAAAGCAAACTACTGTTTCCTGCAGTCCGGCAGCATCTACGATGCTTATGAACGCAAGCAGCATCCGCTCGCTAACGAACCGCAGCAATTGATTGCCGAGTGGAACCGCAAACGCCGGCGCCGCATGCTAGCGCTGCGGGCTTCGGCGTCCGTGCTCCTGCTTGCCGCGCTCATGCTGCTAATCGTCCCGGGCGCCGCCCGAGACGATGCGGGGTCGGACGAGGCGCTGCAGTCCGTAACGGATACGAACCCTGTAACGGCAAAGCCGCCCGATGACGGACTGAAAGTCGTCTTCGTGAAACCGGCCGGGAGCGACGCTGCGATGCTCGGCAAGGCGCTCGGCGTACTGACGCAAGGCGGAAGCCAAAGTGACGGGAAGGGGCTTGCCGTCAGTCTGGAACAGGATGGAAAGTGGCGCAAGTGGACGGGGAAAACCCGTCTGCTGGCGCAGACGGCGAAACAGGACGGACAAGGGCAGGCTGATATCGGCCTATTGGACGCGAAAGCGTGCGACTGCATGCCGGATAAGGATGCGAAAGCGCGAACGCTCTACAGAACCTGGAGCGAGCGTCAGGAGCAGAAATGGACCCTGTCAAGCGCCATCGCGCACTATCGCGAGCGGATGAAGGCGTGGCCTGCCAAGCTCGAAGATCTCGTTCGGCCTTATCCGAATAACGTGCTTTCAGGCCGTTCGGAAGCGATGAGCAAGCTATTCGCGCCGCTGCTGAAAGCGATGCAATCGGAAGCGGCTTCGGCAGCTGGTTCGGATGACGGAGCGGGAGCCGGGAAGCAGCTTGCTGCCGCGGATTCGACGACCAAAGGAGCGGCAGCCGGCGCCGCTTCCTCGGCTGCCGGCGAGTCGCCGCTGCCGGAGGAACCGCTCTCGATCGTCGTCGATAAGGACAATCATCAGCTTGCCGTCGTGAGCGGGGACGTGATCGTCCGCAGCTATACGGTAGGACTGGGCGGAGCCAAGACGCCGGCCGGAAGCTTCGCCATCAGCGAGAAGGTTCGCAATCCCAACGGACGGGATGACAGCGAATTCGGCAGCCGGGGGATGACGCTCTCGAATTCGCTGTACGCGATTCACGGCACGAACGATCCCGATAGCATCGGTAAGGATGAATCGCATGGCTGCATCCGGATGAACCGGAAGGATCTTGAAGAGCTCTATGATCTGGTGCCCCTTGGGACGATGGTCACAATAAAAAGCGGCGTTCTTCCCGACGCTGCGGCACCGGTCGCAAAGCGTTTCCGCTTGCAGCCGGACCAGGACGAGACGAACTCCGCTGTTGTTTACAAATGGCTTGATTAAGGCCCCTAGGCTTGACCGAGAATCGACATGGTCGTATCCCGGCAGGTTGATTAACGAGCAACCTTACTTGTCAAGAATAAGCAGTACGGTCATGACGATCACGATGACGACAAAGATCGATCCGATCCAGATGAGCGCTTTCTTATTAACGGTTTCTTTTTGCTTGGATTTCATGATCGGCGGCTTTTTTTTGGCTTGGCTCATACGGATCAACCTTTCTTTCACGGGAAATGAGAATATGTTACTATTGTAATCGTTTTCCTACAGGGAGACAACTGTTTGTAAAGCGATTAAGAGTCGTGCCGAGGAAGACGAAGCGGCGTCGACTCTTTCTTTTTCGTGTCCGACACGTTAAACTGTTCGATAGAGCTAACATGAAGAACGGAGTGACTTTTCATTGTTGTATACCAAAATTGCCAAGCCCTATTTCTTCCGAATGGATGCCGAGAAAGCCCATCACATGGTGATTGACGGCCTGCACACGGCCAGCCGCGTTCCGGGCATTCCCGCCATGATGCGCGGCATGTACGGCGTTTCGGAATCAAAGGAGCTCGCGATGGATTTGTTCGGGCTGCATTTCTCCCATCCCGTCGGTCTTGCGGCCGGACTGGACAAGAATGCCAAGGCTGTCGATATGTTCGCCAATATCGGTTTCGGTTTTGCCGAAGTAGGCACGGTCACGCCGAAAGGACAAGTCGGCAACGACCTGCCGCGGCTGTTCCGTCTCCCGAGCGACGAAGCGCTCGTCAATCGGATGGGTTTCAATAACGAAGGCGCGGCGGCCATGGCCGAACGGCTTTCCCGCGATACGCAGCGGCGGATTCCGATCGCCGTCAACATCGGCAAGAACAAGACAACCCCGAACGAGCTGGCGCACGAGGATTACCGCGCTTGCCTGCAGCAGCTGTATACATACGGCGACTTTTTCGTCGTCAACATTAGTTCGCCGAACACGCCGGACCTGCGCGCGCTGCAGCATGGCGACGAGCTGAAGCTTCTGCTTACCACGGTCATGGACGAAATGGGCGTTCAGGCCGCCAAGAGCGGCGCCGCCCGCAAGCCCGTGCTTGTCAAAATCGCGCCGGACATGACGGAAGAGCAGCTTGCCTATACCGTCGAGACGATCGTAGCGAGCGGCGTGAACGGCATAATCGCGACGAATACGACGATCAGCCGGGAAGGCTTGCGGCATGAGAACGCAAAGGAAACCGGCGGTTTGAGCGGCAAGCCATTGCGCGACCGTTCGACGGAGGTTGTACGCGAGGTTTATCGTCTGACGAATGGACAACTGCCCATTATTGGTTCTGGCGGCATCTTTACGGCAGCCGATGCATACGATAAAATTCGCGCAGGCGCAAGTCTCGTTGAAATTTACACGGCGCTTATCTATAAAGGCCCGGAGCTGCTTCGGGAACTGACGGAAGGACTTAAAGCGTTGCTGCGCAAAGACGGATTCGCATCGATTGCGGAGGCAATAGGAGCAGATCATCGGTCATAGACAGGAGGCGGCCGGATGGACGGAAGAGACTGGGGACTATTTTTACACCCTTACGAGCAGGCAGTAGAAGAATTGAAGGTCAAGCTAAAGACGCTTCGGACGGAACTTAAGAATCGGGAAGCCTACGCGCCGATTGAGTTCGTGACGGGGCGGGTCAAGAAGATTTCCAGCATTCTGGAGAAAGCTAAACGGCTGTCGGTGCCGATGGAGAAGATCGATACCGGTATCGAAGATATAGCGGGTATCCGCATCATGTGCCAGTTCGTGGACGACATCCACCGCGTAGCGGCGCTGATCCGTTCGCGCAAAGATTTGAAACTCGTGTACGAGAAAGACTACATTACGAATTTCAAAGACAGCGGCTATCGCAGCTACCATATGATTATCGAATATCCCGTTCAAACGGCGATCGGCTTGAAAAACGTGCTGGCGGAGATTCAAATCCGTACGCTGGCGATGAATTTCTGGGCGACGATCGAGCATTCGTTGAACTATAAGTATAAGGAAAGTTTGCCGGAAGACGTGCGAAACCGGTTGAAGAAAGCCGCCGAGGCGGCATCGGTGCTGGATACGGAAATGTCCAGCATTCGCAATGAAATCTTGGACGCGCAGCGGGATTTCGAAGAGAAATCGAACATGTTCTCCAGCGTGCTCAGCGACATCCAGGAACTGTATTTCTTCAATCGCGTGCGCGAGGCCGTTCAATTCCAACTGCGGTTCAATGAACTATGGGAGAAGGAAGACGCGTTCGAAATCCGGAGGCTGTCCGACGAGATCCGGGTGGCGATCAATCGCGCGAAGAAGGGCGGAACGACGTAAGTGACGTCATCCCAAGCATCGCAGGCGTACCCGTATGACGAGAAATTCGTTCATTTTGTCGTGTTGTTCAACGTCGACGAGGATTATTTCGAATGTCACGAAGTGATGGAGGAACTGTGGCTCGAAGAAGGCCGCAGCACGCTCTATCAGGGACTGCTGCAGGCCGCGGTCGGCCTTCATCATTGGCGCAACGATAATTTCACCGGCGCGGTCAAGCTGTTCTCCCAAGCGGAAAACAAGCTGACGGCGTATCCGGACGACACGATGGGGCTTGATCTGTCACGGCTTCGCGCCGACATGGCTGGCAGTTTGGCCCGGCTTCGGGCTTATACGGAAGGAAGGCCGGCAGCGGACCGCGAAGCGGAACCGCCTGCCTTCGAAGCCTTCCGCCTTGTCGTCGTCGACGAAACGCTGCGCGAACTTGCGAAAGCGCTTGCGGCAATCCCGTACGACCGGCGCGTGCATCCCGAAGATGATTAATAGCCGCGAAGGTTTGCCGGCGATCGCTCATAGCTGCTGACGACATTCGGTTTCCGATCATCGGGCCGGATCGGCGTCGGCGGCTTTTTTTGTTTCGCGAGTCTCTATAGCTGCCAATTCATGCAGGATTAGGGTTGGTGATGACCGCGGATATCAGCTACAATGAGTAAGTACGGGTTGGAATTGAACGGTAATAGGAGTGGAACGACGATGGCAAAGCGAATGCGGCTGGACAAGCTGCTTGCGAATATGGGATTTGGCACGCGAAGCGAAATCAGGCGGGCGGTCAAACAAGGACGGGTCACGGTCGAAGGACAGACGGTGAAAGATTTCGGCTTGAACCTGGATCCGGAAACGGCGGCCGTGCGGTTCGACGACGAGGAAGTCGTCTATCAGGAGACGATTTATGTCATGTTGAATAAGCCGCAAGGCGTCGTTTCGGCGACGGAAGACACGCGGGACCGCACGGTCATTGATCTGCTGGAGCCCGGCCATCGCATCCTGCAGCCGTTCCCGGTCGGCCGGCTGGATAAGGACACGGAAGGGCTGCTGCTGCTGACGAATGACGGGAAGCTGGCGCATGATTTGCTGTCGCCGCGCAAGCATGTCACGAAGACCTATGAAGCGCTTGTGCACGGTGATGTCAATGGCGAAGATCAAGAAGCGTTCCGCCAAGGCGTAACGCTCGACGACGGGTATAAGACGATGCCGGCTGACCTGGCGATCGGCGAGAAGGAGCAGCGGGAAGAAGGCGTGTTCAGCCGGATTACGCTGTCGATACGCGAAGGGAAGTTTCATCAAGTGAAACGGATGTTCGAGGCCGTCGGCAAGAAGGTTGTCTATCTGAAACGCGTTTCCATGGGTCCGCTTGCACTTGACGAGACGCTTGAACTCGGCGCGTACCGCCCGCTCACGGATGCAGAACTGGACGCGCTGCTGAACGTTCGCGCCGCCGACGTGCTGGACGCTTAAGAGAGAGTGAGAAGGAGAGAAACACAACATGGGGAACATCAACTACGATTTGATAGCGCTGGATATTGACGGAACGCTGCTTACGGACGGGCATGTCTTGACGGCAGGCGTCAGAGAAGCGGTGCGCGAAGCCCATGACCGCGGGGCCGAGATCGTATTATGTACGGGCAGAGGCCCTGTTAATGCGATGCCGGTACTCGATGAGCTGGGACTCGCCGGAACGATGATTACGCATAACGGAGCCGCAACGGTCGATTCGGCCAGCCGCGGCGTGCTGCATCAATATAGCATCGAAGCGGCGGAGCTTGCCCGGTTCCGGGAATACTGCCTGCTGGCAAAGCTGCATTTCGACATCAATACGCCATTCGAAATGCTGATCGAGGGCATCACGCCGGAAGCGCAGCAGATGTATAAGCTGTACGGCGCGAACCCTGTCATGCGCAAGCCGGGCGAACCGCTTCCCGAAGGGCTCGTGAAATTTACGTTGTTCGGCGAAATCGCGGATCTGGACCGCGTCGAAGCGGATTGGAACGGTTGGACGCATGGCTTGCAGCATATCCGAAGCGGCGATTATTTCATCGACGTTCAGCATAAAGAAGCCAGCAAAGGCACGGCGCTGCAGCAGCTTGCCCGCCTCAGGGGCATCGAGCAGAGCCGCGTCATGGCGATCGGCAATTATTTTAACGATGTCGGCATGCTGGCTTTCGCCGGAATGGGCGTCGCCGTCGCGAATTCGCCGGATGCCGTGAAGGAAGCGGCGAACGTGCTGACCCGCTCGAACGAAGAAGACGGCGTTGCGCATGCTCTTCGCGCATTTGCTTGGAAATAAGCGAAACGCCGTTGTCTGCCTCAAGCGGGAGACCGATTGCGGCCTCCGGAAACTGAAAAACCGTCGAAGGAAAATCCCTCGACGGTTTTCTCATTATGCCAGGTCAGTCTAATTAGAAGAAAATCCCGCGGGATACGATGACCAGCAGAATGAACAGAACCAAAATCACGCCAGCAGAAGTAAATCCTCCGTGCACACCGGACATGCAAATGCCTCCCTTAAAAGGTTTTTCCGGCACCGGATTCAAGTTTGTCGTGTTGTTCTCGGTACTCGGTATACAGTATTGTATGAAATTCGTCGTCTGCGGATTGGACAGATGCCCGCTTCGGCAACATTTGGGCAAACGATAGGGGAGAAAAGGCCGAAGAATGAGATGAACATACGGGAGAGAAGTGATACGGAATATATGCCTAACGGCTGCCGCGTATACGGTCCGCCGCAAGAGGAGAGCAATCCGGACCGGGCGGTTGTTCGGCTGCTGTCGGTCAGAAACAACGAGAGAACTGAGGACATACGAATATGATGTTGGCAAAAGGCTTGCTTATCGGCCTGTCGATCGCCGCCCCCGTCGGGCCGATCGGCATTCTATGCATGAAACGCACCTTGAATCAGGGCAGGCGCTACGGTTTGGCTTCGGGACTGGGGGCCGCTACGGCCGACGGCCTGTATGGATTGATCGCCGCGTTCGGCTTTAATGCCGCCATCGCAAGGATGGTGGCGCTGCAGGACGTCGTTTCGCTAATCGGCGGCTTGTTTCTCTGTTACCTGGGCATCCGGTCGTACCGGTCTGCCGCAGGAGAGCGCAGCGCGGAAGCGGGCAGCAGCAGCAGCTTGGCTGGCGCTTACATGACGACGTTCTTCCTGACCGCCGCCAATCCGGTGACGATCCTCTCGTTTCTCGGTATTTTTGCCGGATTGAATGCGATGGACGCTTCGGAAACCGGACTGACGACGCTCGTGCTTGGCGTGTTTGCAGGGTCGGCGGCATGGTGGCTGTTCTTGTGCATCGTCATCGGCTCGCTTCGGCAGACGTTAAACGCCGGCATTATGCGACGGATCAACCGGTTGTCGGGACTGCTGCTTCTCGGGTTCGGCGTCTATTCTTTGCTGAACGCGGTCTATTAATCCAGAGGAACGGAGAAACCACACTATGATTCCCGCTCATGAATGGCAGCGCTTGAAATTGAATACGAAACGGCTTCAACTGCTCGTTATCGACGAATCTTACGCCGAACGGGCGCTGGCGTTCGTCATGCGCAACCGGGAGGCGCTGGCCGAATGGGAGCCGGAACGCAATGAAGCGTATTTTACCCTGGAGTCGCAGCGGAAGCTGATTCAACAGGATCGGCTCGGCATGAATGAGGGACAGAGCATCAGATTCTGGCTGAAGCTTGCAGGGGAATCGGACGGAGAGCTGATCGGAACGGCATCGATCAGCAATATCGTGCGCGGCGCGTTCCAATCCTGTCATCTCGGTTATCGGATGGACGCTGCGTACCGCAATAGCGGCTATATGACGGAGGCGCTCTCGCATGTCGTCGCCTTCGCTTTCGAGCAATTGAACCTGCACCGGATCGAAGCCAACGTTATGCCGCGCAATGCGCCATCCTTGAAAGTTTGCGAACGGCTCGGATTTCGGCGCGAAGGCCTTGCCCATGACTATTTGCGCATCGCAGGGAAGTGGGAGGACCATATTCACATGGTACTGCTCCACCCGTCGTGGTCAGAACGCTGAGCAGGGCACAATGAGGGCCATGGCGATAAATAACGGCGCAGAAGGCATTTATGTCGCCCCGGGTTCATGTTAGAATAGAACGTGCAACCTCATGCATGACATAGAAAGCGAGTATGCTCAGATGATACTTAACTTTATACGTTCCTCGAACGCCACTCTTGCGGACGAACGGGAGATCATGAACGCCAACCCGTTCTTCAACCGCATTTCCAAAGATAAAGAGCAGCTGGCAGACGCGGATATTGAAGCGGAGCATCGCGATGCGGAAGCCGCCGGTGCCGAACGTTACGTCATCTATGATGACATGGGCCGTCCTGCCGGTATCATCGAATATTTGATGACCAACCCGAACGATGCTTGTACATGGATCGGTCTGCTGGTTATTTCCGGTCAATGCCAGGGTAAAGGTTACGGCCGCAGCGCGCTGGCTTGGTTCGATCGCGTCATGCACGGGCGGGGCGTTGCCTCGCACCGGTTAGGCGTATTGGCCGACAATCATCCCGCGCACGCGTTCTGGCAAAGCCAGGGGGCAGCCGCGGTGAAGCCGGCCGTACTGCCGGACGGCAAACCCATTGTTATCTACGAGCGGATTGTCCGGCGATCATAGAGGATGCAAATCATAAAGACGGGAGATTACAAGGATGTACAGAACAGCGATGCTAGGCGTGCTGCTAGGTCTGACTGTGCTGGCCGGTGGTTGTTCGGTTAAAAACGACACCCATGAACAGGACCCCCTCCCAGGCGAACAAATTGACTATCGAGATTCATCGGGTGCGTCCGATGTCATGAATGCATATGAAGAATCCATGGTTGAAGCGGTCAACAAGAATCGGTTTTCGCTTGTGGAAGGGCTGCTTGACTCGGCGGGACCGCTTTACAAGGAACAGGAAAGCCTCGTTCGCCGGCTCAGCGCCAAGAATATCAAGGAAAAGCTCATCCGTTATCAAACGATGAATATTCAGAAAATCAACGGCGAATATAAATTTTACATTATCGAGAAAGTCGGCATCTATTATCCCGACGGCAGATCGACGGTTAACGAATACGAATGGATCTATACCGTTACGCAGCATCCCGTGACGAACGCCTTCAAGGTGTACAGCATCGAGCGGTGGAAATAATTCTCGGCCATGCGGCGAGCGTCGAAGGCGCAGAGGAGGGGCAGACGGGCTGGCGACAGCGCCGTCTGTCTGTTTTTAGAAGAATATAGCTATGAGGTGCAACTATGACGAGCAGAATTGCGTTTGAACCGTATAACGGCCAATATTTGGAACAAGTCCGCGGCACGTACAACTACTTTGTGGAGCATACGACGGTTTCTTTCGATCTGTACCCGTATACGCCGGAACAGATGCGTTCGCTGATCGAGCCGGTCTCCGAGCTGTACCGTTCGTACGTCGCGCTATACGAGGGACGCTACGCAGGCTACTTGCTGCTTACGCAGCATAAGAAGAAGCTGGCGTTCAATGTCACGGCGGAAGTGACGATCTACCTGGAGCCTGATTATACCGGCAAAGGGATCGGCAAAGAAGCGATGCGCTTCCTGGAAGAAACGGCGGTATCGCTCCGGTTCCATTCGCTCATCGCGGCGATTTGCACGGAGAACGACAGCAGCGTCGCTTTATTCTCGAAGCTTGGGTACAAGCAGGTGGCGCACTACGAGGAGATCGCCTACAAATTTGACCGTTGGCTGGATTTGGCTTGTTATCAGAAAAAGCTGAAATAGAGGCGGGATGCTTATATGCGAATTCGTTGGTCCTCAAGGGGGCTGGCAATCTGTGCGGCGGCGGCGGTCATGTTCGTAACGGGCTGCAACGGGAATGAAGACAAGCTGCAGGCGCGAGTGGATGAGCAGGCGCAGCAGCTGATCGCGCTGAAGAACGCGAACGCCAAGCTCGAGACGCGGCTGGACGAAGCGAACGGCCGGTTCAGCGAAGCCGACGAGCAGCTGAAACTGCTCCAAGCGAAGGCGGAGGAAGAGGCCGCGGATCCCTACTCCAATCGGACGGAGGACGATCTGCTGCTCGACAAGCGAATTCCGGCGGATGCTGCGGGCTTGCTGTTGAAGCTGGTGGAAACCGTGCATGCCAAACCGAAGGCGGAAGACAAGGTTTGGGCGCAGTTTTTCCATGATCCCGCGCATATGGATTATTATATTAAAACGGTCTTGGCCATGCCGAATCTCACGTACGCCAAGTTCTTCTATCAAGGAGAAACGACCTATAAGAAGCCGGGCAAAGAAACGACGACGATGGTCGTTCAAGGAAAGTTGAAGACGGATGACGCGAACAGCAGCGGCGCTCATGCCTTTGCGCTGACCAACGTCAATCATACGGGATGGAAGATCTACGACGTGGATTAAACGAGTGCTGCCTTGCCGGCAGCATCCGCGAATCGAAGCTTTCCTGACGGCAGCATGGCCGCTTCCGGTTATTTTGCACGCAAAGCCGTGACTTGGCATGATTTGAAGCCATGCGGAATAGCTATAGTTGGCAAGGGACAAGCGAATTTGCCGACCGGACGGCTATAGGTTTGGAGGTGTGGCTACGAGAGTGATGAAGAGAACAATCGCACTGATTACATTGGCTTATACCCTCTTGCTCCTCTATTGGATGTATATCGGATTCGGACGTACGCACCCGCAATTGCCGGGGTACAACTACAACGTCATGCCGCTGCACACGATCAAGCTGTATTTCGTTCACGCGGATAGTTTCCCGCTCAAAAATTGGATCGTGAATATCGTCGGCAACATTGCCGTATTCGCGCCTTTCGGCCTCTCCGTTCCGTATTTGCTGCGGATGCGGCTGTTCTCGTTTATCTGTTTCTTTATCTGCGTGCTATTCTTGCTGGAGACCTTCCAGCTGCTGCTGCAGCGCGGAAGCTTCGATATCGACGATATTCTGCTGAACACCGTCGGAGCGCTGATCGGCTTCGCGGCGTTGCAGCTTATACGAAAGCGAGTGAGCGTATGAAGATGTACAGAGCGATTTTGTTCGACTTAGATAATACGCTGCTCGATTACGATGCCAGCGAGCGGGAAGCGATGCAGCAAACGATCCGCCAACACGGGCTGATGGAGCGGGAAGGCTTTACGTGGGATCTATTCTGGACGTCGTTCGCGCCTATAAACTGGACCTATTGGATCGAGCGGACGGAGCGGAAGCTGCACATTTCCGAAGTGCTGGATTATTCGTTCCGCGATACGCTGCTGCAATTGGGACATGACGGCGGGCTGTCCGCGGCGCTCGCCTCGACCTATTGGGAGCTCTTCTGTTCGTCCTGCCATTTCATGGACGGTACGACGGAACTGCTGCCGCGGCTTCACGGCAATTACACGCTCGGCATCATTTCCAACGGCATCGGAGAAGCGCAGCGCAAAAGGCTGGCGACAGGCGGCATCTCGCATTATTTTCCGCATTTGTTTATCTCGGACGAGGTCGGCATCGGCAAGCCGGACAAGCTGATCTTCGACAAAGCCGTCGAAGCGCTGGGCGTTCAGCGGCCGGAGATCTTATTCGTCGGCGATTCCTTGAAGGACGATTACGAGGGAGCGCTGGCTGCCGGCATCGACTTTTGCTTCTATAATCCGCATCGCAAACCGACATTGGACGGGGTTTCGCCGCACTACACCATTCATGAGCTGGCCGAACTGAGCCGCATCATTACGAGAGAAGAGTGACAGCAATGAAGTTCAGACCATGCATCGACCTGCATAACGGCAAAGTAAAACAGATCGTCGGCGAAACGCTTGGAGGCAGCGACAGTCAAGTCGTGGAAAATTTCGTCTCTTCGCACGACTCCGCTTATTACGCGGACATGTTCAAGCGGGACAAGCTGACCGGAGGCCATGTCATCATGCTCGGCGGCGGCAACGAGGAAGCGGCGCTTGCGGCGCTGCGCGCATATCCCGGCGGTCTGCAGATCGGCGGAGGCATCCATGCCGAGAATGCAGCTCGGTATTTGGAGGCAGGCGCATCGCATGTCATCGTCACCTCTTATATTTTCCGCGACGGCGAGCTGGACATGGGCAATTTGCAGCGCATCGTTTCCGAGGTTGGGAAAGACCGGCTCGTGATCGACCTCAGCTGCAAGCAGCGAGACAACCAATGGCTTGTCGTGACCAACCAGTGGAAAACGTTCAGCAATTTCGTCGTGGATGCCGCCCATCTGCGCGAGCTGGAAGCGTACTGCGATGAATTTCTGATTCATGCCGTCGACGTGGAAGGGAAGCGCACCGGTATTTTGGGCCAGTTGGTGGAACAGCTGGCGCAGCAGGTAACGATTCCGACGACGTATGCCGGAGGCGCCCGTTCGTTCGAGGACTTGGATTTGTTCCGTTCGTTGTCCGCCGGGAAGCTGGATATTACGATCGGCAGCGCGCTCGATATTTTCGGCGGCGCCTTGTCCTACGACGAGGTCGTTGCGTATTGCAACCGATAAAGGCTGCAAAGCCGTGGAATGCCAGTCTGCGTTAGTCGCAGGCTGGCTTTTTTTGCGCGGGATCGGATTTTACAGAAAACGATTGATTTCCGCTCAGGATGACGGTATAATCTTCCAAATTGAAAATGGGGGATGTACCATGAAGTTCGTGTTAGTGTTCGGTCCGCAGGCTGTCGGCAAAATGACGATCGGCCATGAGCTCGAGAAAATAACGGGCTTGAAGCTGTTTCACAATCACATGACGATCGAATTGCTGCATCCGTTCTTCGGATTTAGTCCGGAAACATGGCGGCTGTCGGATTTATTCCGCATGGAAATCTTCAAAGCGGCTGCGGCAAGCGGGATGGACGGCCTCATCTTCACGTATGTATGGGCTTTCAACCAACAGGGAGATTGGGATTACGTCGATCGCGTCTGCACGATCATTGAAGAGGCCGGCGGCGAGGTGTATTTCGTCGAGCTCGAAGCGGAGCTGAAAGCAAGGCTGGCGCGGAACCGTACGCCGCATCGGCTTCAGCACAAACCGACGAAACGTAACGTCGAGCAATCGGAGAAGAATCTGTTGGACAGCCTGGACAAGCATCGCCTCAACTCCGAACCTGGCGAAATCGAACGCGAGCATTATCTTCGCATCGACAACAGCGGATTAAGCCCGGAGCAGGCCGCGCATATGATTAAGACCTATTTTGAGTTATAGCGAAAGTTAACCAGGGCCGGCATTTTGGATAGCTTTTCCGCCTGCAAGCGATTACAATGAGAGTGATTGCTTGTCTTCATCGAATCCATGATAAGAGGAGTGGCACATTCAATGGCTGGAAATCGCGCGGTAGTTTATGACCAACCAGGTAAAGTGGAAGTTAGGGATATTTCGTATCCGGAGCTGATATTGCGTGACGGCCCAGGCGTGAATCCGCTTAATGTCGGCAGAAAATGCGAACATGGCGTTATTCTTAAAGTCATTACGACGAACATTTGCGGAAGCGACCAGCACATGGTTCGCGGACGGACGACGGCTCCGAGCGGTCTGGTGCTTGGACACGAAATCACGGGCGAGGTCATCGAAGTGGGCCGCGACGTGGAATTCATTAAGAAAGGCGATCTCGTTTCCGTGCCGTTCAACATTGCTTGCGGACGCTGCCGGAACTGCAAAGAACGCAACACGAACGTGTGCTCCAACGTGAATCCGGACCGTCCGGGCTCTGCGTACGGCTATGTCGATATGGGCGGCTGGGTAGGCGGACAATCCGAGTATGTGATGGTTCCTTATGCGGACTTCCAATTGTTGAAGTTCCCGGACAAAGACCGTGCCATGGAGAAAATTCTTGATCTGACGATGCTGTCGGATATTTTCCCGACGGGCTATCACGGCGCTGTCAGCGCCGGCGTGCGTCCAGGCTCGACGGTATATATCGCAGGCGCGGGACCTGTCGGCCTTGCGGCCGCGCATTCCGCTCAACTGCTCGGCGCGTCGGTCGTCATCGTCGGCGATTTGAACGGCGAACGCTTGGCGCAGGCGAGAAGCTTCGGCTGCGAAACGGTCAACCTGCGCGAACATGCGAACTTGGCCGAGCAAATCGACCAAATTCTCGGCGTGCCCGAAGTGGACTGCGCGGTCGACTGCGTCGGCTTCGAAGCGCATGGCCACGGCAAGGCGCATGGCGAAGCTCCCGCAACCGTGCTCAATTCCATTATGGAAGTGACGCGCGCAGGCGGCAGACTTGGCATTCCGGGCTTGTACGTAACGGGCGATCCGGGCGCGGTGGACGACGATGCGAAGATCGGCACGCTTAAAATCCGCTTCGGACTCGGCTGGGCGAAGTCGCATACGTTCGTGACGGGCCAAACGCCGGTCATGCAGTACAACCGCGAGTTGATGAGCGCGATTCTAAGCGGCCGGGCGCAAATCGCCAAAGCGGTCAACGCCACGCTCATTTCGATCGATGAAGCCCCGGAGGCATACAGTGCCTTCGATCAAGGCGTTTCCAAGAAATTCGTCATCGACCCGCATGGTTCGGTGAGACGTTAGCGAACGACAACCCGCATTGCTCATCCATGGGCATTGCGGGTTTTTTCATGGCGTTCAGCTGCAGGAATAAACGATTAAAGCCAATAAAGGAGTACCAAACAAACCAGCAGTCATGGTACACTGAGAACGGGTCAACCTTAAGCAGCCTAAGGCATTGATAATGTTTACGGGAGGTCATTCGCGGTGAATAACTGTTCCTTGATTACCAAGCCGGCAATGAATATGGTTGGTATCAGCTATTGCGGTCCGTATTCTACGTTCCCGGATGAAGCCATTCATCTGCAGAGTGAGTTTCTCGCCAGAAAACATGAGATCGAAGGCGATGTCAAGACGTCGGTGCTGTACAGTCCTAATTTCGGCAACGAGGTATTCGCGACTTACTGGGCATGTTTCGAGGTCCCGCATTTGGAGCAAGTGCCCGCAGGCATGGTTCAGTTCAGTATTCCCCAGCGCACGTACGCCATGGCGGTGTGCACGAACGAGCGTATCGGCGAAGGCTATGAACAGCTGACGGCTTGGATGAACGAGGAGAAGCTGAACAAGCGAGAGAACGCCGTATCGTTGGAAATTTTCTATATCGACGAGCATCTGGAAGCCGAACAGGTCGAGCTGCTGATTCCGATCGATGAAGAATAATAGATGAAGAATCATATAGGAAGCGCGAAGCGCGGCAGGAATTTCTCTGTCGTGCTTTTTTGTTGCGGACGGAAGCATGGCGATCGGCAAACAAGAATGCTCTAGGAAAATAGAACGGCATTCTGTACAATAAGTGGATACATGTCCGGAAAAATACGCAGGCACCAAGGAGGAACAGAACATGACGATAACGATCCACATGATAGATGCCTTTACGAAAGAGCCGTTTCGCGGCAATCCGGCAGCGGTTTGCCTGCTGGAAGAGGAACGCGGAGCGGAATGGATGCAGCGAGTGGCCGCGGAAATGAACTTGCCGGAGACCGCGTTCCTGCGTCGTCGTCCTGACGGCAGCTATGATCTGCGCTGGTTTACGACGACGGATGAGGTCGACCTGTGCGGTCATGCGACGCTCGCCAGCGGTCATTACTTGTGGACGAACGGCTTGCTGAAACGGGACGCGCAGGCAAGGTTCCACACCCGGAGCGGATTGCTGACGGCCGACTTGACGGAGGAAGGCATCATGCTTGACTTCCCGGCGGAGATCGCAGAGCCGGTCGTCGCCCCCGAGGAGCTCATACAAGGCTTGGGGCTCATTCCGCGTTATGTAGGCCGCAATCGGATGGATTATTTGGTGGAAGTCGACAGCGAGGAAACGGTACGCACGCTGCGGCCGGATTTCGGCCTGCTGGCACGAGTGGAAGCCCGCGGGGTAATCGTCACGAGCCGAGGGACGGCCGGTGCGGAGAACGCCTATGATTTTGTCTCCCGCGCATTCTATCCGGCAACCGGTACCGACGAAGATCCGGTTACGGGCTCCGCTCACTGCGCTTTGGCGCCTTATTGGCAACGCCGCCTGCGGAAGAACGACTTTCTTGCCTATCAAGCTTCTGCCAGAGGCGGGGAGCTGCGCGTCTCCGTGCAAGGGGAACGGATATTCATGACCGGGCATGCCGTAACGGTACTGACGGGGCAATTGCAAGTATAATGCAGGATCTTCTAGCAGGATCATCGGACATAATCCTAGATACCGATTTAACATTGTGCTATAATAGCATATTGCAGTTGCATAAAGAGGAAGGTGTGGAACGTGACGTACGAGATTCCCAAGCATATTCAGCAGTTCGGTACGGATATCGAGGAGCAGCAGCTCCGTTATCATAACCGGCGGGTGCTCGTTTCCAAAGAGTTTACATTTGACAGCGCGCATCATTTGCATCTCTACGAAGGTAAGTGCAAGAGCCTCCATGGCCATACGTATAAGCTCCAAACGATTCTGTCCGGAACGACCGACAAGCGCGGACTGACGATCGATTTTGCCGATATGAAACGAATCGCGAAAGAGCGGATCATCGATAAGCTGGACCACCGGTACTTGAACGAGGTGCTCCCGCCGATGAATACGACCGCGGAGAACATGGTCGTGTGGATGTACGAGCAGCTGCATGAAGCGCTGGTCGAGGAAGGCCATTATCCGAATGTCCGCATCGAAGAGATCCGGCTTTGGGAGACGCCGACCAGCTATGCGGCGGTAACGCGCGCGTTGATGGAGGCGGACGAGCATGCCGGCTAACGAAACGGCGCAGGAGCCGCGCGCTATTCGGCTGCCAATGGTGGAGATATTTGAAACGGTCGAAGGCGAAGGCACGCGTGCCGGGTTTCCGACCGTTTTTGTTCGTCTGTTCGGCTGTAATTTACGCTGCGTCTGGTGCGATACCAAATACAGCTATCCGCCCGCCGAAGCGGAATTTACGATGACGATCGACGAGATCGTCTCGCAGGTCGAACGGGAGTATAAAGCGGAGTATATTTGCATGACGGGCGGAGAACCGCTGTTGTACGGCAGCCGTTCCGGCGCTCTGCTTGAGGCGCTCTGCGGTATCGAGCGTATCAAGGACGTGCACGTGGAAACGAACGGCGCGATCGATTTGGCTCCGTTCCTGCGCGATATTCATTCGCCCAAGGCACGTTACATTATGGACTACAAGCTGCCGGATTCCGGCGAGAACGAGGCGATGCTCCATGAGAACTTCGCACTGCTGCGGAAGCAGGACGAAGTGAAATTCGTCATTGCGAGCGACGCGGACTTCGATTATGCCGTAAAGGTGCTTGCCGACTATCCGACCGAGGCGCTTGCGCTGTTCAGTCCGGTGTGGGAGAGCATGCCGCCGGCGAAGCTTGTCGAGAAAATGCTGGCTGCGGGTTTGACGAGGGTCAAGCTGAACATGCAGCTGCACAAAATCATTTGGGATCCGGCCCGGAGAGGTGTTTAAGTTGACGAAAAAAGCAGTCATTATTTTGAGCGGCGGGTTGGACAGCACGACTTGCATGGGATACGCGAAGGAAGCAGGGTACGAGTTGTATCCGATCTCCTTCGATTACGGCCAGCGTCATATCATTGAATTGGAGAACGCCCGTGCCGTAGCCGAATATTACGGGACAGGCGACCGCTATAAAGTCGTGCAGCTGGGATTTCTGCGCGAGTTCGGCGGCAGCGCATTGACGGACGACAGCATCGACGTGCCGAAAATGGGCGCCGAGCCAGTGCCTGACGAACCAGGTGAAATTCCGGTTACTTACGTGCCTGGACGCAACCTTCTGTTCTTGTCCATTGCGACGTCCTATGCGGAATCCGTCGGCGCGGAAGCGATCTACATCGGCGTCAATGCGCTCGATTACAGCGGCTACCCCGACTGCCGTCCGGAATTCATTGCCAAGGTGCAGGATGTGATCGCGTTCGCTACCAAAGTCGGCGCGGAAGGCAATCCGATCTCGATCGAGACGCCGCTCATTCATTTGACAAAAGCAGGCATCGTTGCGGAAGGGACACGGATGGAAGTGCCTTACCATCTGACAACCTCTTGTTATAACGGGGAGAAGGAAGCATGCGGCGAATGCGATAGCTGCCGTCTGCGTCTGAAAGGCTTTGCCGAAGCGGGCATGACCGATCCGATTCCTTACAAATAAATAGTGCTGCAGCCTGCAATACCATTGCAGCAAGGTTGCAATACCATTGCGACAAGGTTGCAATACCATTGCGACAAGGTTGCCGCTGAATAAGCAAAAAGACAGCTCCGAATGAAGAGGATTTTCACGTCTGCCTCTTGTCGGAGCTGTCTTTTTTGCAAGCGAAGACTAGTATTCTAGGCTTGTGCTTTCGCTTTGTTGGCGTTGTCGGCCGATCGCGATCTTGAACGCATCGAAGGATGAAGCGTAACTTTATTCTTGCCCGACGTCTTGGACTGATACATCGCTTCATCGGCTTGCGCAACAACCTCGGCAATGGACGTGCCTTCAAGAGTGATGCTGACGCCTACGCTGATCGTCACCATGGTTTCTTTCTCCACCCGGCTGCGGATCGCCTCGGCGACGGTTTCCGGCTTCACGCCGGGAGCGGCCACGAGGCCGAGCAGCTCCTCGCCGCCATAACGGCCGGCCGTGCCGATGCCGGCGGTTTCTTCCCGCAGAATATCGGCGACTTGTTTCAAGACGCCGTCCGCTTTATGGTGGCCCTGCGTATCGTTCAGCTTCTTGAAATTGTCGATGTCGCAGAAGATAATCGCGATTCGTTTCATCTCCCGCAGCATTTGCTCGGCCTTCTTATTAAAGTGGCGGCGGTTGTACAAGCTTGTCAGTCCGTCCGTAATCGACGATTGGAACGTCATCAGCAGCCGTTCCAGCACCCATTCGAACAAGAGCAGGAACAAGAGCGCATAATAGATGACCGGTAGAAAATGGCTCAGAATGACGAGCATCGGCACTTTCCCGTGGAAGACGTAATGGTCGGCCATCTCCGCGATTTGGCGCGAGAAGAAGACAATGAGGCTGGCCGAATAGCTGAACCGCTGATCGATGCCGCGCATATTCAGCAAGATGATGAAGTTCAGCATTAAGCCGTAGAAGTCGACCGCAAGCAAATTCACCTGATCCGCAACGGGCCCGGAGACCGCGATGTCCGGCGTGAACACGACTTGTCCTGCCGTTATGAGCGCCAAGCCGACGAACATCAGCAGGAAAGGAAAGCCTTTCAATTTGATCGAGGGGCCGGTATATAATTTCATGAACACGTAGTTGATAATGATGAACGTCAGCAGGTCGAGAAAGGCGAGCGTCAGCCGCCAGTACGGCGCCGCCGTCCAGTCGGAGCTGGCGATTCCGAGCACGGCTGCATGCTGAATAAGCAAAAGGAGCAGGACGACGATCAATACCAGATACGTACGATTGCGACGGTAGCTTTTGTACAGCTTGACCGCCATGAACAGCATCAGAACGAGAATGGTCATGGTGCATGCGGAAGCGAAAATTTGGCCGGACAGGCCGGAGAGCCAATGAATGAATGTCATAGTTCAGCCACCTAAGATGAGAGTATGCACAAAGTTGATATCGGACGCGAGGCCGCTTTTCGTTATAAAGAGGAGAGCGGCGAATCCGGAAATAGAGAAACATATGTTCTAGTATATCATAATTTCTTGAATATGGAACGATAGCTTACGCTTGCACGGAAACATACGAAACGTTAACAAGGGATCGTCTGCAGGTTGTCGAATATACTGCTTATGACCTATGGAAATGGGCTTCATTCATTTTCAAGGAAACGGGAATATGGCGATCATGGGAGGAAATATGAGCAGGAATATTTATTTGGATTACAATAGTCTCTCTTTGCGTCTCGATGCGCTGTCGGTTCAGATCATGGAGAAAGACTACGACGGCTTAGTCATTTTACTTCGCGGCGGGTACTTTATCGGGCTTCACTTGGCTTTCTTGACCGGTCTGCCCTATTACTTCGTGAAGTATGAGCGCAGCAGCTCAAGCATTGCTTGGGAAGGGGCCATTCCGAGCGGGACGCGGCTTCTGCTATGCGAGGATTTTGCCGGTTCGGGGGACACGCTAACGAATACGACGGCTTTTATTGAAAGCTTCGGCAAGAGAGTCGATACGCTGGTAGGATGCAGCGACCTGCATTCTTCTTCGGTTCCTACCTTTGCTTGTTTTCACAATTCGAATGCCGATGCCCGTTTTATTTTTCCTTGGGAGAGGCACCGAATGAATAAGGAAGGAAGGCAAGCAGCGACGCCCGATCATGGACTGGACAAGACGGCATGGGATCTGGACGGCGTATTCCTGGAGGATGTTCCGTCGGAGGTGTACCGGGCCGGATTGGATCAGGCGCTGCTTATCCGAGACGGATACACGAAGGCGCACTTCGCGCCAACGCGCTATTCGAGCCAAGACATGATCATTACGGGGAGACCGGAATGCGACCGGGAAAGGACATTGATCTGGCTGAATAATAGTCAGATCCATCTCGAAGCCACGTTCCGCGACGATAACATCGAGAAGCCCACCAAAGAGGAGACGGCCGCCTGGAAAGGCAAGCGGGCGATCGAATTAGGTTTCAATCATTTCGTGGAGAGCTGTCCGATCCAGGCGCTGCATATCGCCAATCTATATCCGGAAATGAGAGTCATTTGGTGGAACTCTGGCGAGCCGCTTCGCATTCAAGCAACGAAACACGCGGAATCGCGATTGGAAGAGGTCAATGTCTAGGGGGCTGCGAGACCAATGATTTTTCAATACTATCCAACCGTGAGTCATTCCTTTACTTACGAACTAAACAAGGACCTGCATTTTGCGGCGGCTCACTTCATCCCGTCCTCGCTGGCCGGCAAGTGCCAAGATCTTCATGGCCATACGTATGTGGTGAATGTCACCGTCTGCGGCGATGCGTTGGACGAATCCGGATTTCTCGTCAATTTCGCCAGCATTAAAGAGCTGATCCATAAACGATACGATCACACGAGTTTAAATGAGCATGAGGAATTCAGCGGCGCCGACAGCGAACGGTTTCCGACCACCGAGGTATTGGCGGCTGCGATTTATGCCAAGGTACAAGCCTATTTGGACGGCTGCGCGAATCAACCCAGATGCATGCAAATCATCGTGCGCGAAACCCCGACCAGTTATGTGATCTATCGTCCGAAAATGCAGGAAATAATGTGATCGTATAACGATTCGAAGAGGCATGACCAGTATGCTTTCCCGCATGGGACAGGCTTCCGGTCATGCCTCTTTTCATGTATGCATTTACCGCCGTTCTTTTTAATGGATGCTTTCCGGGTGTTTGTTACATATCATAAATATGAGGGCAGAAACCTTGATCGTACGCGTTATATTCGACTATAATGAACAAACATTGACCCGTGCATCGAACGGAAAATGTTCACGTCTATTCTGGTTTTTGCAAGTCGAGAAGTAAATTGCAGTGGTTTGGGAGGGCTTGAGATGAACATTTTGCAGGCACTGTTTTTCCCCCCGGAGCAGCCGGGCGGCGTGTCCTCCATGGTTCCTTACATCCAAGATCGGTTCAATAAACTCGGCTGGACGATGGAATTGTTTTCATTGCCGAGACGAGTAAGAGGGAAGGGACAGGAGCCTGTTTCCTTCGATACGTTCGACATTGCGAATTACGAGGGAAATCCCATCGTAGATAAATACGTGCAGACCTACCGCGATTACGTCTGGTGGACGAAGCTGCGCATCAAGAAGAATTACGACATTATCCATGCGCACCACCCGATTTCCGCGCTGGTGATGAAGCAGTTGTATCCGGATACGCCGATCGTGATGACGATCCACTCCAGTTACGAGCGCGAGCTGATTCTGAACGGCAAAATCATCGAAGGCGGCTTGGAGCATCGGTTCCTTACGGCGGTCTACGGCGAGCTCGAAGCGAAGGTCGACCGGATTCTGACGCCTTCGGAATCGTTCCGGCTGTACTTGAAGCCTTTCGTCAAGGATGCAGACGGCATCCAAATCATCCCGAACGGCTTCGACGAGAAGCGTTTCCGGCCGATTTCCCATGAAAACGCGGTCGTGCAGCTGATTACCGTCTGCCGCTTGGTACCGGCTAAAGGGCTGGATGTCCTGCTGCGCGCGTGCGCAGAGCTGAAAGCGCGGGGTCACGCCTTCGTCCTCCATATCATCGGAGACGGGCCGAGCCGCGAAGAGCTGGAACAGCTCGCGATCGAGCTGAACCTGTACGACGATATTATTTTCTACGGCTATATGCTTCATCCGGAAGAGTTCATGCCGTTCTTCGACGTGTTCGTGCTGCCCTCGCGGGCGGAAGCCTTCGGCTCCGTGTTCGCCGAAGCGGCACTATGCTGGCTGGCGCTGGTCGGCACGAACGTGGGCGGGATCGCCGAACAGATCGACGACGGCATCAACGGCCTGCTGGTGGAGCCCGAGAATCCGACCGCGCTATGCAATGCGCTGGAGAAGGTCGTATCCGACCAGGATTACCGGTACAACATGGCCCGGGCGGCCTGGAACAAAGCGAAGAAGGTTTATTCCCTGCAGCGGGTCATCGCCCAGCTCAAACAGGTATATATGGAAATCAATCCGGAACCGGAAGCGGCGGAGTAAGGGAGAAGGAACATGGGCGTCTCATTTCGGTTCATACATGCCGCGGATCTTCATGTGGACAGTCCGTTCCGCGGCTTGACGGAGGTACCCTCGCATGTGCGGGAGGCGCTCCAGGCTTCGACGTTCGATGCCGTGCGGAAGCTCGTGGACGCGGCGATCGGGGAAGAAGTTGATTTTGTCGTCATTGCCGGAGATCTCTACGATTCGGCGGACCGTTCGCTTCGCGCGCAGCTGGCGCTGCAAAAGGAATGGCAGAGGCTGCATGCTCATGGCGTGCGGCTTTTTGTCATTCACGGAAATCATGATCCGCTGTCCGGGCAGCAGGCCGCGCTGCGCTGGCCGGATTCTATCCATTTCTTCGGTGCCGAACGTCCTGAACAGATGCCGGCCTATACGAAACAAGGGGAATTAGCGGCATACATAACCGGCATTTCTTATGGCTCTAGGTCCGTGACCGCGAATTTGGCAGCCGGCTATATTGCCCGGCAGGACGGTACGTACGGCATCGCGCTGCTGCACGGCAACGTCGACGGCGACGCCGGTCACGATCCGTACGCGCCGTGCAGGCTGGACGAGCTCGTCGGCGCAGGCTTTCAATATTGGGCGCTTGGCCACATTCATCAACGGGCGGTGCTGCATGAATATCCGCATGTCGTCTATGCGGGCAATACGCAAGGCAGGCATGCCAAGGAGACGGGGGCCAAAGGCTGTTACGTCGTCGATGTTTCGGCTGCGCATGAAACCGTGCTGCGGTTCGTGCCGCTCGATACGGTGCGCTGGCTGCATGTGCGGACGGCGATCGACGGGATCGTTTCCGAGCAGGAACTGCTGGACGCGATGGAAGATGCCGCCGCGAGAGCGGCTTCCGAGTGCGGCGGCCGTTCGCTTATGGTGCGATTTTCGCTTGTCGGCAGAGGGCCGCTGCATGCGAGTTTAGGAGACTCGGAGCGGCTTCAGGAGCTGTTGGCGGGACTGAGGGAACGCCTGGCCGAACCCGGCTGGATGTCTTCCGCCGGAAGCGGGTTCGATGCCGGCTGGTGCTGGATCAGCGAGATCGCTGCTTCTACGGGTTCGGAATTGGATGTTGCCGCCCTGTCGGAGGAGGACAGCTTCGTCGGCGAACTGATCCGGGGAAGCTTCGCGGCCGGCGGCGATACGGCGTCGCTCTTGTCGCTGACGGAAGAAGCGCTGCTGCCCCTGCTGGGCTCGCCGAAGCTGCGAAAACGCGTTCGTGCCGCCATGGAACAGCGTGCCGATGATTGGCTGGTCAAGGCGAGAGAGCTATCGGCCGGCCTGCTCGCGGCCGAACCTGATACGAGTACGGTCGAAGCGCCGATTCAAGGAGGGGAAGCGTCATGAGGTTGCAGAAGCTGCATGTGGAAGGGTTCGGCAAGCTGAGCGACGTTATCTGCAGCCTGGATGCGCCTGTGACGATCGCATACGGGCCTAATGAAGCGGGCAAAAGCACGATGCAGAGCTTCCTGCGCACGATGCTGTTCGGTTTCGCGAATAAAGGAAGCCGAACGGAGCGGTTGGAACCCGTGAACGGGGGGCGTCATGGCGGGAGGCTGTTCTTCGCTGATGAAGCGGGCCATTCTTACGTCATGGAAAGGTACGGCAGCTCGTCTAGCAAGGTCACGGTACGGCGGCTGGCCGGCGAGGGAGCAGACAGTGATGCGGCAGGCGGCGAACGGGGCGATACGCTGACGCAGCCGCAGTGGGAGCGATTGTTTCTCGGCGGGATCGGCGAGCGGGTGTTCCGCGAGCTGTTTGCCATTACGCTGACGGAGCTGCAGGCGATCGGCATGCTGGAAGGCGACGAGCTGGGCAAGCAGCTGTACCATGCCGGCTGGAACGGCGGGAGCGCGATCGCAGGCACGGAGAAGCTGCTGCAAGGGCAGCTCGACGAGCTGTTCAAGCCGCGCGGAAGCAATCAGCAGATGAGCAAATTATTGAAAGCGCTGGATGAAACGGAAGAGCAGCTGCGGAGGCTGGAAGACGGCATTTCGGCGTTCAACGCGCTGACGACGGACATTGAAGAAACGGAAGGGAAGCTTGCGGCAGTCGAGGAGCGCCTGCCCCGGCTGCGAAGCCAGAGCGCGCTGCTCGAGAGGGCGGCGGAACTTAGGCCGGCGTGGATGCAGCGATTGACGCTGCTGCAAGAGCTGGAGGCGTTGAAAGACGCGCCAAGGCTTGCCGCGGATGCCCGAAGCCGCTGGGAAACGTTGGCGAATGAACTGCGCCGCGCACGCGAAGAACTTCACGAGGCGAACGAGCTGTCGGATAGGCTGGACAACAGAATCGAGCAGCTGGTTTGCGACGCCGAGCTGCTGGCGCGCCGGGTGGACATCGACACTTTGATGCGCTCCGTAGAGCAGATTACGGCCGCCAAGCAATCCGTGACCGAGCTTGACGCGGAGACGGACGAACATCGAGAAGCCGTGAAGCGGCTGCTGCTGCGCATCTCTCCATCGTGGACGGAAGCGTCGCTGCGCGGGTTTCTGGCAGGCGTCGCGGAGCGGGAGGCGGTACGCGTGCACCGGACGACGCTTCAAGACACCGAGAAGGCGCTTCATCTAGCCGAAGCCGAGCATCGCGCCGCGCACGGTCGCGAACGCGAAGCGGCTGCTTCGCTGGCGGAGACGGAATCGTCGGATTCGTATGGTTCGGGTCGGACGGTTGCCGGGGCACTAGGGTTAAGCGGCGCCGCCGGTGACGAGGCTGAGGTCGATAAGGCGATGGGCATGGCGGGCGTTGAAGCCGAAGACGAGGCGGCAGCGGAGATTTTCCGTCTGCTGCCGCAGACGGAGGATGCGCTTCGCTATGCCGCGCGCCAGTTCGAGGAAGCCTGGCGGGAGCTGGAGCTTGCGCAGCTCCGCGAGCAGCACGAGGCCGAGGCGGCGGCCGAAGCGGGGGCGGGACGCCGAGGCGGTTATGGAGGCGCCGCGATTTATGGCGCGGCGGCGGTGGTATTGGCCGCCGGCGCAGCGGCGCTTGCGGCCGCAGGCCTAGCCGCGGCGGCGAGCGCGGCCGGCGTTGGCGCTGCCGCGCTCGCCGTGCCGGCGCTGCTGCGGCTCGCGCGCGCGCGTACGCCGCGCGGCGCCGGCGGCGCTGCCGGCCGCGGGAGCCGCAGCGGCCGTGCGGCGCGCCGCGCCGAGGCGCCTGCGGCAGCCGGCGCCTCGGCCGCCGCAGGGCACGCGGCGGCCGCGGAGCAGCGCGTGCTCGCGGCGCTGGGCGCGCTCGTCGCCGCGCCCAGCGCCGCGCTGGCGCTGCTGCTGCCGCGCCAGCGCGCCGGCGGCGCGGCAGCGGCCGCGACGCTGCGCGAAGCCGCGGCCGCGCGCGAACAGCAGGCGCGTTCGCGCCCCGGCACTGCGCCGGCGAGCCCGGCGCAGCTGCTCGCACGTCTGCGTGCCGCGATCGACGCGCGGCAGGACGGGCTCCGCGCGCAGGCCAGCAGCGCCGAGCGCCACGCAGAGCAGAAGCGCGCGTACGCCAGGCTGCGCGCGCAGGAACGATCCGCCCGCGCCGCGGCAGACGCAGCGGCGCAAGCGTACGACATCGCCGCGGCCGATTGGCGCGAGTGGCTGACGGCGCGGAAGCTGCCGCCGGCCTTGTCGCCCGAGGCCGCGATGGAAACCATAGAGCTCGCCGAGCAGGCGCAGCTTCGCGTACTGGCGCAGGACCGCGCGGCAGGCAAGGCCGCGCGGCTGCGGGACGGCATCGCGGCCTTCGAGCAAGCGGCCGGCGCGCTCTGCGAAGCGTTCCCCGGCGCCGCTTACCTGGCGCACGGAGATGCCGTCACGGCGCTCCGCCTGCTCCAGGCGGATGCCGGCAAACAAGCATCGATCCAAGCCGAACGGGAAGAATTGAAGCTGAAGCAAGCGGAGCAAGCGATGCGCGAGGAAAGCCTGCTTAGAAAGCTGGAGGAGCTCGAGAAGCAGCGGGACCGGTGGTTTGCGGCCGGTAAGGCTTCGGACGAGCCGGAGTGGCTGAATGCGCTCCAGCGTTCGGAACGGCTGCTCGACATCGAGCACGACATGTACAAGCTGAACGCGCAGCTCGGCGCGGGCATGACGGACAGCGATTCGGCGCAGCTGGAGGAATGGTACGCCGGCATGGATGATGCGGGACTCCGGGGGATGTTAACGGATGTGCAAACGTCGTGGAAGGAAGCGGAGAAGCTCCGCAGCGAGCTATTGGAGCTGATCGGCCGCCGGAAGCAGAAGCTGGAGCTGCTGCTGAAGGACGGAGACCGCCAGCGGCTCATCGGCGAACGCGAGCAGCAGAGTGCCGCGCTGGAACGATTGATCGACCGGTATGCGGTGCTGTCGCTTAGCATGACGATGATCAAACGGACGAAGCGCATCATGGAAGAGCAGCGCCAGCCAGGCGTTCTGCGCGAAGCGTCCCGTCTGATGAGCAAGCTGTCGGAAGGGCGGTATACGCGCATTTCCATGCCGGAAGGAGAGCGGACGATCGCGCTCGAAACGCAAGACGGCCGTATCGTGGAAAGCGGATTTCTGAGCAGGGGAACAGCGGAACAGCTCTATCTCGCGATGCGCTTCGCGCTTGCCGGCGAAGCGGCGGCCGTGCATGCGCTGCCGCTGCTGCTGGACGATCCTTTCGTCAATTTCGATTACGGCCGGCTGCAAGCTGCCGCGGGCGTCTTGGAAGAGCTGGCCGAACAGCGGCAAATCGTCTTCTTCACCTGCCATGCCCATATGAAGGATTTGCTGCTGGATCGCCTGAAAGGCGCGCGGCTGATCGAGCTTGCCCGCTAGCAGGCGGACATGCCAGCAGAGGTTAGGGTCCGGTCTGTCATTAATCCGTTATCAACTATGCGTCGTTATCAAATATGCTCGTTATCAACTATGCTCGTTATCATCTATCCGTTCGTACGTTTATCTTCTTATCGCAGCGTCTATGATCCGCTTCGAAGTTCAATCCCGCACCGGCGGCCGGTGGCGAATCAGCAAAACCAGCCAGCCCAAACTGATCAATCCGAAGATCGGATAGAGCGTCGAGAGCAGCGGTCCGAATCCGATTTGGCTTGCGATGTAACAGGCGCCGAGCGTCAACGTGGTCAGTATCGTGCGGGACAGCTTCAGGCGTTCCTGCAGCTGCAGCGTCAGCCCGTAAATATCCGCGATCAGCGTCGTGAAGATTTCGGCGAAGATCAGGAAAATATAGATCCATTGGATGCCATGGCCAAGCTCGCGGGCGATGCCGCCCATCGGGATGGCGAACTGCTGAATGCCCGGCATGTACACGGATAACGCAATATGACCGGCCAGAAGCATGAATCCGATGCCGATGCCGCCGACCCAGGAACCGTACACGATCGTTTTGCGGTCTTCCATCGCGGCGCCGAGCGGCACGAGCACGGCTTGCGCCATGGCCAAATTGAACGCCGCATACAGGAACGGAGAGGCCCATACCGCCACGGGCGAAAAATCGCTCGTCAGCAGCAGCCAGCGGCCCGAGCCCGGCGTTTGAACCGTATCGATGATGATCAGCACCGTGAACAGCAGCATGATCGGCACGACGATGGCGTTGACGGTCAGGATGGCGTTCATTCCTTTGCGCAGCAGAAGGAAGCAGCCGGCAATGGTGATGAGCAGCCCGGATTGATAGGAGATATTCCAATTTTCGGAGAAAATCGCGCCTGCGCCCGCCAGCATGACCGCGCACACGCCGAATAGGACCAGCTGCATGAAATGGCTGATCCACCTGCCGAACCGATCGCCGAACAGCACCTTATTGACATCTTCGTATGATTTGGCGCGGACGTCGTTCGAGATAAGCATCATTTTCGCGCCGAGCCATACGAACATGACGGTAGCGAGCAGGATGGTCAGAGCGCCCATAACGCCGAAACGGGTAAAGAACTGCAGGATCTCCTGACCCGTGGCGAAGCCGGCGCCTACAACCGTGCCCATATACGTAAATGCGATTTGCAATATTTTATTCATTCGTTTCATGATTCAACATGACCTGCCTTTCGTGGACGACCTATACTAAAGGTATGTCCGACCGGGGACAGGCATGACTACTAATCCTTATTCTGACCATGAAAGCAGTTGATCTTAACGAATGGCTATGATTTTGGCCGTCAGCGTGTTCGTCGCCGCCCTTGTTCTGATTATTTGGAAGCCGAGAGGGCTTCATGAGGCATTGACCGCCTTGGCCGGTGCGGCGTTTTTGTTCGCGATGCGCATGCTCGGCCTTGGAGATGCGGCCTATATTTGGGATTTCGTATGGGATGCCACGTTTTCCTTGATCGGCATTATGATTTTCACATCTCTGTTGGACGCGAACGGCTTCTTCCGCTGGGCGGCGCTGCATATCGTACGGCGTTTCCATCGCCAGCAGCTCCGGCTGCTGGTCGGATTATGCGCGCTCGCGGCCGGCACGACCGTCTTCTTCAATAATGACGGCACGATTCTCATCATGATTCCGATCGTGCTCGAAGTAACGTCCTTGCTGCGTTTGACGCGCAAGTCTCGAATTGCGTTTCTGCTCGGCGTCGGTTTAATGGCGGATACGGCGAGCGCGCCGCTTATGATGAGCAATTTGACGAATATATTAACGGCGAATTTCTTCGGCCTGACATTCGGGGAATATGCACGTACGATGCTGGTTCCGGGCATTGTCGCGATATTGGCGACGATCGTGGTAACGGCGGTTTATTTCGGCAAAAGCATTCGGGCGGAGGAGCGGCCGAACGATGGGCTGGAGGAATTTCAGGAACCGGTCTCGGTCATATCCGACATACGGTTGTTTAAGCTCTCCTGGATCATTATCGCGTTTATGATGGGCGGCTATCTGTTGTCGGGGAAAGTAGGGCTTCCTGTGGCCGTCATCGCGCTCGGCGGAGCGGCCGTGCAATGGGCGTCCAATATGGCTGTCGGCTTGGGGGATATTCGGACGACGGTGCGGCGAACGCCTTGGTCCATCGTCGTATTCGCGCTGTCGATGAATTTGATCGTGTACAGCTTGTACCTGCACGGCGCGGTCGATTGGTTTCCGCGCGCGCTTGCCCCCATGACGGAACAAGGCGCGTTCATCGGCATCTTCGGTTCCGGCGGTTTGTTCGCGCTGCTTAGCGCCGCCGTCAACAATTTGCCTGCCGTTCTCGTGTCCTCGTTGGCGATACAGGAATCCGGCGGTCCGCATTATCTGGCTTATGCCAGCTTGCTCGGCACCTCGGTAGGAGCCAAGCTGACGCCGATCGGCTCGCTTGCGACTTTGCTGTGGCTTCAACTGCTGCGGAAGGGCGGAATCGACATGACGTGGAAGGAATACGCGAAGTACGGCATCGTGCTGACGCTGCCGATTCTGTTCTGCGCGCTCTTAGCTTTGTGGCTGACGATCGGTTGAGAACAGCTTAATGGAAACGATCCGGCTGTTCTGCGGGTCGAGATCGAGCTTCAGCAGGGCTCCGTCCGCCTCGTAAGAAATCACGCTGGCCGTTTGCGAGCTGGGCTTGCCGATCGCTTTGACGGCGGACCTCCCGCTGTCTCCGACGCGAATGCCGTTTAAGCCGGTTACGGCCGCTTTATCGAAGACTTCCACGAACACAACGTTCTTGTCGCTTCCGTAACCGACCGTGTATGCGGCATATTCATCGACGGACAGCTTGGCGTCGCCATCCTCAAGGGGATAACTGTCCAGCGGCTTCCCAAGCTTCGCCGCGGCTTCCGATTTGGATTCGCCGATGGCGACGCCGATCAAACGAGGCGCTTGCGCATTCCAGGCTTTATCGGCTTTGGCCGCAGGCGGCGTCGGTTTAGCAGGCTTCCCCGTAGAGGATTCCGTCGTCGCATCCGGATCGGTCGCGGAGCCGTCGTCTTCGAGCGGGTCTTTCACGGCGATGACGTCGCCTTTGTCCTTCGTGTTGTACGTTTTCTGAGGGCTGTCCGATTCTTGGCCCGAATAGGCTTGCTGCACGTCGACGACATCGTCGTCCTGCGCGGGATGGGACACGCCTGCAACGCTCAGCTGGCAGCCCGTTACGGAGAGGACTAACAAGGCGACGGCTGCCGTATGGACGGCGTGCTTGGTATAGTTGGGTTTCATGGCACGATACCTCCTTAAGATGAAGCGGGATAGAGTCGTTCAAGCCGTTGTACTATGTAGACGTTTGATTTGGAAGAAAGTTGCAAATAAATCAGTTGAGAGCATACAATTCATGCCTTCAGTTGCATGCATCCCTATCCATATGGTACCTTTAACGGAAAAGATTTTGGTGGAGGGAACGCGAGTGGAACTGTTAAAAGAACGCATTCTGCGCGAAGCTTCGATAATTAATCAAGACGTCCTGAAGCTGGACGCACTGCTGAATCATCAGGTCGATCCGCAGTTAACGCTGGAGATGGGCAAGGAATTCGCGCGCCTGTACGCCGAGACGCCCATCACGAAAGTTATAACCGTCGAGTCTTCCGGCATCCCGGTCGCTTTCACGGCCGCAATGGCGCTGAACGTGCCGCTCGTATTCGCCCGCCGCAAGAAAACGCTGATCGCCGATCCGGATTCATACTCCGAACGCGTCCCGTCGTTTACCAAGGGCATCGTAACGGACATCATGGTATCCCGTCAATTCTTGTCGCCGGACGATACGGTGCTGTTCATTGACGATATTATTGCTAACGGAGACGCTGCCAGAGGCTTGATCAAGATCATCGAGCGTTCCGGCGCGAAGCTTGCAGGTCTCGGCATCGTCGTGGAGAAATCATTCCAAGCCGGCGCGCGGACGATCCGCGAGCAGGGCATCCGGGTCGAATCGCTTGCGAAGATCGCGTCGCTCGAAGGCGGCAAAATCCGATTCGAACAATAGGTTCCACAATCAACATCTTTCCGAGATTCGCGTTTTGACTTATAATGTTCATAAGTACAGATGGGGGAGGCAGAAAACATGGCTAATCTATCAGCTGAGTATTTATTAACCAAGTTGTCGGACGCGAAAAACCACTTTGAACGTGCGCTCGACTGCAAGCATACGGAGTTCGACGATTTGTATCCTTATATGATCGAGCATCCCCAATTTTTCTGGTACAAACGGTACGTCGCATGGTCGGAGCTGCTCACGATCGTGAAGCTCTCGGAAGAGCTTGAAATCGACTGGAAAGAAAGCTTCACGGAGAAACAGGCGGAATACGTTACGAGCCGGGTCATGTCATCCCGCGTGCTGGACGAATGGTACGAAACGAACGATTCCAAGGAACATGTCAGCTAAATCGGAAATGAAGGGGAACCTCAGTGCCTGCGCTTGCCGCGGCATTGAGGTTCTTTTAACCATCGGCGAAGCATCGGAGGACGCGTATGATCACGGAAGAACAATTGGACCGCTATCGGATCGAAGGGACGCCCGTGCGGGTCGTTCGCGACAACATTGAAATCAATGATGTGCTCGGCATTGTCGTTGCCTGGGATGCGGAGAGCGTCGTCATTCGCAAGCGGAACCGCAAGGTCGTTAAGTTAAGCCGCAGCTATGTGTATGAGCCTGTAACAGCACCGCGCAGCGAAGTATAACAGAGCCGTTATATTGTTAGAAAATTAGAACATTATCGCGTTCCTTGACTTCGATGAACTCGGATGATATTATAAGAAACGTGATTGCGACGCTGTCGCAGTCGATCTGCCAGATGCGGTCGTGGCGGAATTGGCAGACGCGCTAGATTCAGGTTCTAGTGGTGTAACAGCCGTGGAGGTTCGAGTCCTCTCGACCGCACCAACTTAATAATTAATCAGCTCTTGAATCGGTCCTTTTGACGGTTCAGGAGCTTTTTTTATTTGAGAATAATCGGAAAATGCACTTACATCAAGTGGTTTAAATAAAACTATACACCGTGTTAATAATCTCTAGGTTGAACCTATTCGTATTAATAATACAATGTACATGATAATGGAGATATCGTTTTGGGGGCGTACCGCCTAAACTTAGAGAAACAGGAGATGGCTATGACTAATCAAAAAGGCTCGAAAGAATCTCTACATGACATTATTTTTGAATGTAAACAGCTTATTCTGAAGTTTGAAGAATTATATGCGGAAAAGTCGAATGTGAATACGGATGATCTCCATGTACAGCATCAGCAACATAATGAAATTACCGAATTATCGGACCAGATTCTAGACGATATTGATCTTATTAAAATGGAACTCCACAACGTCCAAAAGCTGACGGATGGAATTCCGAATGATTTACAAGGTTAAGCGTACAGGTTATTATTTATAACTTCACTCGCCTTTGGAAATGCCCGTTACGCGAAATAGCAGACCGCTGATATTCATGTATTGCGTAAGTCCTCAAAGTCTTTCGTCTCTGTTAGTTGGAGGCGAAAGACTTTTTTTGCATTTCGTCATGGTTGGAATGGGTCAGCTGTAGTTATCCGCAAACGGAATGGCATCCATAAGATTTAGAGCGATTGGCCAGAGGGGGTTCGGAAACAAGTGTGAATGGAACGATGAAAGAATCGTATCCGAGTCGGCCTTCCAAGTTCATCAAGTGTTTAATAGAACTGCACACCGTGTTAACAATCTCTCGATTGATCACTCTCATTTTAATCATATATTATTCATGATTATGGAGAAATCGTTATGAGAAGCTCATTTTTAGAAGTTGATTGAGCAATGGATGAGCACTATTTTCGGAAGAAATGCATGATTTGAGAGAGGGAGTGACCCGAGAATGACCCAGAACAAACCACCAAATATAAAAAGGAAGTTTTTCATTCCCGTTTTGCAGCGCTTCGCTGGGGAAAAACACCACAAGATCGATGAAAGCTGGCGAAGTGGGCACCAGTCGACAGTTCCGGCATCTATCGACATCCAAGACCCGGTCATTCTGAAACAATGTGATGATCGATCCTGACGTTGGACGAAGTGCGGCTTATACAGTCTGTTCAGCCGCTCGTGCGCCAGTATATCGAAGAAATCGTGGACGGTTTTTACCAAACGATAACAGGGATAGAATCGCTTCAAGCGATCATTACAAGCAACAGTACGGTCGAACGGCTGAGGCAAACGCTGAAGTCGCATCTGATCGAGATGTCCAGCGGGCGAATTGACGAGGAATACCTGCAAAAGAGGATGCGCGTCGCCGATGAGCATAGCCGGATCGGACTCGAACCGAAATGGTACATGGGTGCGTTCCAGAACTTGCAGAACACGCTGATGCTCATCGTAAACCGTAACGTCGAAGACCGCGAGGAAAGCCTGCGCATCAGCAAGGCGATTACGAAAATTCTCAATTTCGAGCAGCAAATCGTGCTGGAGGCGTACGAGAAGGAAAACGTCCGGCAGCGGCAACTGCAGTACGAACAGGTCCAAGAGGAATTAAAGCGGAAAATTAACCACGGTCAGCGAAGAGATGGCGGCTATGTCCGAGCAGACGAGCGCTTCGGTGCAAAATTCGATCGCGGCAGCGGACGATGTGAACCGTTCCGTCGAACGCAGCGCCGAGGCGTCCCGCGAGACGCAGTCGCTCGCCGCAGAAGGGCAATACCAATTGACCGCGTTGGAGGAGAATATCGGCAATCTATCAACGCTCGGCGACGGCTGACGCGCTGGTCGTGCAACTCACTTCGTCGGTCACTCAGATCGGTCGCGTCGTCAACATTGTGCAGGAGATTGCTAGCCAGACGAATTTGCTGGCGCTGAATTCGGCGATCGAAGCGGCCCGGGCGGGCGAGTACGGCAAAGGCTTCGCGGTGGTCTCCGACGAAGTGCGCAAGCTGTCGGATCAAACGAAACAATCGGTCGATCAGATCAAAGCATATATCGGGGAACGAGCGATTTTGCCGCCAAGGTTGCCGACGAAATCCATCAGGCGAACAGGATTATCGAGTTGAGCAAATCCGAGGCGAAGGCAACGGAAGCCGCGTTCGAGCGAATCGTACACTCGATGAACAGCAGCCTGCGCGACGTGGAGGGTTCATTAGCCGGAATGCGGCAGCTTATCGTCTCGATTGACGAGATTGGCGAGGTGACCGATAAAGTTGTCATCTCCGCCGATCAGCTCCAGCAAGCCGCGCGTTTTGCGTAAGTAACCGGCATTGTCTCCCTCCGCCCTCCTCTCTCAATTGTTCATTAATGATTCGAAAGTGCATTACGGAAATGTAAGCCAATAGGAGTATCAGATCGACGAACGCTACGCCGAGCTGGACAATTGTCGTGGCTCAAGAACATCAGGCCTCTACTTTAAGATCGCTATTTTACCTTGAAAGTTTGGAAGGAGAAGTTTTCATGAAGCTAAAAACAGTTTTTATGTGGCTGCTGACGATAGCCCTCGTAATCGGGGCGGTGCCGCCGTCCGGGGGGCTGGACGCGTGGGCGGCGGGCAACGCGGACAAGTCTGGCGCGCTGACAGGGCTTACTGCGATCGTGAAGCAGGGGAACGCAGTTATTCCGGAAGGCGGTACGATCGATCTAGCGAACGGGGATGAACTCAGCGTCGAAGTATCGTTCGGCGTTCCTGTTGCGGGGGATGATCCGACTCCGCCGACGGTCGTGGAGCAAAATGATACGGCCAGCTTTACGCTCAGCGAAGGTTTCACGCTTACGTCGGGAACAACGCTGCCTCTTCAATTCAACGGGAAGCTTGTTGGAACAACGACGCTAAATACGACCGGAACCAATACGGTGACGGCCGAAACGCTGTTCGATGGAGATGCGGATTTGTTTGATGAAACGGGCGGTTATTATGGGGTCCAAGGGAAAATCAACGTAGGGTTGAAATACGACAGCTCCGGCGCCGCCGGGGATGAAGGCACTCACCAAGTACAGATTCTCGGCAAAACCTATACAATCGTAGTGCCGCCTCAACCGATCGTGTACAACGTGGTAAAGTCGGGGACTGCGGATTTGACCAGCAAAGTCATCCATTGGACGGTGCAGCTGACCGGGACGAAGGGGGCAACCGCGGTTGATCTGAACGGATATGTGTTCAGCGACGATCTGAGCGGCGTAGGCGCATATGTGGCTAACACGTTCCAGGTCGACGGCGTATCTGCTACCCCTGTCGAGACGGGCAGCTTGTTGACGTATACGCTGGATGCCGCGGCTAGCGTGCGCACCGTCACGTTCGATACCGCGATCCCGGACGATATGTATTATCGGAATCACGAAGCGAAGTCAGTCAGCAATACCGTCAATTTACTGAAGGACAATGCGCCGGTGAAGGACGGTACGGGCACGGTCACGTACACGACGCCGACGTGGATCGAGAAAACGGGAGCGCCCAAGCACGCCAATCCGGGTAGCGATCCTGCTTATGACCCGGACGATCAGTACATCACGTGGACAATTACGGCTAACAAGTCGCAAGCTTCTTTGGACGAACTAACCCTTACAGACGCGCTGCAGACAGGTTTGGACTTCGTCTCGGCGCAATGGCAAACTTCCACGGACGGTACGATCTGGACGAACGACGGCGCCAGCATTACCGTCGCGCCGGCAGACGGCAATTATACCCGCTCGGGAACGACCAACACGATGGTTCGGCTCGTGATTACGAGCAAAGTGCATGACAACGGCACCGACATCACTGTATTCAAGAAGACCTTCAATAACGCTGCGACGCTAGACTGGGCCGGCAAGCCGAGCGGCGCGACGATGAGCACTGGAAACGTCGGCGTCGGTATCGGGTACGACGCGCTGACGAAGACGGGCGTGCTGGATAAACCTAATCGCGTGATTACGTGGACGGTTAAGGCCGATGCCAAGAATCAGCCTATCGCCGATATGAGTACGTATGATTTGATCGTCTACGACGGCAGCACGAATTTGTCCGGCACGACGGGCTGGCCGGCAGGCATCTCCGAGGCGAACTTGACGAAGCGGACGGGTCTGCGGTATGTAGCGGGAAGCGGCACGACTTCCGCTGGGGCATTAAACGTGATTCCGATTATGAAGAACGGGCAGCAGGTCGCCGATCTGATCGAAGTGACGGGATTGTCGACGACCGCGGTCAATACGATGACGTTCAAGACGCTGATCGTAGACCCTGAAGTATATGCAGGAAATAGCGATAAGAACGTGAACAATACCGCCTCGCTTTTTACTGGGACGAACCGGCTGAGGGACGCCACAGGAACTGTCACCTACCAGAGCCGCACGCTGGCGAAGGAACTGCTGAAGCGCGAGGCGATGGCCGCTCCGGCTGCTGGGGTTAACGCGCAACGTACGACCAACGCGAATGAAGGCTTCGACTATGATGACAAGTCCGTTATCTTCCGTTTGAGCGTGAATGCGGACGGCCTGAATTTTAACACGGCGAACGTGGCGAGCAACGAGGGAAATGACACGCTTGGCACAGCTTCGGTGAACGATACGCTGCCGGCAGGCTGGGAGTTCGAGGATATCGTTCCAGGTCAGAAGTATTTGATCTTCGAAGGAACGGCAGGCTCCGGCTCTTCCGTGAATGCGGCCAGCACGACGCCGACGCCGGAAGCGAGCGTAACCGGATTGACGTCGAACTTCGGCACCGCAGGGCAGGCGGTCTTCACGTTCGCCCAGCTGGACAAGCCATACGTCATACTCGTGAAGGCTAAGCCCACGGACGCTGCGCTTGCCGGGTATTTCGAGAGCAACGAAACTTCGACAATAACCAACAATTTGAACCTGCAAGCAGCGAATTGGACCCCGGGGACTTCCAAGTCGCAGCAGGTGTCCATTCATAGCGAGATTCTGAACAAGTCCCATTCTCTGCCTGCGAACGGAACGCTGATCTGGACCATCGTATACAACCCGAATCAGATAGGGACAAGCGGCCAAACGATCGTCGATACGTTGCCGCTCGGCTTGGACTTGCGGACGGACTCAACAGGCGCGCTGCTGTTGGACGACGGTCACGGCGTCAACTACTTGACCGCTACGGAACTGACGCTCGAGCCGGACGGATCGCTGGTAGACGGGGCCGCCGTCACGCTTTCGCCGGGCGGCAATCTGATCTACGATAACGCAACGCGTGAATTGACCTTCAATATTCCGGACTACAACAAGGCATACCGACTGACCTACTTGACGGACATTACCGGCGAAGTCGGCACGATCGTTAACTATGCGATACTTTCTCAAGGTGACGCCAATACGTCCAAACAAGAGATCCAGTATGCGATCAGCAACGCGGACAGCTCGGCGACGCTGTTGCGAGGCGGCTGGCTGGAAGTGGCGAAGACGAACGGAACTACGGCGGCGCCGCTGGCCGGCGCGGAGTTCACCCTTTATGCGGAGGACGGCAGCACGATCATTCGTAAGGCTGTCAGCTCCGCCGACGGCAAACTTAGGATGAAAGCTATTCCGGCCGGGACGTATGTGCTCCGCGAGACGGCCGCTCCAGCCGGCGGCTATGCGCTGGAAGGCATCGATCATACGGTCAGCGTAGATACCTCCGGCCCGACTGTCGTGACTTCCATCGACGGTAAAACGGGAGCGGACGCCAATAAGCTGGCTGTAGCGAATTATTTGACGAATACGACGGGCAAGCTCGTCATTTCGAAGACCGTTGCCGGCAATGACGGCGATCTCGCCAAGAAGTTTAATTTCACGGTAACCTTCACCGATGCGCCGGGCGTATACGACTACACCGGCACTGGCGGCGCGGCGAGCGGCACGATCGCGAGCGGCGGCACGATCTCGCTTGCTCACGGGCAGAGCATCATCATCGCTGGTTTGCCCGCGGACGCGCAGTATACGGTGACGGAAACGGACTATGCCAATGACGGATACAAGACGACAAGTCTTGGCGCAACGGGCGAAATCGCGGTCGATGAGACGCAAACCGCGGCTTTCTTGAACACCAAGGACAAGCCCGGCAATTTGATCATCAGCAAGACGGTAACGGGCAATGACGGCGATCAGTCACAAACATTCGATTTTACCATCACCTTAAACACGGCTGGGGTATACAACTACACCGGTACAGGCGGCGCGGGGAACGGCACGATTACAAGCGGCGATAAGATATCCCTCGCGGGCGGACAGAGCATTACGATAGCAGGTCTGCCTGCTGGCACCACGTATACCGTAGCAGAAGATGACTATGCTGCTACCGGTTATGCAACGACCAAGACGGGCGACACGGGGACGATCGTGACGGACGACTTCCAATCCGCCCAGTTCGTAAACGCTAGAGACGACTGGTTCGGCAGCCTGAAGATTGGAAAGTCTGTAAAGGGCAACGCGGGCGATAAAGCAAGGACGTTCGATTTCACGGTGAACTTGAGCGCAGCTGGCGTATTCAATTACACCGGCGCAGGCGGCGCGGCGAATGGCACGATTGCGAGCGGCGATACGTTCCCTCTCGCTGATGGTCAGAGCATTACGATAGCAGGTCTGCCTAGAGGCACAACGTATAAGGTCGTGGAAGCCAGCTACGCTGCGGACGGATACGCCACGACTAAGACGGGCGAAAGCGGAGCAATCGTAGGCGCGCAGGAGCAAACCGCCACCTTCGTCAACACGAAGAACGTGTGGTACTCGGCAGACGAGGGCCATCTGACGATCAGCAAGACGGTGTCCGGACCGGACGCCGATCTGACGAAGAAATTCAGCTTCACGGTTGATCTGAACGGCGCTCCGGGCACGTACGCATATTCGGGCAGCGGCGGCAGCGGGACGATTCGGAGCGGCGGCACCGTGGCGCTCGCACATGGAGAGGCGATCACGATTGCAGGCCTGCCGCTGGGAACAAGTTATACAGTCGTCGAAGCGGATTATTCCGCGGAGGGATATACGACGACAGACACTGGGGCATCCGGCGTCTTCAACTCGACCGGAACCCAGAGCGCGGCCTTCGTGAACGTCTATGAGGCGAAGAAGCCTGAGCAGCCGACACCGGGCGGCGAGGACGGCGGCAGTAAGGATAACACGGGCGGCGAGGACGGCGGGAAAGACAACGGCAGCAAAGATAACATGAGCGGCGAGGACGGCGGGAAGGACAACGGCAATCAGGATGACAAGGGCGGCGAAGACGGCGGGAAGGACAACGGCAGCAAGGATAACACGGGCGGGAAAAGTGATGGAGGAGGCCAACAACCGGGGAGCGGTAATGGGGGCAGCTCCGGCGGTGCCGGTGACAAATCGACGGATGGCTCGACTGGCGGTAGGACTATCGCAACCGGCAGCGGCGGCAAGACGGACCACAAGGTCCAAACGGGCAAGGACGGCACGCCGAAGACCGGTGACCGCAACGACAGGCAGATAGGTCAATTCGGGTTGATTTTCTTCGGAGCGGCGCTTGCTGCATTAATTGTCGCGAATGTTATCTCGCGTAGAAGAATCGGCAGGAAGCGTTACTAACAAGTAGAGTTCAATAAATAACTTCGACTGGAGGGCCTGTTTAGCGGATAACCGACACCGCAGCAGGTCCTCGTCGCGGAGAGGGGGAACGGCATGAAGCGTAGCAGAGTGCAGCGGAATTTGCTCCTGCTCACAGGCCTATGCATCGTCGGCATCGTCTGCTCGGCATACATGTTTCTGTCCGCCGATCGGGAATATACACAGGGCGATACGGCCTACGATCAGATCCGAGCGTACAACAAGACGCCGAAGCAGATGTCTGCTCCAGCGTCGTTGCCGGCTTCCGGCCAAGAAGAAGCTGTTAATGGCGGGGAACCGGCTGAGGGCGCAGTTGATTTCGCCGCGCTTTCGGACTTGAATCCGGATACGGTGGCCTGGTTAAAGTCCGATAATACGGCGATTGATTACCCGGTCGTGCAAGGGCAAGATAATGCCTACTATCTCGGGCACCTGTTCACGGGCGAGGCGAATCGGATGGGCAGCCTGTTCGTCGATTACCGGACGCCTGGCGACTTCTCCGGGCGAATGACGATTATCTACGGCCATCACATGAATAATGGTTCTATGTTCGCCTCTCTGCTTAAGTATAAGGAGCAGAAGTACTACGATGCTCACAAGCAGATGCAGGTTGAGACGCCGAGCGGCCGTTATACGTTGGAGTTGTTCGCGGGCATCATCGCGGACGGCAAAGAGGAGTTCCTCCGGCGCGACTTCGACGATAACGACGATTATGCGGCCTATATCCATTCGCTGGCCGAAGCGTCGACTTTTCGTTCAGATGTGACAGTGGCGGCGGATGCTAGAATCGTGGCCTTGGTTACTTGTTCTTACGAGTACACGAATGCCAGGTATGCACTGTTCGGGAAGCTAGTTCATGCAGCGGCTTAGCTACATTTAGATGGAATACAGGTTCGAAATTAAGTTGACATTCAATTTCAAAGTATGTTATATTCAAAAAGTCGCTTCTTGCAATGAGGGCGGCAATGCAACAATCGTATGCGGTCATGGCGGAATTGGCAGACGCGCTAGATTCAGGTTCTAGTGTCAGCAATGACGTGGAGGTTCGAGTCCTCTTGACCGCACCACACCTAAAGCGTAACCCTTCATTTATGAAGGGTTTATTTTTTGGTTTTTTACGGCGGAAGGTTGTCTGGGAACGATATGAAGAAATAGTTGACTTTGCCGTGTCATTCATGATATCTTAATAAATGTCGCTTCTAAAGAATTTCGGAAGCGTCATCTATCGGATGTGCGGTCATGGCGGAATTGGCAGACGCGCTAGATTCAGGTTCTAGTGTCAGCAATGACGTGGAGGTTCGAGTCCTCTTGACCGCACCAACTTTAAAACTTCGAAAGCCTTGCTGATGCAAGGCTTTTTCTGTTGGTATGCATCGTGTTTCACGGTGAATAGAAAATATGCTGCGCAGCAGGACAAGAATATCGGATACTCGTCCAAACCAACTGCATCCATTTTCATAGAATGGAAGCATCTAGTTAGGAAAGGGGTTGAAGATTCATAAATGGCACATTTAATCGATTATAACGTAAGCGTCCCTGCAGTCGCAACGAATCAGGTCGCCATAACAGTACCTATGACGCCTACTAAAACCATTTTGGCTGAGCTTGGCATCTACGTGCAGCCGCAGTATGCGAATAACAACCGCGTGCAGCTTATCGCTTCTTTCGGCGCGCAGGGCATAATATTCACGCCAAGCGTGTTGTTCCGCGTTTTCCGCGACACGCAAGAAATCTATTACGGCGTACACGGTCTGGAAACTAATTATGAACATTACGGTTTGGTGACGTTCCAAGTCATCGACATCAATGTACCGGCCGGCGCGCATGGCTATTCTGTCTATTGTGAAAACTTGGATGAAGGCACAGAAGCGCAAATCATCGGACCGATGAACGTAAGCGCGGCTGTATACGCGGTTTAATTAGATTTTTAATTTTTACGAAAGGCCGAACCGCGATTGCGGTCCGGCCTTTGTCATTGTGAATAGTTAGGGAAGAAACTCCATAGCCGTCAGGTTCGTCATGACCTGTTTCAACGGATATACATAATTTTCCCACTTTCCACAAACAATGTGTCTGACGCGTTTAGAAAGAAGGCGAATGTATTGAAGAAGATAACTAAGTTTGCGGTGAGGTGCGCAGTCGCAGCAGCTGTGCTGGCCATGGCGCTCATCCATGTTCCGGAACAAATGAACAACGCTGAGGCAGTAGGGAAAGAAGCAGCCGAAATGAAAGGCCACCGCCAAGTGGCCATCGTCATCGACGACTTCGGCAACGGCATGACGGGCACGCCGGAAATGATGCAGCTTCCCGTGAAATTCACGACGGCGGTCATGCCATTCATGCCGACGACGAAGCAGGACGCGGAGCTTGCGCACAAGCTCGGCAACGATGTGATCGTGCACATGCCGATGGAGCCGGTCAGGGGCAAGCCAGAGTGGCTCGGACCCGGGGCCATAATGACGTCGATGAGCGAAGCGGAGATCCGCAAGCGGGTGGAAGCCGCCATAGATGACGTTCCTTTCGCAGTCGGCATGAACAATCATATGGGCTCCAAAGTAACTGCCGACGAACGGGTCATGCGGGTCGTCCTGACCGTCGTGAAGGAAAGAGGCTTATTCTTCCTCGACAGCCGGACGACTTACAAGACGGTGCTGCCGAAGCTGACAGCCGAATTAGGCGTACCTCTCTTGTCGAACCAAGTGTTTCTCGATGACGTATATTCGACGAATCACATCGCCAAGCAAGTCGGCGTGATGCGCAAATATTTGGAAAATAACGAGAGCTGCGTCATTATCGGCCATGTCGGGCCGCCCGGGAAAATGACGGCATCCGTGCTGAAGGATGCCATTCCGCGCATGCAGGCGGATACGCAGTTCGTGCGCTTGTCCGACATGCTCGTCCCGTCAGCGGAGCAGGATATAATTCCGCACCCCGGAGGCAATCGCTGACGCGATTTCCGTCTGTTTCGCCGGATTCAGCAGCATGCGCCGGTCGCCTTCATGGCTGATAAAGCCCATTTCCACGATGACGGCGGGCTGCTTCACGACATTGAGCAAGTAGAAGGGCTTCCCTACGCGGGGGAGCCCATGCGTGTTTTGCCGGCGGTTCAGCGTATCCTGAATGCAGAAGGCGAGCAGGGCGCTCTGGCCTTCGTTCTGATGCAGCACGAGCGGTCCGTATTCGGTGCGGTCCGGCGCCCAATTGACATGGATGCTGACGAGGATTTGCGTTTCGATTTCCTTCGTCAGCTGGCTGCGCTGGGACAGATCGCGGCGATGCCGGGACGAAGACGGATTCCAGCGGTTGTCGTCGCTGAGCGCGTAATCGCCGTTACGGTTCAGGATCGCGCGTACGCCGTTGCTTTGCAGCAGCAAATACAATTTTTTGGCGACGGCTAAATTAATATCCTTCTCCAATATTTCCTCGTAATGCGCGCCGCCGTCGATGCCTCCATGTCCCACGTCGATCAGCACCTGCGCGGATGGAAGCGCGCGGCTGTAATTCGTCGGGAGCTGGCTGTCGAGCAACGATTGCTGCGACGAAGCGGACGGCTTCTCCGGTTGATCCGGCTGATCAGCTTGCCTGGCATAGGATGCATCCGGCGCAAAGCCGAGCATTCCGAGCATCAAGATTAACGCGCTTGCCGTTATGCAGAAGCGCAATGAACGATAATTGGTGCGGGATCCGCGCATTGTCATCCATCCTCCATTTCCAAAATGATTAATCTTAGCGTGGCACAGACCAAGGGAACTCATTCATGTTTGAAAGAAATGAATAGCGGGGACACTGTTGAATAGAGAGCATGAATATCATTCATTGCGAAAAGGAGCGGATACAGGATGGATAAACCCGAAGAATACATTAAGTTCGTCACAGGCAAAATGGTCGATTTTATCGAAATGCCGCAGGAGCAGCGCAAAGAAAACCGCAAAAAAGCCAAAGCTGCCAGGGAGCCTTGGCTGATACGCTGGTTTGGGCTTGGCGGTTTCGCGATTACGCAGTGGATGCAGTCGCGCAATTCGTCTGCCGGCGAGGAATTAACGGAGTCGTCCATCATGAGCGAGAATATTTGACGGCGGGCGATCAGCGGTAGAAATTGCCTTCCCCGCTCAGGGATTCCAACTGGATATAGCGCGTTCCCGGGAAAAATTGGTCGAAAGCGACGAACAAGCGGCCGCCATTCCAACGGTGGTAGCCGATTGCGGGAAGGACGTACAGCACCGTGGATTTGAACAGCTCCGCCGTATAGCGGATCTGGCTGCGCTTGTCCAGCATGCCGGAAAGTCCTTTTACCTGCTCCGCGGAAAGCGGGGCGTTCGTCAGCCATGGCATTCGTTCGAACGGATCGAAGACTTGGTTCGTTTTGGCGGCGGCTAGCACGCTCGGTTCGGGCATGAGAGATGATTGGCCTGCGGATAATATGCTGGCTTCATCGGCTCTTGATTTGGTTTGCGCCAGCCAATCCTTATCGGAAATGGGCAGCGCTTCGCCTGTCCACGGATCCAAATAATAAGTTTCTCCGTTTGCTGCCTTCCATCGCCAGGCGGCCAGCATGGGAGAAAGATAGAGCCGTTCCAAGTGGAGCGGCTTTTTGGCGATTTCGCCGTATCCTTCGATTAAGCCTTGCCGAATCAGCGCATTGTACATCGTATTGGGATCGAAGGCGGGATGGCCGCTTACGCCGTATTCGCCAAGCTGATAGCCTCCCTCTGTCGTTGCATTGACGATCATGTATCCCGCGGGCTTCCCGGAGACGGCGAACGTAACCAGCCAGCTGTGGGTTCCGGGTCCAAGCGGAAGGACGGTCGACGAGGCGGTCTTCCACGCCTTGAAGGTGGGCTGCATCGACAATTGATTGGTCCATGCGTGAATATGCTGCTGCAGCGAAGAGTCGGCGCTTGGAACGGCAGCCGCGGACGGCACCGCGGCAGAAGCGGCCTGGACGGGTACGCTCATAAGCAGCAGCATTGACAATGCGGCAGCAATCGCGGTCCATTTTCTCATAAACGGCATCACCTGCTGTTTCTGTAGAATGGTTGACGGAAGGACTGACAGTACCTGACAACGTCATTGTAGCGCAACATGGGCGGGGAAGTTGTTGGTTCCTGTCAAGGGAAGCGGACAAGCCTTGTTCTAATTTTGCCGGAATTAGGGGGCGCAGATGCGCCGTGCGTCCCAATTCTTGTCGCAATAGCGCTAACCGATGCCCTGCAAATAAAAAATGCCGCAGTTAATGGCTGAAACGCTTACACGCGGCTCGCACTGCCAGCGGATTTCTTCCTGCCTGCGCTCGTATTGCTCCGTTATCGGTCCGCGCTGCTCCTCGTCGGCGCCTTCGATGAGCGGCTCGTAATAATGCCGAATCGTTGACAGCTCTTCCTCGAGCCTCTTCGCGGCGGCGTCCGCCCAGCTGTAATCGTAGGTGCGCAGCTTGCGTTCCAGCGTTCCTTCGGCGATGGAAGCCGCCTTGTTCAAGGTGATCGCATTCTTCGCGGTGTGCACGTTCGGCGGCAGCTTAGGGGTCATCCGGTGTTGGAGCAGCCGGTCGCTGAACTGCTCGAGACATTGCCCGGTCGCCAGCGAGATGCCGAAAGAATGAATCTCTTCCCGCTTCATGTCACATTGGAATTCTACTTTCATATTAACCCCGAGCCATGCGCTGTAAGCAGTGGAGTGCAGCGGATGGTTGGAACGCTTCTCCGGTTCTTGGAACAGGCAAAGGTAGCTGCCGCCCGCCTTAGCGGACTGGAAGAGCTGCTCCAGCCTGCGCGAACCGAAGTGCAATTCTTCCCTTGGCACGCGGACGTTCGTGTTCAAGGAGCTGTTCAAGTACCCGAACGAGCGGCCGAATACGGCTTCCGCCGTGTTGCCGGATGCGCTCGGCGCGGCTGCTGGCGGAGGAGGTGCTTTCTGGGCCGCCGCAGTCGCTTCGTCGTATTTGGCTTTGTCGGTGACGAGCAGCATGGACATCGTTTCGGGCTCGGCGCCGGTGCGGTCGACGAAACTCCAATAATACGGACGGTTCGTCAAGTCGCGGTCGGCGCGGGGGGACAGCTTCACCTGAAAATGAGCCGGCGATTTCTCAAGAATCCGGCAATCCATCGCTTCCAAGTACCGCTGGACAAACTTATGAATCTGGCGTTCGTTCATGGTCTCACCTCGATCGTTTGTCCGACGGCGTTCAATACGGCATTAACGGCACCGATATCGACGGGTTCTTCGAATTCCACTTCATCCCGGATGCGGCTGAGCGAATTGCCGAGCTCGTCGATGCCCTGCTTCAGCGCGTCCGGATTCGTGCCCGATTCCAGCATGAGGCGCGCAAGGCGCTGCTCCAGCGTCTCGTTCTTCTTCTCGAACCGTTCCAGAATATGGTCCAGTTCGCCGATGACGAGCTCGAACAAATTGATTTTCTCATGCAGCAGGCTGACGATATGCTCTTCGATCGTACCGATGGTGCAGAGGTTGTAGATATGCACGTCGCTCGTTTGGCCGAGCCGGTGCACGCGCCCGATCCGCTGCTCGACGCGCATCGGGTTCCAAGGCAGGTCGAAGTTGATCATATGGTGGCAGAATTGCAGGTTGATGCCTTCGCCGCCGGCTTCCGTTGCGATCAGCACTTGGGCGCGGCCGCGGAAGAGGTCCATCATCCAGTCCTTCTTCCCGCGATTCATGCCGCCCCGGTAAGGTACGGCAACTAGATTATGCGAGCGGAAATATTGCAGCAGATACTCCTGCGTAGCGCGATATTCGGTGAAAATAATGACTTTGTCGTTCATCTCGCGGATAAGCTCCATCGCTTTCTCCGCCTTCGTATTGGCGTTAATGCCGCGGATGACTTCGACCAGCTGCCAAATCTTCGCGCGGATCGGCGAGTCTTCGGCCGTCTTCTTGAACATGTTCACCAAGGTGAGGAAGACGGCGTCGCGGCTGCTGCATACTTCCCGCTGCAGCGTCACGAGCGACAGCATGCTTGTCCAGTCGCCTTGTTCCTCGTTGTACCGCTCCCGTACGAAATTGGTCACGGCGTCGTATAACGCTTGCTCTTCGCCGGAAAGCCGGAGCGGGATGTTCTTCACGACCCGTTTCGTGAAATGAATGCCGCCATCGCCGCGGCGGTTGCGAATCATGACTTGCTGCAGCGCTTCCTGCAGCTGCTCTTCGTTCTTCGGCAGCCGCTTGTCCACGACGAAATTCGCCGCGAACTCGCTTTGCCCGCCTAGCTGGCCAGGTTTCAGCAGCGTAATGAGGTTGTAGAGCTCGTCCAAGTCGTTCTGAACCGGCGTCGCCGTCAAGAGCAGGCAATACTTCTTGCGCAATAGGTTGACGAACTGGTAGTTGGTCGTTTTCTTGTTCTTCAGCTTATGGGCCTCGTCGATGATCAGCAAATCATAATCCTGACTAAGCAGCTTCTCGCGGTGCGGGTCGCGCTTCGCGGTATCGATGGAGGCGACGACGACGTCATAGCCCCAGGAATGCTCCTTCTTCTGGGCGAACGCGGAAATGCCGAATTTGGTGTTCAGCTCGCGCACCCACTGCAATACGAGGGAAGCCGGCACGAGAATGAGCGCGCGTTTCACGAGACCGCGGACCATGTATTCTTTCAGGACAAGTCCGGCTTCGATCGTCTTGCCGAGACCGACCTCGTCCGCAAGGATCGCCCGGCCGCTCATTTCGTGCAGTACTTTGCGCGCGGTGCTGATCTGATGGGGCATCGGTTCGAACGATGGCAGGCTGCGCAAACATTGCAGATCGTCGAAGCTGCCGATCAGCTTGGCGTGTTCCGCTTCTACGGCAAGCTGATGCATCGTCCAATCATCCCAGGGGCCGTTGCGGTCCACGCGGTCCTGCAGCTGCGTCAGCCATGTGCGGTCGAATTGCAGCTCGACGCTGGGATGCAGTTTGCGTTTGGCGGTCACGATGCTTGTATTGGTATCGGAAGGGAGCTGCTGTTCTCCTTTGACGGAATCTTTACTTGATTGCATAGGGGGCGGAACTCCTTTCTTGTGAGATTCCGACATTCGTTTCTTCTTGACGGAAGCTGTATGCAATTAGTATGACCTTACTTGGCGGAATTCATAAGGCAGCGGTCGGCAGGCGATCGGGGATGCACGGAAGAACTTGGGGCAGGAATATTCGTTCCATGCGCGAATAGAGAGGAGTGATGAAAGGATGAAGTGATAACAGCAGAAACATATGGCTTGGAGCGGGACGCGGGCAATGGAAGGGCGGCTATTAAGACGAGGAGCTGATGAGATATGTCCTGCAGGGACAAAGAAACGCGAACGTATAAGCAGCTGAGTCAAGGCGCCATTCAAGCGGATATCTATTATGAAGGAAGCGGTTCGCCGGTTATCGTGTATATACATGGCGGGGCGTTGATATTCGGAACGCGCGCCTGGCTGCCTGCGGAACAGATCGAACGTTATACGAGCGCCGGCTTCAGCGTCGTCAATATCGATTATCGCTTGGCTCCCGAAACGAAGCTGCAGGACATCGTTCAGGATATACAGGATGCGCTGGCGTGGGTTCGCACGACGGCGCTGCAGTGGTATGATTTTGACGTGGAACGCTTGGCCGTCATCGGGAGCTCGGCAGGCGGCTACTTGAGTCTGCTGTCGGGAACATGGACGAGCAAGCCGAAGGCGATCGTGTCCTTCTACGGATATGGCGATATTAAAGGCGATTGGTATACGAGGCCGAGCGCGTTTTATTGCAGCCGGCCGACCGTCAGCAGGGACGAAGCGTTCTCGCATACGGGCGATCGGGAATTGACGGACGGGCCGTTCGACCGGTTTCCGTTCTATCTGTACTGCCGGCAGCAAGGCACTTGGGTGCGGGAGGTGTCCGGAATGGATCCTTTGCTCCGGGGGCATGCGGTAAGCGCGTTCAATCCTGTGGAGCTTATTACGCCGGCCTATCCGCCTGCGCTGCTGCTTCATGGCGATCAAGATACGGACGTTCCCTGCGAACAATCGGTGCAGATGTACGAACGGCTATTGGTAAAAGGAATTCCCGCTAAGCTGGTGACCATTGAGGGCGCGGAGCATGCGTTTGATAACCAGTTCGATCAGCCTGTCGTCCAGCAGGCTTTCGATGCCGTGATTGATTTTCTGAAGCTGCATTTGCAATCGGAAGCGTAGAGGGTAGAAGATTAGACGAACTGAAGAGTAGAAGAATTGAAGAAAAGAAGAAACGAAGAATAGAAGATTAGCAGATTAGACGAATAACCATGAGGAGAGAACGAGATGACGAAGATTCTAGTAACCGGAGCTTCCGGCAACGGCGGACAGGCCGTCAGCCGAGCTTTGCTGCAAGCGGGATTTGAAGTTCGCATGGCGGATGTGTTTCCGGTGGCGGCCGCTGATTTAAGGGAAGCGGAGTTTATTCGCTGCGATACTCGAACGGCCGCCGATGTTCGCCGTGCCGTTGAAGGGGTAGACGGCGTAGTCCACTTGGCGGCCTGGCATTGCGCGCACAATCCGCCGGTCAGCGACGAAACGATCTTCGCGGTTAACGTGGACGGGACGTTTCAAGTATTGGAAGCCTGCAAGCAGGAAGGCGTCCAAGCGATTGTCTATGCGTCCTCAATGGCTTACGGATGGGGCTCCGTCTATGGCGTGACGAAGGTCATCGGAGAAGACCTGTGCCGGTCCTATCACGAGATGACGAATGCCTCGATCGCCATGCTCCGCTATCATGAATTCATTCCGCGCCCGTACCTGGAGTTCGGGGAACGCTTGCTGCGCAACGGCGTCGATCGGCGCGACGTTGCTTCCGCGACCGTGGCGGCAATGCAGGGCGCGCTCGATAAACGGTTCGGCTTGTTTCGTACGATCGTGCATACGGATCACGGGATCCCGGACGAGGTCGTCCGCGATTTTCGCAACCAAGGACCGGCTTGGTGCGAAACGCAAGTGCCGGGCGCATGCCAGCTGATCGAGAAGTACCGGATCTCGCTGCCGAATCAAGTGGAGCAGCATGACCTCTCGGAAGCGGCGCAGCTGCTCGGATGGCGTCCGGCGGTTGGATTCGTGGAATTTCTGCGCGATTTGAAGGCGCGGGACGAGCAGGGCATGGACGTAGCGAACCTTGTGGTCCCTTCGGAATTGCCATCCGAACATTAAGCCGACGGGAGGGAGAAGCGAACATGGAGAAGCCGCTGGCGCTTGAATCGACGGATGCGGAGCTGATTCTCGCTTCGATCGAAGATCGGGAAACGTTGAAGAACCTGATGCAATTCTATGACTATGATTTCTCGGCATTCATTTCCATCGATGTGGAAGACAACGGGCTATATTCCCCTTATGCTTATTTAGACGACTATTGGATCGACGCTGCGCACCGCTTCCCTTATCTCATCAAACGGGCTGGCCGCTATGCCGGCTTCGCGCTCGTACGGCGGATCGAAACGGAAGATAGGCATTATTTCTCCATTGCGGAGTTTTTCATCATGAAGAAATACAGGAAGAACGCCATCGGCAGGCAGGTTGCGGTACGGCTGTTCGATCTGCACGAGGGAGATTGGGAAGTGTTCCAACTGGAGAGCAACAAGCCGGCGAGGATATTCTGGACGAAGGTCATCGGCGACTATTCGGGAGGCGCATTCACGGAACGTTTCGAAGAAGGCAAGTCCATCCAAGACTTCGTTAGCAGACGTCTTGCGGATGGATAGAGCTTAGGACGGGTAAGGGACGGGAACGGTCGGGATCATTTTCATAGTCGCTTGGCTATGAAAAAATCGATGTTTATAAGGCGCTCTCCGCTTGCGGAGGGCGTCTTTTTTGATTTCGGCAAACAAATTTGGGAGCAGTTAACATGATCTTCATATCTTTCGTACATTCGCTTAATACTGGCATTCTATGATGCTAGTGAAAATAGATTAGGAGGCGTACAAATGAAATCCAGAATCGGTTGGAAGACTTCGGCAATCGGCATCACGGCTGCGGTGCTCGTCATCGCAAGTTTCACGGCATCACACGGCAAGAATGAAGCGGCTGCGGCATCGAAACAAGCAAAGAATGTCATTCTTTTCGTAGGCGACGGCATGGGCACTGCGCAGCGCGATGCCATTCGCCTTGCGACGGTCGGCGAAAAAGGACAATTGGCCATGGACGCTATGCCTTACCTCGGATTGATTCATACGAGCTCCACGACTCCGGTAACGGATTCGGCTGCGGCTGCCACGGCTTTCGCAAGCGGCGTGAAAACGTACAATGGCGCAATCGGCGTCGACCCGAACAAGAAGAATGTCAAAACGATTATGGAATATGCCAAAGAAATGGGCAAATCGACAGGCCTCGTAACAACGAGCCAAATTACGGATGCGACGCCGGCAGCTTTCGCTTCTCACGTGTTAGACCGTTCCAAGCAAAGCGATATCGCGCTTCAATATATAACGAAATCGAAAGTGGATGTTCTGCTAGGCGGCGGCGAAGATTTCTGGTACCCGGCTGGGCAAGCAGGCGGCTTCAAGGACGAGCAACCGGACGATCCGTCCGAGAAAAGCAAAGGCACGCAGGGCAACCTCGTCGATAAAGCGAAATCGCTCGGCTACACGTACGTGAAAAACAAAGCGGACATGGTTAAAGCGAAAGGCAAAGTACTCGGCTTGTTCGCCAACGAAGAAATGTTCCAACAGCGCCCCGAAGGCGAAGGCGACATCTACAATCCGGTCGTTTCCTTGCCAGATATGACGAAGAAAGCACTAGATACGCTATCGTCGAACAAAAAAGGATTCTTCCTCATGGTAGAAGAAGAAGCGACGGACGAAATGGCGCATCAAAACAACGCGAAATTGACGATCAAAGCCGGTCAACAGCTGGATCAATCGGTACAAATCGCGAAAAATTATGCAAAAGCACATCCGGATACACTCGTACTCGTACTGGCTGACCACGAAACAGGCGGCTTCTCGATCGAGGAAGTCGACGCTAACGACGAGTCCGGCGATGGCATTTCCAAAGAAGACGGACCGTTTGCAATCGCAAACTCCAAATTGAACTTCGTCGTTGACTGGACAACTTCCGGTCATACGGCGGTTGATGTACCTGTAACGGTTACGGGTACGGGCGCTGAACTGTTCTCCGGCGTTTACGAGAATACAGGTATCTTCACGCGTCTAGCGCAAGCTATGGGCGTAAAGCTTCCTAAATAAAGCACGCCAATAAAGCACATCTATCGGATGAATGTACAAGAAGCTGTCTCCAGAAATGGAGGCAGCTTCTTTCTATATGCATTGAATTATAATTCAAAAGGTTGTATATTAATTCATAATTATTCGCTAGAAGGAGGCACATGCCAATGACGGTTGCGATCGAAGAATTGACGATGAATGCTTGGCCGGCCGGGCAGACGGCGGCGCATGGCGGATGGCTGCTCCGTTTGGCGGAAGGGTTCACGAAGCGGGCGAATTCCGTCCATCCCTTGTATGCGGGAGCGGAAACGGCGGAATCGATGCAGCGGAAAATCGAAACCTGCGAGGCCTTCTATCAACGGGCGGGTCAGGATACGATTTTCAAGCTGACGCCGTTCGCTCCGGCCGGACTCGATTGCACCCTCGAGGAACGCGGCTACGTGCTGCAGGATCCTTCTCGTGTTATGATGTTAGGGGATCTGACATTGCTGCGCTTACCGGCGAAGAATGAACCCGGCATCGCAGTCGAATGCGAGGATCGGTTAACTTATAGCTGGCTGGATCTGATGTGCGGCTTCAACGGAATTCCTTCTTGCCAAGAAGGCTCGGCGGCGCGGATCATGCATGCCATTACGATGAAGACGGGCTATTTTACGCTCCATGCGCATGGGATACCGGCCGCTTGCGGCTTGGCCGTCATCGAAGGGGATTATGTCGGCCTGTACGATATCGTGACCGCATCTTCGTTCCGCAACCAGGGGATCGGCGAACGTCTGATTCTGCATATGCTGCAATGGGCGGGAAAGAACGGCGCTTCGCGCAGTTACCTGCAAGTCGTGCAGAACAACGCGCCGGCTAACCGCTTATACGCAAAATTAAAATACGAGGAGCTCTATCCGTATTGGTACCGCGTCAAACAACGTAATTTGCATTAGCAGATTCGTTTCAAGAGGGAGTGTAATGGAATGACGACGATTCAGCTTCGAGGCCATCATTTGCTATGTTTGCTCGGGTTCCGGGGAATGGGGTATTCGGAAGCTTATGCGGCGAACATGGCCCGGGTGTACAACCGGCTGCGCGAGGAACCCGATACAGCGGTGACGATCGTCGCCGGGCCGGATGAGTTATGCGCTTGTTTCCCCGCTAACGCGGAACCGCACTGCGAGAATGCTTCGGTATCGCAGCTTGACGAGAGCGTGCTCGCCAAGCTGGAACTGGACATCGGACATTCGCTGCCATGGTCGGCAGTGATCGAGCGCGTGCGCGGCAATGTCGAACCGGAGGACATTAATACGCTGTGCCACACCTGCCAGTGGCGTTCTTACGGCGTATGCGAGGCAGGCGTCCGCACGGTGAAGAGCGGTCAGCAGCTGCCGCCGCTGCCGTAGCTGCCGCCATTGCCGCCGCTACCGGGGAAGCATTAGACGCTAGCGGTATAGCAAGCCGCCTCCGACTATGAATTACTCCGCCTTCTTCTCGTCTGCCGCAGGCAGCAGTTCCAGGAATCGCTTGGCCGCTTCGGAGCGCGGAACGCCATGAAGCGTGGCGATCCCGATTCCGCGTGGCGGCACCGGCTCAACCAGCGGGATTTCGACCAGTTCGCCCGCGTGCAATTCCGCGCGATAATTATCCCGTACGACGAAAGCAAGTCCGAGTCCGTTCTTCGCGAAATCCGCGAGCAAATCCATGCTGCCCAGCTCAAGCTCGGGCTGCAGCTTCACCCCGAACGCCTCGGCGTGCTTGTCCAAATGCCGGCGGGTGCTCGTTCCTTCCTCCAGCATCAGGAGCGGGTATCGTTCCAATGCTTGCAGACGCAGCGGCTCGCCGGCCAAGTGGGCATAATGGCGCCCGCCGACCAGGCAATCCTGCTGCGGCGAACTGGCCGTAATGTCCGCCTTGCCGTCCGCGGCCGGCAGGTTGACGATGCCGAGATCAATCGCCCCTTCCTTCAATAAAGCAAGCGTCTCCGGCGTCGTCCGGTTCGTGACGCGAATGCGGATTTGCGGATACAGGCGATGATATTGCGCCAAGTAGGGAAGCAGAAAATGCTTGCACAACGAATCGCCCGCCCCGATGCGGATTTCCCCGAACGCGAGCTGGTGCATCTCGAGAATCTTTTTCTCGCCTGCTTCCACGAAATTGAATGCTTGCTCTACATAGCGAAATAACAGCTCGCCCTCCGCGGTAAGCTGCACGCCTCTCGCTCCGCGAATGAACAGTGCCCCGCCTAGCATCTCTTCCAGCTGCTTTAACGTATGACTGACCGCAGGCTGCGTAATATGCAGTTTCTCGGCTGCGCGCGACAGGCTCCCCGTCTTGGCGCACCAATAGAAGCTGCGATACCATTCCAAATTAATCTCCGGCATAGCTATTACCTCTCTTGATATCTCATATTAGTTATATCAATTATTCTTATGTCATGGCTTCCATTATAATCAACCTTGCAGCACATTCACAAGGGCGAGGAGAGATTCGGCGATGACAGTGACGGCGATCGTAGGAGCGAATTGGGGAGACGAAGGCAAGGGGAAGGTAACGGATATATTGGCGGCGGACGCCGCGTTCATCGTGCGCTATCAAGGCGGCAGCAACGCGGGCCATACGATCATTAACGAATATGGAAAGTTTGTGCTTCATCTGCTGCCTTCGGGCGTTTTTTATCCGCATGCAACCAATGTCATCGGCCCGGGGACGGCACTCGATATGGAGGTTCTGTTCCAGGAGCTGGAAGCGTTGACGGCGCGAGGGGTACGGGAACCGAAGCTGGCCGTGTCCGAAAGGGCGCAAATCGTCATGCCGTATCACCGATTGTTCGATCAGCTGGAAGAAGAGCGGCTCGGGAGCGCCGGCTTCGGTTCGACGAGACGCGGCATTGCGCCGTTCTTCGCGGACAAGTACGCCAAGCTCGGTATTCAGGTATCCGATTTGTTCGACGAATCGCGGCTGCGGCGCAAATTGGAACAATCGCTTGCCGCCAAGAATATCTTGCTGCAGCATCTCTATAAAAGCGAACCGATTACGGTCGATTCGCTGCTGCCGGGGCTGACCGCCTATGGCCGGCAATTGAAGCCATTGGTAACGGATACGACGGCCATGCTCCAGCAGGCAAATACGGAAGGAGCGCGAATTCTTGTCGAAGGTCAGCTAGGCGCGCTTCGCGATCCCGATCATGGTATTTATCCATTCTCAACCTCCTCGTCGACGCTAGCCGGCTTCGCTTCGGTAGGTGCGGGACTGCCGCCCGGTTCGATAACGGACATCGTTGCCGTCACGAAAGCCTATTCCAGCTGCGTCGGGGCGGGACCGTTCGTCACGGAGCTTCACGGGGAGGAAGGGGAGGAGCTCAGGCGGCGAGGCGGCGATGCCGGCGAATACGGGGCATTGACGGGACGGCCAAGGCGGGTAGGCTGGTTCGATGTGACGGCCACGAGGTACGGCTGCCGCGTGCAAGGCGCAACCTCGGTGACGCTGACGAATTTGGATGTGCTTGGTTACTTGCCGGACATTCCGGTATGTACCGGTTACCGGCTGCCGGACGGCACGGCCGTCGAAGAGTTCCCTGTTCCTGCGCTGCTGGAATCGGCAGAGCCGGTTATCACGACGCTTCCGGGCTGGGAATGCGACATTGCCGCTGCGAGAAGTTTCAATGAACTGCCCCAGGCTGCACAGGCATACGTCGCCTTCATTGAACGGCAGATCGGCGTTCCGATCACGCGCATTTCGGTCGGACCGCGGCGCGAGCAAGTGATCGAGCGATAGCTATTTGCAGGTATTCGCGGCAGTCCGGAGCGTTGAAATAATTTGATTTGTCATGGGTAAGAATGGTAAGATGCCCCTACAAGAAAGGCGCTTGGCCGTGGAAAGGAATTGAGGAGAGACATCTTGGAAAATCGATCGTCAGTCATTGCCATGTGGGTTTCTCTGCTCAGCAACGTGGTTCTTACGGGCCTCAAATTAATTGTAGGCATCTTGTATGGCAGCCAAGTATTGATCGCGGACGGGATTCATAACGCGGGCGACATCATCGCCACCGCCACCGCGTACAGCTCGATGAGGGTATCCGGCAAACCGCCGGATGAGGATCATCCTTACGGGCACGGCAAAGCCGAGGTGCTCGGAGCGGGCATCGTCGCGTTCATTCTTATCATCGCCGCGCTCTATATGGGCTATCACGCGGTGTTGGCGTTCTTCCATCCGCCGGGCAAAGCGCATATCATCGCGCTTGCCGCTGCTATCGTTTCGCTTGCGGTCAAGCAGCTGCTGTACATGTACACGATTCGCATTTCGAATCGCGTCAACAGCAAGGCATTGCGGGCTACGGCATACGATCATCTGGCTGATGTGTATGCTTCCTTGGCGGCTTCGATCGGGATCGGGCTCGCTTGGATCGGCGAACGGCAAGGCATCGACTGGCTCAGCTACGGCGATCCTGCCGCCGGGGTCATCGTATCTATTCTCGTGCTCAGGCTGGGCTTCGACATGGCGCGGGAAACCGTCGACGTGCTTATGGATAAGAGCCTGAGCCCCGACAAAATCGAAGATATACTGGAGCATATCCGCGAGGTGTCGGATGTGAAACGTATCGACAGGCTGCGGGCGCGCGAACACGGCCATTATGTATTGGTGGACGCGAGGGTGGCGGTGCTCGGCACGTTGACGATCCAGGAAGGCCACGACATTATTCGCAAAATCAAGCAAAAGGTGCAGGATGCCCATCCCGAAGTGGATGAAGTGCTCGTGCATTTGAACCCCTGGTACGAGAATGAGTGAATGGTTGAACGAATGCGTGAGTGAAGCAGGGAATTCAAGCCGGCGTGGAGACAATCCATGCCGGTTTTTCCTTGCCGGGATTAGTACTTAAGTACGAATAAAAAGTAAGCTGCAACCTTTTCTATCGAGGCGTCGTCAAGGGACATGTAAGATCTTACAACATCACAGGCGAACATTCGGGAGGAGCAAATCAACATGAACATGAACAAGAACAAGAAGAAAATCGTTATTATCGCTACGCTTGCAGGATTACTGGGCTCGGCGGTGGCTGCGGAAGCTTCGGGTCTTTTCGATAAGGTCAGCGGAATTGTTCGGAGCGATATCAAAGTGCTCGTCGATGGCAAAGACACGATTCTGGAACCTGTCTTTATAAATGGCCAAGCCTATCTGCCCGCGAAGAAAGAAGCGGCTGCCCTCGGGTATGACGTGTACTACAACGCGAAGGACAAGAGCTTGTCGTTCACGTCCAAAGACGAAGGCAACGGTAACGGCAGCGGCAATGGCAGCGGGGAAGAGGCGAATTATATGACGCTTTCGGGTATCATTCGAGGCGTGACGCAGCTTCCGAGCGGCGGCTACCAGCTGGATGTAGTCGGCAGAGGGACGAACAGATGGGTCATCCTGACGGTAGACAAGGATACGAAGCTGACGGACGCAAACGGCAAAGTCGTTGATATGACCGCCATCAAAGCCGGTACGGATATCATCGCGGAATACGGACCGGTCATGGCGCTCAGCTATCCGGGACAATCGCATGCGGCTAAAGTTACGCTCGGCGTTGAACATTTGATGAAAGAAGACGTGATCCAGAAGGTCGAACATACGAATGACGGCTGGCAGGTCGTGCTCGGAGAAGCGAAGGACGGCGATTCGCTGTCTTCGGTCGTGCTCAACGCAGGTAAAGAAACGAGCGTAATCGACGGGGAAGGGCAGCCGGTCGAGTGGGAAAGCTTGAAAGCCGGCATGAAGGTTCGCGCCTACTATGGACCGATGATGACGAAGAGCATTCCGCCGATCAGCCCGCTCTTCTACCTAATCGTGCCTGGGAACGCCATTTCGGATTCGCTGTCTCCGGCGGCCCAAAGCGAATTCCGGACGCTGGCTTGGAGCAAGCTGCCGGAAGGCCAAGCGCAGCACTTGAAGACGAAGCAGGACGAAGCCGTCGTTGAACTCGTGAACGCTGCGGATTCCGGCGTCATGGCGACGACCGACGAAGCGAAGAAGCTGCTGCAGGCGACGAAGGATAACGGCGGCAAGCTAGTCACCGTTACTTACACGACGGATCAAGACGAACTGCTCGGGCCATTGACGGTCGTGTTCGATCTGGATACGAAAACGTTTATCGGTTATAACATCCGCAAGTAATATCGTCAGCAGGTAAATAGGCAGTGAACGAACGCCTCTCGGGATAACCGAGGGGCGTTTTTATTACATAACGTTCCGAGGCGAGGACCAAATAATCGCTTGCCGGATTTCGGATGGCTGAATTAGAATGGAAAGGGATTTTATGGGAACGAATAATCGGGGTCGATGAGGAGGCCGGGCCATGGACGATCGGGAAATTACGCCGATGCAGCAAGACGAACGCGGACAATCGCCGATAACGCAAGAAGAATGGCCGGCATCGAGGAAGGATAGTTTCTTCGGCCGGGTTTGGAAGTACCGGTTTCATTATGTCATCGTCCTGCCTGCATTGCTGCTTCTAATCCTGTTCAAGGCAGTTCCGTTCATGATGACCGTGGTGACTTCCTTTCAAGACTTCAAAGTGCTCCGAGGCATCGCGCACAGCCATTGGGTTGGCTGGAGCAATTACAGGCAAATGTTCACGGCGCCGGAATTTCATCAAGTTCTCGCCAACACGCTGATCATGAAGCTGATATATACGGGGTTTTGCGGTATTGCAGCGCTTGTTCTTGCGTTGTCCTTAAGCATGGTTGCCGGCGGCAAACTGAGAAGCGCGCTTGCAACGCTGTTCCTGATCCCCTATTTTATACCGGCCGTCATCTTCGCCAATATGGTCGTGATCGTTGTTTCCAGCCGAACATCGCCGATCGGCATTCACTCCGTTCCGTTGGCGCATTCGAATCTGTTCAGAGGCCTGTATGTCTGCATCGAATGCATGAAAACCATCGGTATTCCCGTCCTGATTGCAATTGGGGCCATTGGCGCCAAACATGCGGCAGGAGCCAGCGATCCTAGGCGGCATCACGTTTCTTTCTTTCGCCGGAATGTTGTGCCGGCCATGTTGGCCGTTTCGGCATTCATGCTGATGCAGCTTTCAACCTTGTTGTCCAACCAGTTCGAGCTCATGTATCAGCTTATTAATCCCATAGTCTATCAAACCGGCGATACGCTGGAAAATATGCAATTTCGTTCCGCGTTTATGCTCATGGATATTAAAGCCAGCAACCCGGTGGCGGTATTTCAGTTTATCGTGCAATTCGGCTGTACGTTGCTGGCTTACTATATCCTTCGCGCCTGCTTCGCCCGGCACTTGTTCACCTCGCATAACGGAAGCGCAGCTGCGATTCAAGCCTCCGGCAGCGGGAAGAGCGCCGTGGGAACGGTTGTCAGCTTGTTGTATGCCCTCGCTGTTGTCGCGATGCTATACCTGCTGTTCGTTTATCCGTTTACGATCCGGCATGAAGGGCCTGGGTTGTCGTCGCTCGTCTCCGGCTCCCGGTTCGTGCTTTACCTTGTCGTATATCTGGCTGCATCTGCCGTATTCATGCTCATGACGCTCACGCTGTCCTTCCCGCTGACCGTGAAGGATTTACCGGGCCGATCGTTGTACAAATGGTTTTTGCTGGCGGTCATGTCCGTTGGAAGCATCTCTTTCATGGCGTATTACGAGCTGCATCAGTTTAGGTTGACCAATACGGTGTTCGCGCTGTTCGTCTCCGGTTTCTTCTCGATATTGCCGGTCTTCATTCTCAAGAGCATATACAATGCCCGATATGCTGCGCTTCGGCCGCGATACGAGCGGCGCGGCGAGACCTACATGTTCTTCCGCGTTTATGTGCCGGCGGTTTGGAAACCGCTGCTCGCACTAGGAGCCATGCAGTTCACCATGTTATGGAACAGCATGTACCTGCCGTTGATTTACATGAGCAAACCCGACCTCATGCCGCCGATCTCGAGCTTCCTCATGGCGGCGCAGCAAACGGCCGGTGACGGCAAAGCTCTCGCTTACGGTCCTGCAGCCATGCTGCAGTTCGGCGCTTTGATCGCGCTGCCTTCATTGCTCGTGCTGCTGTTCATGCGCCGCTGGCTGACGCCGGAGGTGCTGACGGGACAGGTGCGCAATTTATAGTCGTTTCTATTGGAAAAAAGGCTATCTCCGGCAGCTTGGCTGCTTCTTCGGAGATAGCCTTTGTCATGTCGATAGTGTGTAGGGCAGGTGGCGGAGAGGCAGGCAGCTGCGGAAACTCAACCGCCGCCGTTTAACAGCCGGTATTCCGTCGGACTCTGTCCCGTCTCTTTGCGGAAGAACTTGGCGAAATGGTTCGTTTCCTTAAAACCCGTCTGATCCGCGATGTCTTTGATGCTGAGCGCGGTCGTCGAGAGCAGGATTTTCGCCTTGTCCGCGCGCCGGCGGTTCATGTACTTGAGCGGCGAGACGCCGAAATGCTTTTTGAAGTACGCAATGAAATAATTCGGATGCAGATGCGCCGCCCGCGCCATATCCTCGACTTTCAAGCTGCTATCCATATGGCTGTCGATATAGGCTTGGATGAATTGGATCCGCTTCAGATCTTCCGAGCGATGTTGAAGAATCGTGATCGGCACATGCTCCAGATAGCGCGAAACGATCTCCAGCATCACGGATTTCTCGCGCAGCCTGGCGATGATGGAGGAATTGGTGCGCAGGCTGACGAGCAGCTTGAAGAGCGCCGTCATTTCCTCGCGGTCCGCGATTGAAATGGACAAGGGCACGCCGATCCATTGAAACAGATCGAAAGGGCCGATCGAAGCCGTGAAGTGGCACCAATATTTCAAGTAGGGCGGGCAGCCCTTCTGCACGGAATAGGACTGTACGACGTGAGCGGGCAGCATGCAGAGATCGCCGGCGGCGGGCGTCAGCTCCGTCGTTCCGGATTTCAGCCAGCCTTCGCCTTCTACGATGTAATAGAACTTATTGTATTCCGGCACGAAATCAAAATCATGCCAATCATGCGTCACCTGCGTCTTAAAGGCGGACAGGACGTCGATTTGGAGCGAATGCAGCAGGTCGGTTAAGGCACTGTGCTCGCGTTTCATATTCATGCGGAATCTCCTAACCCGGACCGGTCGAAATAGTAGGTTGGACGGTCATATCGCATTATCTGCGACATGCCGTTTCTATGGCTCTATCATAGTCGATTTTCGTCGCGGGGGGAACGGATACCTTAACTTTGGCACCTTCATTCTTAGCCCTATCCATTTGAAAGCGCCATCGCCGCCCCTATAATGAGGGGGAGAAGACGAACTTGAGGAGGAAGATAAGCGATGACGCAGCAACCGCTTCTGCTTAACGACGATCAGATGAAATCCTTTATTGCGAACGGGTTTCTTATTTTGAAAACGGATTTTCCAAGCGAGTTTCATGAGCGGCTCGTGACGCAGCTGAACGAGATTTACGACAAAGAGGGCAATCCGGGGAACAACATTCTCCCGCGCATCCGCGATTTGCAGCGCGTGTTCGAGCACCCGGTCATTACGGGCGCGCTGACCAGCGTGCTTGGACCGGAGTACCTGCTCCATACGCACCGCCACGGTCACTATAACTCCATTCCGAAGCCGGGCGGCTGGCACAAAGACAGCTATTGGGGCTATAACCGGCTGCGCAACCACCATCCGTGGTGGGCAATGATTATGTACTTCCCGCAGGATACCCCGACTGAGCTGGGACCAACGGGCGTACTGCCTGGAACGCAATACGAGGATCAACGGAATTTCGCATCAGACGAGATGGAAGAGGAAGCGACGGCGAAAGGCGAAGCGGGAACGTTTGCGCTTATCCATTACGATATTTGGCATCGCTCGACGCCGAATTTGCTCGGCAATCCGCGCTTCATGCTCAAATTCGAATTCATGCGGACGCAAGCGCCGACGGCACCGACATGGAACAACGAGCAGCCGGAGCTGGGAGATATCACGGCTGTAGGCGGCCGCTCCGAATATCAGCCGATCGCCGAGGACGTATGGAACTGGCTGTCCGGCCGCGTAGCTTCCCGCGCGAACACGTTGCCGGCTGAAGAAGTAGCCGAACTCGCGGCTCAATTGACGGAGGCCGCCGAGCCCGAAGCGCTCGCCGCTTCGTACGATTTGGCAGCCAGCGGCCCGGCAGGTATCGCGGCATTGCTCGAAGCGCTGCAGGGCGAATCGAAGAAGGTTTCGCGCATCGCGTCGTACGGCTTGTCGACCGCGGGTTTGAATGCCGTCGAAGGCTTGACGGAAGTGCTGGGAAGCGAGAACGAAACGGCCGTCAATCATGCCGTGTTCGCCCTCTCCGAGCTGCGCGGCCTGGCCGAAAGTTCCGTGCCGCAAGTAGCGGCGCTCATGAATCATTCGTCGGTTATCATTCGCCGCACGGTCGTCGATGCGCTCGGCATTATGAGCGTTGCTCCGCAAACCGCCGTGCCGGCGCTCATTCAAGCACTCTCGGATGAAGATACGCAGGTGCGCTTCATGGCCGGTTTGGCCCTCGTTCGCATCGGTGCTGCCGCTGCCGACGCCGTGCCAGCGCTGGCTGCTACTTTGCAGGACGAGAACCGCTATGTGCGCGGCCATTCGCTCGAAGCGCTGCGGAGCATCGGTACGAAGGAAGCGCACGATGTGCTGCTTCATGAACTATTCAATACGCGCTGGTGCTCGGACACGACGCCGGCAAGCACGTTCTAATCTCGCAGCGCCGAAGAAGCGCCGGATCAGCCATGGGGCTGCTTCGGCGCTTCTTTATTTGGCGCCAGCAGGTGTGGTTCGCCGCCCGCGCCGCTGCGTTGACAGTCTACAAACCTCAGTGCTATATTCATGTGAAACTACGACTAGACTGAGGAAGATTTTAATATATGGCGACAATACGAGATGTTAGTAAACTGGCGGGCGTGTCCGTCGCGACGGTGTCGCGCGTGCTGAACCGAAGCGGTTATGTGGGCGCCGCAACAGAAGCAAAGGTGACCGCTGCGATGGAGGCGCTCAGCTATAAGCCGAGCGAGACCGCGCGCAGCCTAGCCGGCAAACAATCGTCCATGATCGCGCTCATGGTACCGGATTTGCTGAATCCGTTCTTCCCGGAGCTTGCGCTGGCGATTGAAACCTGCGCTAGCGCGTACGGCTATACGGTCATCCTTTGCAATTCCAATAATGACGCGGAGAAGGAACGGAAATTGTTCGACTTGCTGGTTCATAAGCGGGTCGACGGACTGATCCTGTCCTCGTACACCGCGACGCCGAAGCAAATCATCGCCTTGCAGGATCGGGGAATTCCGGTCGTCGTTGTCGACAACGGCTTTCCCGGTCAGCCGATTCTGTCGTTGATTGCAAGAAACCGGGAAGGGGCGCGGGAAGCCGTCCGCCATTTGCTGAAGCAAGGCTGCAGCAAAATCGGACATCTCAGCGGTCCGGCCGACGTAACGGCGGCTCGCGACAGAAGGCAGGGATACGCGGATGAATGCGCGGCCCTGCCTTGGTTTTCGTCTTCGCTGATCGAGCAGGGGGATTTTCAGGCGGAGGGCGGCTATGATGCCGCTAAACGGCTGCTTGACCGGGAGCCGGGCATCGACGGCATCTTCGCCGGCAACGACGCGATGGCCATCGGGGCGCTAAAGCTGCTTCATGAACGCGGCAGCCGGGTGCCTGATGATATGCGGGTCATCGGTTTTGACGGCATTCGCGTGCCGATGGTCGTGCCGGAGCTGTCCACCATGGTGCAGCCGATCTACGAGATGGGCGAACAGGCGATGCAGCAGCTGCATCGCCTGATTGGCGGTGAAGACGTGAAACGCGAGACGATCGAGCTGAACACGTCACTGCTCGTACGGCGCTCGAGCAGCCGTTAAGCTTGCTCCAAATCGGTCATCGACGGCATGCCGTCCTGCGCGCCGAAGACGGTGACGGAATGCGATGCGGCCTTCACGGCAAGCGGCAGCGTCCGTTCCAGGTCCCAGCCCGAGGCGAGTCCGAAGCAGAGCGCGGCGTTGAATGAATCGCCCGCGCCCGTCGTGTCGACAACGCTGACGATCGGAGCGGGAACGGTAACGATTTGGTCGCCGGCGAGGCAGGAGATGCCGTGCTTGCCCCGCGTAACGATCAGCGTCTGCTGCGGGAAGCGCTTCTTCCATTCGTGCATTTGCTGGAATAGCGCTTCTTCGGTTTCGGCAGAGGCGCCGCAGAAAAATTCGAATTCCGTTTCGTTCGGCGTGAAATAGTCGCCAAGTCCGATCTGTTCGTCCGTCAGCGCCGCGGCGGGAGCAGGGTTGACGATGGTACGCACGCCGGCTTCGCGGGCGATGCGAAGCGCTGTTTCCACGGCCGGCAGCGGAATTTCGAGCTGGACGATCAGCGCATCGGCTCCGGAGATGATGGAAGTGAGCGCCTGGATTTGATCCGGCGTGCATTTCCCGTTCGCGCCGGGCACGACAACGATGCAATTGTCGCCCTCCGTGTGGAGGATGGTAGCTGTGCCGGTAGGGACGTCAGCCAGAACGGCTATCGTCTCTGTGCCGACGCCGAATCCGTTCATCCGATCAAGAATTTGCGCGCCGAAGCCATCGTCCCCGACAGCGCCGATCATGCTGACGTCCGCGCCGAGCTTGGCGCAGCCTACCGCCTGATTGGCGCCTTTTCCCCCGGATATGTAATGAATGTCGTCTCCTTGCATCGATTCGCCCATTCGCGGCATGCGCTGCATGGTAATGACAAGATCCATGTTCAAGCTGCCGACTACGGCGATGCGCGGTTTGCGCGTCATGAGAATCATCCTTTGTGTATATGATGTGGTACCGGTTACATATGGATTGCATTCCGACTATACCACGACTCAAAAATGACCGTCAATGATGGAATGTCCGCTATCGCGCCCGCCGAATCGCCAACCGAACCGCCGTTATACCGCCTAGGTAAATGACGATCGATCCTTCACAAGACAACAAAAAAAAGCCCGAGCAGCGCTCGAGGCTTCTTGATAATTCCGATTCATCGGATAATAATTGAGAATGGTCGGGACGACACGATTTGAACATGCGACCCCCTGGTCCCAAACCAGGTGCTCTACCAAGCTGAGCTACGTCCCGAGATGAAGATGGTGCCGGCGAGAGGATTCGAACCCCCGACCTACTGATTACAAGTCAGTTGCTCTACCAACTGAGCTACACCGGCAATTGTGCGTTCTGAACACAAAAAGTATCTTATCATAACCTTCAAAAAAGATGCAAGTCCTTTTTAAAATTTTGATAAATAGGATCATTAGAATTACATTGACTTACGTAATAGCTTGCGAAACGACCACTTCGCAGGCGGGGATGTGACCAAGGCGCTCGAGGCGGCCAGTTTCTCGTTTTGCCAGCGCAATTGGCCGTTTTCGTCAATGGAGAAACCGAATTTACCATAGAAATGGCGCAATCGCTCCGCGTGTTCCTTGTGTTCGGCATGCTGTATGCGGCCGTCGATATAGGCGATGCCTTCGCGTTCGGCAAGCAGCAGAAGCTGGCGGAGCATGATGGAGCCAAAGCCGCGGTTGATTTTGTCGCCGAGGATCCGGACGTATTGGAGGTACCAGGCTTTGATAGGCAAACCCTCGATTGGCGTTACATGAAGGGATAAGTCGTTCACATACCGTTTCGTCGCTATCCCTCCGGCATACAGAATACGGGCATGAATATCGAAGCGTCCGACAGGCGAATAAAGAATGACTGTATCTCCGTATTTCGTCTCGGCGATGCCGTGCACGCAGCAACCGTCCGAACGTAGGAGCTCGAGGTGGGTTTCAATCCGTGTATCCGATACCAAAGGGATCAGCCTCCCGTAAGCGGAATATGGGGTCTTGACCAAGTCGCATTACCAGCTTATTACCCCATCCCGAATGAAATGCATACATGCGGCGGCTTCTGTTTTCTCGCCGTTCGGATCGTGCCAGAAACCGCTGCGATTTCTTATATTTCGTATATATGGGAGGCGGAAAGAAGATTCTATACCTGTTATGGACTTTCAAGGCGATCGCGGATCAGCGGTGTACGGGCAGCAATTCATGCCTGACGGAAAGCTCTTTTCTTGCTTCCGCTCTTTATGGTAGATTAAGGTTAATAGGTCCGGGGCATGAACGCTCGCGGAATTCACAGCAAGGGTCGAATTGAAAAAAAGCTCATTATTTTTTGAAACGCAATTCGTTCTTGCGCCGTATTAGGTAGCATGAACGCTGACGAACAGCACAATATCGAGGAGGAAACAAACCATGTCCGTATTTAAACGATTGCGCGACCTCACATTATCGAACGTATATTCCCTGATCGAGAAAGCCGAAGATCCGATCAAACTGACGGACCAATATATCCGCGACATGACAGAAGATTTGGAAGACGCCGAGAAAGCGGTAGCCGCTCAAATCGCCATCGAGAAACGGTTCAAGCAGCTGTACGAAGAGCAGGACGCACTGGTTCAGAAGCGTAACGAACAAGCGCACACGGCGGCTTCCTTGCAAAACATGGATCTTGCGAGACGCGCGCTGGAAGAGAAGAAAGCCGCTGAGCAGAAGCGCGACGAGTACAAAACGAGCTACGACACCAATAAGGCGTCCGCCGATAATCTTCGTGCGAAGCTCACTGAAATGCGCAACCAGCTGACGGAAATGAAAAACAAACGCGAAACGCTCGTAGCGCGTTACAAAGCGGCCAAAGCACAAGCGGAGATCAACAAAGCGATGACGGGCTTCAGCTCCGACACGGCGATGTCCGGGTTGAAACGCATGGAAGAGAAAATGCTGCAAGCCGAGGCGCAGGCCGAAGCAAGCAATGAAATGAACAGCAAAGGCAAATCGCTGGACGACGAATTCGAATCGCTCGGCACGAATAAAGCCGTCGACGACGAATTGGCTGCGCTGATGAAACAATACGAGAAAAAAGAATAAGCTCGTAGCAAACGACTTATAAATATCCTCAGCTGCTAGTGAAGGGAAAGAACGTCTGCCGGCATGGATCGCAAGCGAATGCGCCGCCTCCATCCGCCCAAGGACGTTTTTTCTTTGCCATGGCCCGGTTGCGGCAAATTTGACGATGGAGGCTTATTACGAATGAATCTGGATGAGATGCTGGGCATTCTTGTTTGGACCGGAGCAGGCGCGGTGCTGCTGATCGTGCTGATGGTCATCGATTCGCTCTTTACCCGGTATAAAGATTTGGAAGAAATCAAGAAAGGCAATGTGGCGGTGACGACCCGCTTCATCATGAAACTGCTCGCGCAAGCCTACATCCTGTCGCGTTCGATCGCGACATCGGATGATCTCTGGGAAGCGCTGGCGGTATCGGCGATTTCATTCGTTATTTTGCTGCTGATCGAAAGTCTCGTCGAATTCGTGCTGCGGGCAAGCGCGGGCTTGGATCTGACCGAGGGCACGAAGCAGAACCAGATCGCGCCGGCGCTGTTTACGGGTTCGCTGCATCTGGCGGGAGCGATGATCATCGGAGCTTGTCTGTAATCCGTCATGGACGAACGGTTTCAAGGTAACTATATAAGCATAAGGAGTAATCGCCATGGGAATTTTCTCACGCATCAAAAACATTATCGCGAAGCCCGAGCCTCCCATCGTGGAGAAAAGCATGCTGACGATCGGCCCCGGCGACGTATGCGAAGTTTCATTGGTGACCTATCAGGTCGTCGGCAGACTGCAGAACCGCCAGCGCAATCTTGTCGTGCTTACGCTGCAGGACGGCTCCGCCATTCGCTATCTGACGATCGAAGAACGCGAACGCACGGTATATGCGCTGTATGAACCGATCGACGGCCGCTTGGATTCCGTGGAGGAAGTGCCGACGGTGCTTGAGCTCGACGATCGCACGTACCATCTTGAGGAGCAGTATTCCGGATTCGTCCTCGCGTCCGGGAAAACGCCGTTCGTGCAAGGCGGCGAGCAATATGTATGGCAGTACCAATCGGATGACCAGAAGCTGCTCCGGATAGAATGGCAGGACGGGCGCTTCATGCTGTACGAAGGAGAAGACGTGCTTCCTGCCGATGTCCGCGTTCTCCGCGGAACTTAAGGTGAGGAGGACAAGGATGCGAAGCAAAGGGTCTTATTTACTTAAGTTACTGCTTGTCTTCACGCTTATCTTCCCGCTTCTGGCGGCATGCGGCGTCAATCAGAAGTTCGAGGAGCAATATCCGCTCGAATCGGTAAACGGCAGCGGATCGAGCACTTCTTATGTGTACCGCGCGGCGGGCGTGAGCGTGCCGGACGTTGCGAAGGCGCTCGCGGACAAGGAGAAGCCGCAGCAGGAATCGGCCGAAGCGAAGGATCGCATGTTCCTCGTCTACTCCGACCGCATCATTCATTTGCAGCAGGATACGGCCAAACCGGAAGATACGCTGATCGAAGTCGATTCGCAGGAATACGTTCGCAACAACTACAGTTCGAGCTTCCTGCAAGGTTATTTGCTGGCCAGTTTCTTGAGCAATTTGTTCGATAACGGCCGCTATGGCCATGGGACATACCGGGGCTATGACGACCGCGGAACGTACAAGCCGACGGGCGGCAGCTATCATGCGCCATCGGCCCAGGAGAAGAAAGCCGTTCCGCCGATGACGGTGACGCGTACCGGATCGATTTTCAAACGGTCGAAGAACGCCGATTCATCGACCAAATCCGGTTCGGGCGGCGTGACGAGCAATCCGTCTAAAGGAAAGATCACCAAGGAACCCGGCAGCAGCAAGAAGTCGGGCAGCTGGCTGACGCCGCGTAAATCTTCGAAGCCGAAGACGCGAGTCGGATTCGGGAGGGTATCGAGGCGACGATGACGGAGCCGGGGACGTCCGCAGGTAAGATATAGATCCGCAGGCAAGAATAAAGAATAAACGCAAGAACGGCGGCAGGGACCCATGAGTCATGCGCCGTTCTTTTTTTGCGTCCTATGCGAGGATTACGCTTTAAGCGGCTGTGCGCTTGAGGTATGATGGGATAGTCATTATTTTCGGCTGAAGGCTGTACATAGGGAAGGAGATTAACGATGAAACGCATGCTGTCGCCGCTGAATACGGTCGTGCTTACGCAATTCCTGAGCGCATTCGCGGATAATTTGAATTTTTTCTTGATCGTGGGCATGGTGAAACGCCAAGGCGTGGACAACCCGGATATCGCGGTGAATTACATCCAAATCGCTTTTCTGGCCGCGTACGTCGTACTCGCTCCGATCGTTGGCGCTTTCGCCGACAAGAAAGCAAAGTCGAACGTATTGCTGCTCGGCAACGCGCTTAAAGCAGTCGGCATCGCCATGCTGCTGTTCGGACTGCCTCCGGCGCTCTGCTATGTGTTCGTCGGCATCGGCGCAGTCGTTTATTCGCCAGGTAAATACGGCATTCTGACCGAGCTTACGAGCACGGAGGATGAACTGCTGCGGGCCAACGCGAAAGTGGAGGGATCGACCATATTGGCGATCTTGCTCGGCACGGTCGCCGGAGGTTTCCTCGCTCAAAATTCCGACATGCCGGCAATCCTCACCTGCCTTGTCGTCTATCTGCTGTCGTTATTGATGACGCTTGTTATCCCGGCGCGGTCAGGCAATGCCGAGCTGCGTTACGGGAAAGAAGCGATGCAGTTTCTGCGCGATTTCGGCACGATGTTCAGGAACCCGCGCGCAAGGTTCTCGCTCATCGGCACCGGTTCATTCTGGCTGACGGCGGCGGTACTGCGTATTGCGCTGATCGCTTGGCTGCCGCTCAACCTTGGCATCACGGACACGGACCAACAGTCGATGATGATCGGCATTACCGCGATCGGAGTCGTCGTGAGCGCCTTCCTGACGCCGAAGCTGGTACCGGCAGGCAAGCTGCACCGGGCATTCTTCTACGGTTTGTTCATGGTCGCGTCCGTCATGCTGGCTACGATGACGTACGTGCTCTGGTTGACCATTATTTTGCTGTTCATGATCGGACTCTTCGGCGGCATCTTCGTCATCCCGCTCAACACGATGCTGCAGGAGGAAGGGAAGTCGACGATCGGTTCGGGCAAAACGATCGCCGTTCAAAATTTCAGCGAGAACATTTTGACGGTGTCCGGATTGTTGATCTATCTGACCCTTGCCCAAATGGACGTTTCCGTCAACGGCTCCGTCATCGGAATTGGACTGATCCTGCTTCTGTTCATTCTGTTCCTGGCGACGCAGCTGCCAGGCATTACGGGCAAGAAGCGGAACCGCGGCGAGGACCGGAAACAAGTATCTTAGCGCGATTCGACGTCATCGGAATGGTCCGTGTCCGTATCGGTTGATGCCGGAGAAGTTCAGATGAGACGCTATGAAAAGGCGGGCGAGAAGATGGAGATGATGAAGGCAGCCGACATACCGTTAGCGATTCTGGATCTGATTGGCCCCGTCAATGACGTTCGGCAGCCAAAGCAGGGTCACACCTCGACGGTGGGGCATGTCATTGCCAAGGAAGGCGAATTTATCGTGAAGCGATGCGACCGCCCGCCTTATCGCGATTGGCTGAGGAAGGAACATCGGAATCTGCTGCTGCTGCAATCATCCGGCTTGCCGGTTCCCCGCGTTCTTTCCTTCTGCGATGAAGACGAATCTGGCGCAAGCTGGCTCGTTACCTCTTATATAGAAGGGATTCGGCTGCGCGAGTTTCTTGCATGGGAGAAGAGCGCGGCGAAGCGGGAGCGGGCGATCCATAGTTATGGCGCCTTCCTGCGAGCGATCCACGTGGCGGCACCTCCGGCCGAGCTGGCGGGCCAAGACGATTGGCTGGGCGAGATGCTGCGGCAGTCGGCCTTTGACCTGGCGCATTACGAGGTGGATGGAACGGCTGATTTGCTGGAGGAATTGAGATGGGCTCGCCCCGCGCCGGTGACGAACACGCTTATTCATGGCGATTTCACGATCGATAACGTGCTTGTTTGCCAAGATGCCGTAGTCGGCGCAATCGACTGGGGCGGCGCTGCTGTCGGCGATCCGAGATACGATATCGCGCTGGCCATCAGACCGAAGACGAATGCGTTCGAACAAGCTGCGGATATCGAGCTGTTCTATGAAGCTTTCGGTCTGAGACGGATCAGCGAGCAGGAATACAATTATTTCGAAGGCGGACTGTATGCGTTCTTTTAATGAAGGAATAGATTGGACGAACCTGGCATATCTGCAATCCGGCCATGTCGTGCAGACTGAAGTGTTCGCATTGCTGACGAAGCATCGGATCATGGAGAAGCTGGCGATATACGATCCTGTGCTTGTCGGCACCGTGCCAATCGGCATTCAAACGGCTTCGAGCGATTTGGACATTATTTGCTGCGTCGCGGACTTCGATCGGTTTGAAGCGGACGCGAGGACGCTGTTCCATCGGGAAGCCGGATTCGTATGCAAGCGGTCGGAAGCTGCAGGGGACAGAAGTGAACGCATCACGGTCAATTTCATGGTGGAAAACTGGCCGATCGAGCTCTTCGGAGAGCGTCTTCCGGTGCGGCAACAGAACGGATTCCGTCATATGGTCATCGAATCGAGGCTGTTGGCCCTGTTTGGCGAAGCGTTCAGGGTTCGGGTTGTGCGGCTGAAGAACGAGGGCATGAAGACAGAACCGGCTTTTGCCCGGGTTTTGAGGATCGCGGGTGATCCTTACGGTGGGCTGCTCGCCCTTGAAACATGGAGCGATGAGAAATTGGAAGCGCTACTGACTAAGGAATCATAAAGATTCGTTTAAAATATCCTAAAGAAGCCTTTCTTCCTACTGTATCTACAGCAGGAAGAAAGGCTTTTTAGCATGCGCGAAAGGGGACCAAGACGTTAATTTCACCCGGATCGTAGGCCGGGAGTACCGAAGAGCGCCTGAAAACGGGCAATCGATCGCTTGCTGCCGACAGGCCGTCGCGATGCATCGCTGTACCTATGAAAATGCATTTTCGTACCGGAGACCTTGTTTCAGTTGCGGATGCGCAACTTTTGCGCCTCGTTGTATCGGGACTCCGCCGAGCGTGGAATTCCGGTCATCCCGCACGGGAGTAAGGGCGGCGGAATTGTAAAATGTAAGTAAAGTGTAATACTTTTGACAGATTACTTACTTTTAGTTAGATGTCGGTTTTGGCATAGTTTTTCACGGAAAACACGAAATAAATGGTGATATATGGAAGTAAATATGGCGATTTTGTGAAAAAATGTAGGAAATACAGCATGCAAGCCCTTTGAAAACCACGAAAGGACACCTAATCGAAAATATAACCTTCTTCCCTGATCACCCTTCCGGCATTGTGACATAATCTAATCGAGCTTCAAAACGACAACGTTTCCCATAGGAGAGATCCATGATCGACATGCATTGTCATTTGCTGCCTGGGCTCGATGACGGCCCGGATCACCTGGAGGAAGCCGTGAATCTAGCACGATGCGCCGCAAGCGAGGGCGTAACCGCCATTATTGCAACGCCCCATTATCGTCGCGGCGTGTACGAGACGGATGCCGGCCAAGTCCGGCAAGCAGCGGAGCATCTAAGCGACGAGCTGCGCAGGCGGAGAATTCCGCTTCTCGTTCAAGCCGGTCAAGAAATTCGCGTCTACGACGAAATGGTTGCGGATCTTGAAGCCGGAAGATTGCTGCCGTTGGGCAATTCTTCTTACGTGCTGCTGGAGCTGCCTTCCGCGCGAATCCCGCTGCGGATTGAAGATACGCTTCATGAGCTTCGCATCGCGGGATGGACGCCGATTATCGCCCATCCGGAACGGAATGCGCAGATTGCCGCCGATCCCGATCAGCTTGTACGGCTGGCTGGCTTCGGAGCCGCGGCGCAATTGACGTCGCATTCCTTGACCGGACGATTCGGCAAGGCAATCAAAGCCGCCGCGCTCGAGCTTTGCAGAAGGAATCTGGTGCATACGATCGCGTCCGACGCGCACAACGGAACGACGAGGCCCTATGAGCTTCGCGCCGCGCACGACATCGTTACGGCTAAGCTTGGGCGGGATTTCGCAGCCTCTTACGAACGCAATGCCCGCGCCGTATGGCAGGATACGCCATTGGAGCACGGCAAGCTGACGGAGCGCCGCAGCGCGGTTACCCGACTGCTCGCCAAATGGTCGCCATTTTGAACATTCAACATTTAGGACGGAGGGATCCATCTCTTGAGCATCGATCTGGATTTGCGGCATTATTTGTCCATCATTCGCAAGCGGGTGTGGCTGCTGATCGCCATCGTCATTCTAAGCACGACCGTTACGGGCGTCGTCAGCTACAAGTATTTGCAGCCCGTCTATCAGGCTTACACGAAGCTGATCGTCAATTCGGCGAACGACAAGCCGGGCATGGTCCAGCTGGACCTGAACGCCATCAACACGAACATCAGTCTCATCAACACCTACAAGGAAATCATTCGTACGCCGGCCATCATGGACAAGGTCGTCGCCCAGCATCCCGAATTCAAAGTAACGACGGACGAGCTGATGCGCAACATTAATTTCACGTCGGTTAACGGTACGCAGGTCGTGACGCTGTCTTATCCAAGCACGAATTACAAAGCGGCGGCGCGCATCGTTAATGCGATCTCGGAAGTGTTCCAAGCGCAAATCCCGAACATCATGAAAGTCGATAACGTGTATCTGCTTCATATGGCGAACGAGAACAAGCAGCCTGCGCCGATCAAACCGAACCCGAAGCTGAATATGGCGATTATGTTCGTCCTCTCTTTCATGTTCGGCATCGGACTTGTCCTGCTCTTGGATTACTTCGATGATCGGATCAAATCGGAAGCCGACGTGGAACGGTATTTGGGCCTGCCGACGCTCGTGCAAATTCCGTCCATTCGCCAAGTGGATCTGCGCGGCGCGCAGAAGACGAAAACGACAGCGAAAGCGGGTGAACAATCACGTGCAGCCAACTAATCAATTCAGCGTCTCGAACACGAGACCGATCATTACGGATTTGAATCCGTTGTCTCCGATCTCGGAAGCGTACCGCACGCTTCGCACGAATTTGCAGTATGCCGGAGTAGACCGCTCGCTCCAGCTGCTCATGGTCACGTCGGCAAGTCCGCGGGAAGGGAAGACGACGACGATCAACAACCTGGCCGCCGCATACGCCCAAGCCGACAAATCAGTGCTGCTCATCGATGCGGATTTGCGCAAGCCGACGGCTCATCAGACCTTTCAGCTTTCCAACCGCTGCGGCCTGACCCATGTGCTTGCGGGAAATGCTTCGGCCCGCGAAGCGGTGAAAGAAACGCATATCCGAAACTTGAGCGTCATGCCGTCGGGTTCGATTCCGCCGAATCCGTCCGAGCTGCTGGCCTCGCGCAAAATGGACCTGCTGCTCGACGAGCTGCGTCAAATGTTCGATCTCGTGCTGATCGATACGCCGCCCGTGCTCGCCGTCAGCGATGCGCAGATCATGGCTTCCCGCTGCGACGGCGTTCTGCTCGTCATCAACGCGAAGAGCGTGAAGCGTCAGCATGCGCTGAAAGCGCGCGACGCGCTTCATTTCGTGCAGGCCAAAATCGTCGGCGTGGCCATGAATCAAACGGCTGCCAGCGAGCTAAATGGCTATTATTCCTACATGCAGGCTTCGGCCGAATAATATCGAGGAGGTAGTGACAGAAATGATTTCCGCTTATCGGACGCATTTATTGATCGCGCTTGATTTATCCGCCATCGTGCTCAGCTTGACATGCGCTTTCCTGCTGCAGACGGGTAATCCTCTGGAAACATACGGCAGCACCATGCCGCTGCTGTATCTGCTGCTCGCCGGCGGACTCGGCATGCTGTGCATGTTCCGCTTCAAGCTGCACCGCCGGATCTGGCAGTACGCCGGCGTCGGCGAATTGATGGCGATTCTGACCGCAGCCGCCGTAACGGGCATCGTCCCGTTCCTGCTCGTCAACGCCCTGTACGGCTGGAAGCTGCCGAACTTGCTCCTGCTGCATCACTTGACCGCCATGATTTTCCTGATGGCCGGTCCTCGTCTGATGTGGCGCGCCTTCTGCGATCGTTTCGGCACGCGCTGCCGCAAAGACAGCAAACGCGCCTTGATTATCGGCGCCGGCAGCTGCGGCTCGCTGATCGCGAAGGAGCTCCTGCAGAACGAGATCGCGCGCACGGTACCTGTCGGCTTCATCGACGACGATCCCTATAAACGCAGGCTCTCGCTATACGGGTTACCTGTCTTCGGCAGCCGCTCCGACATTGCGAAAGTCACGGAACGGGAAGCGATCGATGAAATCATTATCGCCATGCCGTCCGCGTCCAAAGCGCAAATTTCCGCGGTCATCAATGTATGCAAAGGGACGAAGGCCCGTCTGAAAATCGTGCCGGATTTGAACGAAATCATGCAAGGCCGAGGCAGCGCATCCCGCGTTCGGGACGTATCGGTAGAGGACTTGCTCGGCCGGGATCCGATTCGCACGGACCTCGAGCATATCGCCAATTACGTGGAAGGCAAAACGGTGCTCGTTACCGGTGCCGGCGGCTCCATCGGTTCGGAGCTTTGCCGCCAGATTGCTCCGTTCGCGCCGAAGAAGCTGCTGCTGCTCGGCCACGGGGAGAACAGCATCTACTCCATCGAGATGGAGCTGCTCTCGACCTTCCCCGGGCTCGTGATCGAGACGGTCATCGCCGACGTGCAGGACCGCAAGCGGATGGAGGATGTATTCGCGAAGCATTTGCCGCAGGTCGTATTCCACGCTGCGGCGCATAAGCATGTGCCGCTGATGGAACGGAATCCGTCCGAGGCGATCAAGAACAACGTGTTCGGCACGAAGAACGTCGCCGAATGCGCGGACCAATTCGGCGCCGAACGCTTCGTCTTCATCTCCACCGACAAGGCCGTCAACCCGACGAGCATCATGGGCACGACGAAGCGGATCGCGGAAATGTACATTCAAAGCTTGGACAAGCACAGCGCGACCAAATACGTGGCCGTCCGTTTCGGCAACGTGCTCGGCAGCCGGGGCAGCGTCATTCCGCGCTTCAAGGATCAAATCCTGAAGGGCGGGCCCGTCACGGTAACCCATCCCGAGATGGTTCGGTATTTCATGACGATTCCGGAGGCCGTCCAGCTCGTCATCCAAGCCGGCGCGTTTGCGCAAGGCGGCGAAATCTTCATCCTCGACATGGGCAAGCCGGTCAAAATCTACGATCTGGCTGCAGACTTGATCCGCCTGTCGGGCTTCGAGCCGCATGTCGACATCGATATTCAATTCAGCGGCATTCGCGAAGGCGAGAAGCTGTACGAAGAGCTGCTTACCAGCGAGGAAGGCCTGTCGTCCACGAAGCATGACCGGATCTTCATCGGGAAGCCGATGCTGATCAACCGCTCGGAGCTCGAATTCGAGATCCGCAAGCTGGAGCAGGTGCTCGGCCGCCAGCCTTCCGAAATCCGCGCGGTGCTGAAGCATCTCGTGCCTTCGTACAGCAACGCTTCATAGCGCATCGCCACGGCGAGCAAAGTCTTATTACGCGGAGCTACTTGATACGAAGCTTCATAATAAAAGCTCCATAATTCAAAGCTTCATAATTCAAAGCTGCATAATAAATCGGTTCATAATAAAAAGTTTCATGGCACATAGCGACATTGCGCAAAGCAACGCTGCTTAAGACAGGCTTGCCGAGGATGCGGGCTTCGGCTCCGCGGCTTCGGCCGGTGCTAACAATCGCAAGGGTGGTCGTACACGACATGGCAAACGCGCAACAGCTGGCGGCAGCGCCCTCCGCAGCTCCATCGGCGGCGAAGGCGCTCGCCAAGGGCGGCAGCCTTACGTTTCTTATCAATGTCAGCGGCATGGGACTTGCGCTGCTGATGCAAATCGTTCTTGCCCGCCTGCTCGGCGCGGCGGGATACGGCACCTTCGCTTATGTAACGACGGTGACGACGTTCATGATTTTCCCTGCGAAGCTCGGCTTCGACACGACGATCGTGAAGCTGGTGTCCTCCTATAAGGCCAAAGACAACTGGCCTTTGATCAAAGGATTGATCCAGCGCTCCAATCAAATCGGTTTCGTCCTGTCGCTGATCGTCATGGCCGTCGGCTTGACGGTCGTCGCGTTCCGCAGCGGGGGCATGACCGAGTCGCAGATCGTATGCTACGCGGCGGGGATGGTCACCATTCCGCTGCTGACGCTGGCGACGCTGCGGCAGAGCGCCCTGCAGGCGCTGAAGGATGTGCTCTACGCGCAGATGCCGGAGAAAATCATCCGTCCGGTCTTGACGATCGGCCTGCTGGCGCTCGCCGTGCCGCTGGTCGGCGGCAAAGCCGACGCGGGTCTGGCGATGATCTGCTTCGCGGCGGCGCTGGCCGTCTCGTATATCATCGGCGCGGTCGTGCTGAAGCGGCGGATCGGCCAGAAACTGAAGACCGTCGAACCGCAGTACGAGACGCGGGAATGGACGCGGCTCTCGCTGTCGCTCATGGTGAATGCGGGCATGTACCTCATTCTGGGGCAGCTGAACGTCCTGCTCATGGGCGCGATGGACAGCGAGACGGCGTCCGGATACTTCTCCGCCGCCGTGCGCCTCGCGACACTCGTCGCCTTCGCGCGGACGGCGATCAACATGACGGCGGCGCCGCTGCTGTCGGAGACGTACGCGAAAGGCGACCGCGAGCAGCTGCAGCAAGTGTGCACGACCTCGGGACGGGCGGGCTTCACGTTCGCCGTTGTCGTATGCGCGGTGTTCGCCATCGGCGGCAAGCCGATTCTGTCGCTGTTCGGAGCAGGCTTCACGGACGCGTATCCCGCGCTGCTGCTCATGTCGCTCGGACAGCTGTTCGGCGCCTACTGCGGCCAGAACGGCACGCTCGCTACGATGGCCGGTTCGCATAACTTGCTGACCCGGGTGCTCGCGGGCTCCACGGTATTGAATATCGTGATGAGCGCGGCGCTTATTCCATGGATCGGCATGACGGGCGCAGGGCTTGCCGCCTGCTGCTCGACGGTTTGCTGGAACGGCATCATGGCCGTCGTCGTCGTACGGAAATACGGCATCATTACGCCGGTTTGGCTTCCGGTTCTCGGATCCAAACGAAAGAAATAAAGAGGAGCTGACGTTATCATGGCCACTGTTCTACTCGCCGGCGTGCCTAAATCGCCGAATTTGGGTGATGGCCTGATCGCCAGGACGCTTACCCATATTATTCACATGCACGGCTCGCACAAGGTCATCCATTTTGACATTACGCAAGGCGAAGTAGAGGAAGGCATAGCTGAACGCGCGGCTCAGCCAAGCTTGCCGCGCATCAACGATGCGGGCTTGAAGAAGCGGGCGACGCCCGACAGTCTGCGGATGATGAAAGCTTATTGGATTCACCGCAAGAAAGACGCTACCGTGGGCGAACCGCTCAAGGAGCTCGTCGCCCAAAGCGACGCGGTGTTCTTGGGCGGCGGTCATCTGCTGATCGATACGTACCTGACCTTCCCGCTCGCGGTCAAACGGGTAGCGGATGAAGCGCGCAGGCAGCGCAAACCGCTGCACATCGTGCTCGTCGGAGCGCGGGGGCCTTGGAGCTCGCCGGCCCGCCACTGGTTCCGCCGCGCCTGCAAGTACGCGACGACGATTACGCTGCGGGACGAGGAATCGCGGAAGTTTCTGCTGGACAAGGACCCGTCGCTCGCGGGCAAAACCTTCGCGCTCAGCGATCCTGCGTTATTCACGCGGGAAACGTTCGAGGCTGCGCTGAGCGGCGTGCGCGAAGCTGCCGCGGCTGCGGATCGTGAATTCGGCAGCGTGCCGGCGTACGGGGCATCCGGTCGCGGGAAGGGAAGCAGGCGGTCTGCAGCTTCCTCAAGCGCGGCCGCTTCCCCGGCCGCGGCATCTGCCGGACGCCGGGCATCCGCGCTGTTCGATGCCAACGCGGTTGACGCTGATGCCGGCGGACGGGTTTCGGCTTACCGGAGCAATCCTGGCGGCATCCGCGTCGTTGCTTCCGCAACCGCCGAACGCCGCATCGTCGGCCTCGGCATCATGGACCCGAACGAGCTGAAGCGCGCTTCCGAACATCGCTGGGAACGCGAGACCTGCGCGGATTGGTGGCGGGACGCAGCGGCGACGCTGCTCGCGCAAGACTGCGAAGTCCGCGTATTCACGAACGGCGCGGCGACGGACAACGGCTTCGTCGAGGAATACGTCAAGCCGCGCTGCGAAGGGCTGCCGCATGTGAGCTTCTACCCGTATCCGTCCACCGTGGACGCGCTCTACCGGCAGATCGCGGAATGCGACGCCGTCATCGCGCAAAGGCTGCATGCCTGCCTGCCGTCGGCCGCGATGCTGAAGCCGACCTACGCGATCGTGTGGGACAAGAAGCTGAGCGATATTTTCACCGACTTGGGACTTGCCGACAAGCTTGTGGATTTCCGCATTCCGGCGGCGCAGGCGGTCGCGGCCATGAAGTTGACGGCGGATCCGAATCAGGCGTTCATCCACACGATGCAGCGCAAGAAGAAGGAAATTTACGAACAGATCGGGAGAATGCTGCCATGAGTCATAAAATCAAGGTGCTGCACGTCGTCGGCAAAATGCATCCCGGTGGCATCGAGACGCTGCTCATGAACGTTTACAGGCAATGCGACCGGGACAAGTTCGAATTTCACTTTGCCGTCCAGACCGAAGAGAAGGCGTTCTACGACGATGAGATCGAGGCGCTCGGAGGCCGTCTGCTCAGACAGCCGCATCCGAAGAACGGATTGTCGGCCTTCAAGCGGACGCTGGCGGAGAACATCCGGGCCAACGGGCCGTACGATGCCGTGCACAGCCATATCTTCGCATTCAGCGGCTATGTGCTGTCCATCGCGCACGGGCTTCGCATCCCGGTTCGGATCAGTCACAGCCACAACGTCCAATCCGGCGGCGCCGCCGCTGCAAAGTCCCTGAAGCGCCGCGTATACAACGCTTATATGGGCCACTTGATCCGCCGTCATGCGACGCATATGCTGGGCTGCTCCAAGGCCGCGTGCGAATCGCTTTACGGCGCGAATTGCTGGAAGAACGGACGCGTCATGGTGTTCCCGAACGCGATTTCCGTCGAGCCGTACGCCGCGCTGCCTGCCGACCGGCAGCAGCTGCGGGCGAAGCTGGGACTGCCGCAGGGAAATGCGCCGTTGTTCGCCCATATCGGGCGGTTCGCGGATCAGAAGAACCATGCGTTCCTGATCGACCGCTTCGCCGAATTCGCCGCCCGGGAACCGGGAGCCGGACTGCTGCTGGTGGGGGACGGACCGAAGCGGCAGGAGATCGAACGCAAGGTGAAGGAGCTCGGCTTGTCGGAACAGGTTGCTTTCCTTGGCCTTCGCAGCGACGTGCCCGAATTGCTCGGCGCCGTCGACGGCTTCGTCCTTCCTTCATTGTACGAGGGACTCGGAATCGTGCTGATCGAAGCACAGGCGGCAGGCCTGCCGTGTCTCGTTTCGGAAGGCATCCCGGAAGAAGCGGACCTGAAGCTCGGCCTGTTCGCGAAGTTGAAGCTGACCGACGATCCGTCGCAATGGGTCGACGGCTTCCGCCGCCTGGCTTCGTCGAAGACGCCGGAATGGCGGTCGCGGCTGGCCGCGCTGGACCGGTTCGGCTACAACATGACCGCGAGCGTCCGGCGATTGGAGCAGCTTTATGGCGGGTAACGGCTTCGCGGCTGCGCGGAAGGGACAGCTCCGGCAGCAGCCGGGTGAAGGGGACAAACTGCCGTTCCTGCCGGTGCCGGGCAAGCGCGAACCGCTGCCGCTGGAACCGGGCGCTGCGCGGATTTCGCTGCATCATCCCGTGCTGGCCGCGATGTATCTCGTCATGCTGCTGCTGCTCGGGAAGCTGTTCTTCGGGATGGACGAGAAGCTCGGCATGGTCGCGTTCTTCGCGCTGCTGATCCCGTTCTTCTTCTTCCTGCTCCGCTGGCCGAACACGCCCTTCGCGCTCTTCGGCGGATTGGCGATCATGCTGCTCGGGAAGCTGGTGTATGCGGTAACGATGAATCCCGTCAGCGGTCCGGATTCCTTCCATTATTACGAGCAGGTCAGCACCTTTGCGACCTTGTCGGAATTCATGCCGTATGCCTGGAACCATATCGTGACGCAGTGGATGAACATTTCGGCGTATCCGATGTTCGGTTTGGTCTACATGCCGTTCTTCAAATGGCTGAACATCGAAGATTCGCTGCCGATCATCATGCTGAACGGCTTGCTGCTGCTGCTGCTCGTTAACAGCGTCTACCGGATGAACGAGAGCCGTTTCGCCTTCGCGCTTCCGGAGGGCAAGCGCAAGCTGTTCCACGCTTTCGTGATTTTCGGCCTGCTGGCCAGTCCGTCCTTCATGTTATTGTCGTCGATGTTCGCCAAAGACGTGCTTTGCGCGCTGCTCGGCGCATACGGCGCAAGCCTGCTGCTACGCCGGAGGTATGTGCTGTTCACCGTGCTGCTGCTGTACGCGACAGGGCTTCGCGATTACGCCATCATTTATACGTTCGGCTTCTTCTTCGTCTACCGCCAGAAGTACTGGACGGCAGCGATCGTGATGGTTGCGGCCATGGGCTTGCTCGTCATGCAGATCGGTCCGCTCGGCATTATCAATGCCAGCCTGCTGGTCGTGTATCTGTTCCTGAGTCCCAATCCGCTAAATCCGGGCAACTTGGACAGCGAGCTGATACTGAGGTCGCTCGAAGCGCTCGTCATGACGGCGGGGCTCGTGATCAGCGCGCTGAATTTTCTCCGTTTCAAGGAAACGAGGCCGTTCTATACCATCGCCATTCTCGTGCTGTTCACCTATGCCTGCACGCTCGTGCTGGTCGGGTACGTTACCGTCACGGGACGGGATCTGGAATACGGCGTCGGGACCGTCGGCGACAATATGGTCCGCAAGAAACTGCCCATTCTTCCGCTGTTGTACGTCTATCAGGCTTACACGTTCGTATGGGCGGCGAGATGGTTCCGTAAAGGGAGCAAGAACGCGCAGCACAGCGAGAAACGGGATTTCCAGAGCCGAAAACCGATTTTTCAGGGCGGAAAACCAAGTTATAGAAGCGGTCAGCCTGTTCCTCGTGAAGGGAAACCGCTCAATCAACACCGGGCTTCATTTTATGAGTAAAAGGGGGCTTTTCCATGCGGGGCCGTGATTTATTCGTTTCCGCCAAACCGCTGCTGAACGGCGTTGCCGCCATGCTGCGCGTCGTGCCGAAGCCGCTGCTCGTCTGGGCGTGGCATCTGACGGACCTGCTGCCCGAGTTGCCGGGCATCGCCGCGCGCTACGCGATTCTGAAGCGGCTGGCCCGCAGCTGCGGCGATAACGTGCTTGTCGGCAGGGGCGTGGAAATACGCTACTGGGAGCGGTTGTCGATCGGCTCCAACGTCAGCATCCATAAACAATGCTACGTGGACGCCTACGGCGAAATCCTGATCGAGGACGACGTATCGATCGCGCATCAGACGTCGATCGTTTCGTTCCAGCACACCTGGCAGGATGCCGGGCTGCCGATCCGGGACAATGCCGTCGTCACCGGCATGATCTGGATCAGCCGCGACGTCTGGATCGGCTGCGGCTGCCGGATATTGGCGGGCGTTTCGATCGGCAGCCGATCCGTCGTTGCCGCGGGCGCGGTCGTGAATAAGAACATCGCCGCGCATACCGTTGCCGCGGGCGTGCCCGCGCGGCCGGTGAAGCACATCGGCCCCGAGCTTAAGCCGCATCATCCCAGGCAGCACGGATAGGCACATAGATAAGAGTTGAATTCCAGGAAGCAGGAGGGATCACACATGCATGTTGTTTGGGCGCATGACCATACGTTTTATTTCAATGAAACCGGTAAGTTTTATTCCGGCGGCAAGCTTCCTTATGCCGTGTGGGAGCGGTATTTGGCGGTCTTCGATTCCATTACCGTCGCATGCAGAGGGCAGCGCACTTCCGCGGATGCGGATATGCACGGCAAGACGCTGTCGAGCGGCGCGAACGTCGATTTTCTCGTGCTGCCATCGCTCAGCAATCCCGTCAACAAGCTGACGAAACGCGGTATCGTCGAACACAGCCTGCGCGAGGCCATCTCCAAAGCCGATGCCGTCATCGCGCGGATGCCGAGCGAAATCGGGGCCGAGGCCATACGGGTCGCGCGCTCGCTCGGCAAACCGTTTGCCGTCGAGATGGTGGCTTGCGCATGGGACGGCTTATGGAATTACGGCAGCGCGCAGGGCAAGCTGTATGCGCCTTTCTCGCTCTGGAAGACGCGCTCGCTCGTCAAACGCGCGCCGTACGGGATTTACGTGACGGAGAAGTTTCTGCAGAAACGCTATCCGCTGGCAGGACGCGGCGTAGAAGGTTCCTGCTCGAATGTGGAAATTCCGGCGGTATCGGCGGACGTGCTCGCCCGTCGCCTGGAACGGATTGCAACGAGCCCGGAATGGAATGCGGCTCGCCCGTTCCGCATCGGCATGATCGGTTCGCTGAACGGCAAAACCAAAGGCATCGATACCGCGATGCGCGCGATCGCCCGCATTCAGCGGAAGGATCTGCCGCCATTCGAGTTTCATATTCTCGGCGACGGGTCGGTCGATCGCTGGCTTGCGCTGGCAGAGAAGCTCGGCATCACCGGCATCGTGAAGTTTTGCGGCGTGCTGACGAGCGGAAGCGCGGTGTTCGAGTGGCTGGATGAGCTGGATCTGTACGTGCAGCCGAGCTTCCAAGAAGGGCTGCCGCGCGCGACGATCGAGGCGATGAGCCGCGCTTGTCCCGTGCTCGGCTCCACGGCCGGCGGCATTCCCGAGCTGATCGGCGCAGATTGGCTGCATAAGCCGGGCAACGATAAACTGTTCGCCGAGCATTTGTCGCTTGCGATCGGCAACGCGTCCTGGATGAAGGAACAGGCCGAGCTGAACTTCCATACGGCGCAGAAGTATACGAAAGAAAAGCTGGACCAGCAGCGCCGTGCGTTCTGGGAGTCGTTCCGGGACTATGCCGCCAGCGCAGCCGCCGGTACGGAGGTCGGCCAAGCTCCGGGAGCGCCCGCGAAAATGAAAACCAACGGACAAGTATACGTATCGAAGGACAAGACGAAGGGAGCGGAGGCGCTATGACGATTCTCGTAACGGGGGCGGCCGGATTCGTCGGCTATCATGTGAGCGAACGCTTGATGCGCGACGGCTTCGACGTCGTCGGGCTCGACAATTTCAACGATTATTACGACGTGCAGCTGAAGCGCGACCGTTTCGGCAAGCTGCTCGGGAACGATCGCTTCGTAGGCGTGGAAGGCGACGTAGCCGAATTCGAGACGCTCAACCGCTTATTTCAAAACTACGGAATCACCTCGGTGATCCATTTGGCGGCGCAGGCTGGCGTCCGGTACAGCATTACGAATCCGTTCGCGTACCTCGAATCCAATCTGACCGGCTTCGGCAACGTGCTGGAAGCATGCCGCCGTTTCGAAATTCGGCACCTGCTCTATGCATCCTCGAGCTCTGTCTACGGGGCCAACGTCACGATGCCGTTCAGCGTGCATGACAGCGTCGATCATCCCGTCAGCCTGTATGCGGCAACGAAGAAAGCGAACGAGCTGATGGCGCATACGTACAGCCATCTGTACGGTCTGCCGACGACGGGACTGCGCTTCTTCACCGTCTACGGACCATGGGGAAGGCCGGACATGGCCTACTTCAGCTTCACGCGGGACATCGAGAACGGCGTGCCGATCAAGGTGTTTAACGAAGGCCGGATGCAGCGCGACTTTACGTACGTCGACGATATCGTGGAAGGCGTCGTTCGGCTCCACGGCCGGCCGCCGCAGCCGGATCCCGCATGGGACCGCGAGCGTCCTGATCCCGGCTCCAGCTACGCGCCGTACCGCGTGTACAACATCGGCAACAACAAGCCGGTGGCGCTCATGCAGTTCATCCGCACGATCGAGCAGAAGCTGGGCATCGAAGCAAAGCTGCAATTCATGCCGATGCAGCCGGGCGACGTCGAGGCGACCTTCGCGAACATCGACACCTTGCAGCGTGAAATCGGCTTCAAGCCGGTCACGGCGCTGGAAGACGGCATCGGCAATTTCGTCGATTGGTACCGGGACTATTACGCTTCGCGGAAGGTGATCAGCTTACATTAACCGGCGCAAGTCGGGACATGGAGCATTCACCAGCTTCGAACATGTAAGGCATAGAGATCGGTTAAGGAGATTGGGGAGAGCGCGATGAGAAAAGTCGCCCATATTTGTACGTCGGGCATCAGTTACAAAATACTCGGCGATAAGCTGGCGCTGCTGCAGCAATCGGGCTGCGAGGTGACGTTCATCTCCGCCGGCGATCACTTGGATGAATCGATTCGCGGGGCCTATCCCTTCCAGTGGCGGGACGTGCCGATGAGCCGGACGATCCGGCCGCTGCAGGATCTTGCATCCATCTGGAAACTGCGGAAGCTGCTGCGGCGGGAACGTTACGATATCGTGCATACGCATACCGCCAAAGCGGGGCTGATCGGAAGAGTGGCCGCGCGGCTGGCCGGCGTGCCGATCGTGCTGCACACGAGCCATGGCCTTCCTTTCTATGAAGGACAATCCAAAGGCGCCTATACGATATACAAGTCGCTGGAGCGAATGGCCGCCCGGTTCTGCGATGCGCTTGCTTCGCAGAACGAAGAGGACGCCCGCTCGCTGCGAACGCTTGCGCCTTGGCAGCCGGTCTATTGCGAAGGCAACGGCGTGGACTTGGACAAGCTCGACCGGCTCTCTGCCGGCGCGCTCGAACAGCTGAGGCCGCTCGACTTGAAGCAGGCGTACGGCATTCGGGCGGACGTGCCGATGCTGCTGATGGCCGCGAGGTTCGAGCTCGTCAAGGATCATGGGCTGCTGCTGGATGCATTGGTTTCGCTGAAGCGCCGAAACGCGCTTGGCTGGGTGACGGTGCTCGCCGGACAAGGGCCGCTTGAATCGTCCATCCGGCGGAGGATCGAGGCGGAAGGGCTGAGCGAAGACGTCGTGCTGATCGGTCATCAATCCGATCTTATGCCATGGCTGTTGATGGCGGATGCCGTCACGTTGACCAGCGAGAAGGAAGGTATCCCGCGTTCGCTGATGGAAGCGATGGCGCTCGGCAAGCCGATCGTGGCGACCGACGTGCTTGGAACGCGCGAACTGGTCGTTTGCGAACGGAGCGGGCATGCGGAAGCGACGGGGGAATTGGTGCCTTACCGCGACGAGGAGCGGCTGGCCGATGCGCTCGATCGCATGATGTCCGGCAAGGAGCGCCGCGCGCGGCTTGGCGCCGAGGGGCGCAGGCGCGTCGAGCGGCAGTTCACCGAAGCGAAGGTCGTCTCCAGGCTGCTCGCGATGTACGACGAGATCGAGCATCGGAAACGGCGCACGGCGTCTTGGGGCAGCCGTCTGCAGCGGGTCGCGAAACGCGGGATCGATATCGCCGTCAGCCTAACGCTGCTCGCGCTGCTGTCGCCCGTCATCCTGCTGACGGCGCTGGCCGTCCGATCGAAGCTGGGCTCGCCGGTCTTGTTCCGTCAGGAACGACCGGGCCGCTTCGGCAATCCGTTCCACGTCCGCAAATTCCGGACGATGACGGATGCCAAGGACCGGCACGGCAACTTGCTCTCGGACGAGGTCCGTCTCACGTCGTTCGGCAAGCTGCTTCGCAAGCTCAGCCTGGACGAGCTGCCGCAGCTGCTGAACGTACTCGCCGGCGATATGAGCCTGATCGGTCCGCGTCCGCTGCTGATGGAATACTTGCCTTTATATACGAAGGATCAGGCGCGCCGGCATGACGTTCGCCCGGGTATTACCGGACTCGCGCAGGTGAATGGCCGCAACGCCTTGTCTTGGGAAGAGAAATTCCGCATGGACGTCTGGTACGTCGAACATTATTCGCTGCTGCTGGATGTGCGGATTGGGATGAAGACCGTATCGAAAGTGCTGCAGAGCGAAGGCATCCAGCAGGAAGGCCATGTGACGACGTCCAAATTCGCCGGCAGCCGCAGCTCGAAGGAGGCGCTGTGAGCCGGCCGGCGGTAAGCGTCCGCGCCTCGGCCAGGGACGCGGTGGCGCAGGTTGTCGGCATTCGCGCCTCGGCGATCAGAGCCGTCGCCTTCGGTGCGGCAGATCAGATGGCGTCCTCTACGGAATCGTCGAAGCCGCCCGTCGTTCCGCTCATTATCGCCGGCCGGGGCGGCCATGGCCAAGTCGTCCGGGATATCGCGGAAGCGACGGGACGATTCGCTGTCATCGCCGTTGTCGACGATGCGTTCCAAGCGTCTGAGCTGCAGAACGACGGCGTATGGCACTGTTCCGTCGACTTCGTCCCGGAACTGCTGCGCGCGCATCCGGACGGCCAAGTCATTATTGCGATCGGCAGCAATCATGTGCGCCGGCAATTCGTAGGACGGCTTGCGCTGCCTGAAGCGCGCTATGCGCTGCTGATTCATCCCGGTGCGCATATTTCTCACCGGGCGGCGGTGGCGCCGGGCACCGTCGTCATGCCGGGCGCGGTCGTGAACGCGGGCGCGCGCATCGGCGCACATGCCATCATTAATTCCGGCGCAGTCGTGGAGCACGATGCGATCGTCGGAGCGTATGCGCATTTGTCCCCGAGGGCTGCGATCGCGGGAGCCGCGATCGTCGGCGAAGGCGCGCAATTGGGGATCGGCAGCTCGGTCATTCCTTCCATCGAGATTGGCGAATGGTCGGTACTCGGTGCCGGGGCGGCTGCGGTCAAGGATATTCCCGCGCGCGTTCTCGCAGTCGGCGTGCCTGCCAAAGTGCGGCGAGAGCTCGATTAAACCTGCAAACTGGTTCCATATTCAGATAAGGAGTGATTGCACTTGGCACAGCAAGGCCGGATTTATCTATCTTCACCGCATATGAGCGGCATGGAGCAAGATTTCGTGAAAGAAGCGTTCGCTACGAATTGGATTGCGCCCGTCGGCCCGCATGTCGACGGGTTCGAGCAGGAGCTGTCCGCGCATGTCGGCACCCGGGGAGCGCTCGCGCTCAGCTCCGGGACGGCCGCGATCCACCAAGCGCTGCGGCTCGTCGGGATCGAACGCGGGGATAAAGTGTTCGTCTCCACGCTGACGTTCATCGCAAGCGTCAATCCGGTGCTGTACGAGGGCGGAGAACCGGTGTTCATCGATTCGGAGCCGGAGACGTGGAATATGTCGCCGCAGGCACTGGAACGCGCGCTCGAAGCGGCTAGACAAGAAGGCCGTCTGCCAAAGGCTGTCATCGTCGTCAATCTGTACGGACAAAGCGCGGATCTCGATCCCATCCTCGAGCTCTGCAATGCCTACGGCGTGCCGGTCATCGAGGATGCCGCGGAGTCGCTCGGCGCCACGTACAAGGGCCGAGCCAGCGGGACGCTCGGCGCGTTCGGGATCTATTCGTTCAACGGCAATAAGATCATCACGACTTCCGGCGGCGGCATGCTCGTCTCGAACGATCTCGATGCGCTTGCCAAGGCGCGCTTCTGGTCGACGCAGGCCCGCGACGCGGCGCTTCATTACGAACACAGCGAGCTCGGCTACAATTATCGGCTGAGCAACGTGCTCGCAGGCATCGGCAGGGGCCAGCTGCAGGTACTGGAAGAGCGCGTCGCCGCCCGCCGCGCGATCTTCGAACGCTACGAGCAGTCCTTGGCGAGAATCGAAGGCATCGATTTCATGCCCGAAGCGGCATTCGGCATGTCGACGCGCTGGTTGACGGCGATGACGATCAATCCGCGCATCGTCGATACGACGCCGGCGGAACTAATCGCCCAGCTTGCCGGCGAGAATATCGAGGCGCGCCCGGTTTGGAAGCCGATGCATCTGCAACCGCTGCTTCGCTCTTGCGATTATTTTACCGATACCCCGCAGTTCAGCGTGTCCGATCAACTGTTCGCCCATGGCATCTGTTTGCCTTCCGGCTCCAATATGACCATTCCGGAGCAAGAGCGCGTCATCGATCTGATTGCCCAACATTTGCATTCGAGGAGGCCTATCCATGAAAGTGCGTAAAGCGATCATCCCAGCTGCAGGCCTAGGAACGCGATTCCTGCCAGCTACGAAAGCACAGCCGAAGGAAATGCTGCCAATCGTCGACAAACCGACGATCCAATATATTATCGAAGAGGCGATCGCTTCCGGGATCGAAGATATCTTGGTCATCAGCGGCCGCGGCAAAAGGGCGATCGAGGATCATTTCGACAAGTCGTTCGAGCTGGAAGAGACGCTGCAGTCCAAAGGGAAAACGAAAGAGCTGGAGCAGATCCGCGCCATCGCCGATCTCGCGAACATTCACTATATCCGCCAGAAGGAACCGAAGGGACTCGGCCATGCGATCTGGTGCGCGCGCAGCTTCGTCGGCAATGAACCGTTCGCGGTGCTGCTCGGCGATGATATCGTGCAGTCCGAGCAGCCATGCCTCAGCCAGCTGATCCGCGTATTCGAACGCTACTCTTCGTCGGTCGTCGGCGTTCAGCGCGTCAGCGACGAGGACGTATCGAAGTACGGCATTATCGCGCCGCGCGGTTCTTCCATCGAGCCGTCGGTGTTCTTCCTGGATACGCTGGTCGAGAAGCCGTCCCGCAAAGCGGCTCCTTCCAACTACGCCATCATGGGCAGGTACGTGCTGACGCCGGATATTTTCGACATTCTGGAACATCAAGCACCGGGTGCCGGAGGCGAAATCCAGCTGACGGACGCCATCAAGAAGCTGAACGATCTCAAGAACGTGCTGGCATACCAGTTCGAAGGCGTGCGTTACGATGTCGGCGACAAATTCGGTTTCATTAAAGCGACGCTCGACTTCGCCTTGCAGCGCGAAGATCTGCAGGCGGATATGCTTGCCTACATCCAGCAAGTGTACGAACAGCAATTCTCACTCCTCACAAAGGCGGCGAAATAGATGAAGAAAATCACGGTCATCGGAACGGGTTATGTCGGCTTGGTATCTGGGGCTTGCTTCTCCGAAATCGGCAATCGCGTCATCTGCTGCGACGTCGACGCGCGCAAAATCGATTTGCTCAAAAAAGGCGAAATTCCGATTTACGAGCCCGGCCTGGACCAGCTCGTGGAGAAGAACACGGAACGGGGCATGCTGCTCTTCACGACGGAGGTCGGCGAAGCGATTGAAGCCTCGGACATTATCTACATCGCGGTAGGTACGCCGATGTCAGAAACCGGCGAAGCCGATATGCGATACGTCATGTCTGCGGCCAAGAAGATCGGCGAGCATCTGAACGGCTACAAGATCATCGTGAACAAGAGCACCGTGCCCGTCGGCACCGGCGAGCTTGTCCGCGAAGTCGTGCAGGCGAACAAGCGCAACCCGTGGACGCAATTCGACGTCGTCTCCAACCCGGAGTTTCTCCGCGAAGGCTCCGCGATCAGCGACTGCATGAACATGGATCGCGCCGTAATCGGCTCCGACAGCGAAGCGGCGCGCGAGATTATCGCCGAGCTGCATGCGCCGTTCCGCACGCGCATCTTCAAGACCGACCTGGAGAGCGCGGAAATGATCAAATACGCGGCCAATACGTTCCTCGCGACGAAAATTTCCTTCATCAATGCGATCGCGAACATCTGTGAACGCGTAGGCGCCGACGTGACCGACGTGGCGGAAGGAATGGGGCTCGACAGCCGGATCGGAAGCAAGTTCCTCCAAGCGGGCATCGGCTATGGCGGCTCCTGTTTCCCGAAGGACACTTATGCGCTCGCGCATATTGCGGATAAGGCCGGCTACGATTTCGAATTGCTGAAGTCCGTCATCCGCACGAACCAGCGTCAGCGTCTCGTGGTGCTGGACAAGCTGCGTGGTACGCTGGGCAGCCTCGCGGGCAAACAGATCGCCGTGCTTGGACTCGCGTTCAAGCCGGACACGGACGACATGCGCTACGCTCCGTCGCTCACGATCATTCCGGAGCTGTTGAAGCAAGGCGCAGGCGTGCGCGCTTACGACCCGATCGCCGCGGTTACGGCACGGCGCGAACTCCCGGAAAGCGTCCATTACTGCGACAGTATCGAACAGGCGGTAACGGGAGCGGATGTTTGCGTGATTTTGACCGAGTGGAAGGAAGTGCTGCAGATGGACATGGCCCGTTTGAAGAAGCTGATGAACCAGCCGCTGATCGTCGACGGCCGTAATTGCTTCTCTCTCGCGGCGATGCAGGAATTGGGCATTCAATATCATTCCGTCGGCCGTCGTCCCGTCCACGCCGCCGAGCGCGATCGCCAGTCGGTAAACTTCTAAGGCGATGGGGACAGGCGGAGCAAGGCGAAGAACATGGAGACGATGGGCCGCGGCGTCGGCAGTCTTGCTGCTCCTGCTCGGCGGCTCCGCCTGGTATGCCTATATGGCGATAACCGATAAGGTGGTGGAGGTGCTGACGGATGGGGCGGCGCAGGGGAGCGACCCGGCTGGCTCAGTTGAGGGGCCCGCCGAAACGGCCCGGCCGCGGCGGAACAAGCCGAAGAACCGGTTAAAGGTGCATCTTCATCTTCGGCTAAGCGAGACGCATCATCGGGTGAAGCAGGCAGTGAACGGACAAAAGCGGCAGCCGAGGCCAAGAAGGACGAGGAGAAATCGCCGCCTAAGGAGAAGGAGCCAGCCTCCGTGTCGCAAGAAGCGGCTGATTCCGCGGCTAAGCGCGCAACCGTCAAGGACCGGATCGAAATCGGCAAAGTCGTGTTGGATCACTGGAACGCGAAGGAGCTGAAGGCGATGAGCGCGAAGCTGAGCGGCGGTCTGACGATCGCGGAGAAGCGCGAGCTCAAGAAGGAAGCGATGGCCAAGCTGTCGCCCGAGGAGTATGACAAGTTGATCGCCATTGCCGAGAAGCTGGGATTGAGCGAAGGAAAAAGCTATTCCGATTCGACCCGTGAGAAATAAGACGACCCTTAAAGGGACTTGGAGGACAAACCAATGTTGAAGCATAAGCTAGCCCTCGTCACGGCAATTGCCGTACTATGCGCCACCGCAGCGCCAGCCGCATCCTATGCGAACGGACTGAACAAGACAAGCGGCAAATCGGTGCTCTCCCATATCAATGACGTGGTGAAGCAGAGAAAAGACGACAAGAAGAACGATAACGGCAGCAATGACAAGAATAACGGCAAAGGCAATAACGACGACAAGAACAACGGCAACGGTAAGGGCAACGACGACAAGAACAACGGCAACGGTAAGGGCAACGACGACAAGAACAACGGCAACGACGATAAGAACAACGGCAAGGGCAATAACGACGACAAGAACAACGGCAAAGGCAACAATGGCAACGGCAATAATAACGGCAATAACGGCAACAACGGCAACAACGGCAACAACGGCAACAACGGCAACAACGGCAACAACGGCAACAACGGCAACAACGGCAACAACGGCAACAACGGCAGCAACGGCAACAACGGCAACAACGGCAACAACGGCAACAACGGCAGCACGAAGCCTGACCCGAGCGCGGTGAACGCGATCGTGCAGGCGGCGGTGAATCAGCTCACCGTGCTGCAAGGCCAATGCCAAAGCGATCTGACGGGCCTCGCACTGCAGTTCGCTAACGCAACGTCGACGCACGAGAAGACCGTACTTTACGCGCAAGGCAAAGCGACCTTCGCCGCCTGCGTAACTTCGTTCAGCTCGGTCATGGCGAATGCGACGCTCAGCCTGCAGGCGATCAACTCCGATACTGCGCCGCTGGAACAGCTGTACGCCAGTTTCGTCAGATTCCAAATCGAAGGCAACGCGATTCTGAAACGGATCGTCGGTTAAGGAAAAGCAGTCAAGCAGCGGAAAGACGGCATGCGCAATGCCGTCTTTTTTATTTCAAGAAAGGGTATACCCGCGCGGCGATAGTCTGATAAAATAAACGGGCGTAAACCTACTTAGGGAGGCTTTTCTCTTGTCGTCCGAACCGCTGCTTACCTTTCTATCTCCGCCCCTGCCTTATTTCATCGAGTCCAATCGCGGAACGTATCCGAAAGGCGGCGAGCATCCGAATCGCCGGAATATCGGCGTGTTTGATTTGCTTTTCGTTCATAGCGGCACTTTATATGTCGGCGAAGAATCCGAAACGTGGGAAGTCGGGCCAGGGCAAATGCTGATTCTGCGGCCCGATCTCTGGCATTATCCGACCAAGCCGTGCACGGAAGAAACGGTGTTCGACTGGGTGCATTTCCAGACGGCCGGTCCGTGGGAGGAACATGACGGAAACAACTGCGGCTCGCTTCGGGGGGATTACTACTCGTATGCCATCCGGCTCCCCAAAACGATGACGGTCGCTTACCCGGAAGAAGCGGTGTCCTTATTCGGCAAGCTGCACGATGCGGCGCTGGGCACTTCGCATGCCGCGTTCTGGCAGCGGCAGCAATGGTTTCTGCATTTGCTGCAGCTGTTCGACGAAGGCTGGCGCAGCGATGCGGCCAAAGCCCCGATCGCCGTCGCCGAAGAAGCGGCCGCGTACTTGAAAATGAATTTCCGTACGACCGTGACGAACAGCAAGCTTGGCGAGGCGATGGGGCTGCATCCCAATTACATTGCCCGCTGCATGGGCGAAGTGTTCGACTGTACGCCGCAGCAATATTTGCTCTCGTACCGGATGGACCAGGCGAAACTGATGCTGATGAAGACCAATTGGCCGATCTCGCGGATCGCGGATGAAACGGGTTTCAAGCAGACGCCTCATTTCTCGCGTTCCTTCGCGGACCATGTCGGCATTACGCCGCTGTCCTATCGCAAACGGTTTACCGGCACTTCGCTGGCGAAACCCAGCCAACGGGATGAATTGGAAGATAAAGCATCGCCGCTCAATGATTGATTGCAGGATCAAGTTATGTACCGAGGTATGAATGCCGAGGTGTGAATGCCCGGTACGGATGAGAGGTACGGACGAACGCGTCCGTGCCTTTTTATTTTGAGCGGACAGGCCGTTTGTTTCCATGGCCATATCTAATCGAACAAGCCTGCAATGCATATGCACTGCAGGCTTGTTCGGGTGCCAACACTCCAGCCACGCCGCATCGGATCGCGTCCGTAAAGAAATACGCATGCGCGGTTTGCCGTGGGTTTGATCGATCTTTGAGCTTTGATGCTTAAGCTTTGAACGCTGGAAGAACTTTGAATGCTGAACGTTAACCTTTGATCGCTGAAGTTTGAGCTTTCATCTACGCTTCGTAATAGCGACTATTTTAGGTTTGGAGGCCGTATAACCGAACGGCCAAGGCGGTCTCTAGTTCATCCGGATTCGGCGTGTTGGCATCCGAATGACCGGCTTAGACCGAGTCTGGGATTTCGATTCTCGTAATCGAGTTCGATTCGCTCAAGATGAAGTCGACGTTCGTCAGAAACTCGTCGATTCGGTCCTGCAGCCTATCGATTTGATCTTTCAGGTTGAGCGGATCGATCAGCTTCGGCGCGTTTTGTTCCAGGAACGGCTGCGAGGTCGACTCGTATTGGTCGGGGGACGGTCTCTTATCGGTACCGAACGTCGTTTTGATCAGCTCGTCGAGCCGCGCCTTGACCTTCTCGTCTTCCTCTTCGAACTTACGGAGAACTTTCGCGTAATCGCTCGTCATCTTCTGCAGCTGCAGTTGTTCGTATGCGATGGAGGATTTCCGTTCAATGGCTTCGGCGACCGTCATGGCTTGCCTGCCGATCGTAACGACCGTCGCCGCATTCGATGCTACGATTGCCGTTTTGATCAGATTGCGCCGTTTGATCAGATCGCCGGCCGATTGATTGTTCGCTTTGACTTTAAGCTCGAACGCTTGATTATCTTTATAGCCGACAATAGGTTTCTTGCCCGTCGTCAAGCCGATGTAAGAAGTATCCTGTATCGCTTTCTTGATCCGTGCATCCAACGTTTTCAGTTCGGCAAGTCCTCGCGTAATCGAGATTTGCATCGTAATCGATCGTCCCCTCGTGGTTCGTCTTCTGCACTCATTCTCGCAAATGAGGAACTCGTCGAGAAGGGCGAAAGTATGACGAAAGGCCGCGGGTTTGAAAAAGGCGCATTTTCATCTGCAGCCGAATTAGCCCTTCCGGATCAAACCTGCCATGTAAACGATCGGCCATGACCTTCGGTTTCCGCGATCTTCATTGGCCGCCAGCTTCCGTTCAAGCAGGCATCCAAATGAAGATCGGGATCGTGCATATTATTGTAGAGATGGTAGAAATCGCGCTTCCGTCCCAGCTCTTGCAGACGCTCCGTCCATTCGAGCTTGGCTTCGGCCGAGAATTGGTTTGCGACATGCGTATGGAAGATACACAGCATCGCGTCTTCGGAAACTTCGGAAGCGACGCCTTCGATCAGCTTGAGCGCATCGCCTTCGATCAGCCTTACGGGATGCCGCTTCAGGCATGCTGCCGCTTTCGCCAAGTGCTGACGGCGCTTCCGGTGTTCCGGCCAGATAAGCGCGTTAAGCCAGCGCAAATCCGCTTCGCTGGCGAGATCGTTGACATGCAGGTCGATGCCGACCCGGGAAGCGACGGGCGGGCTGCTTGGCAGCAGGAACGGCTTCTTGTCTCCGACCAGCTCCGATTCCAGATGCAGCTCGGCGGATGCGCCGCCGTAAACCTCTAGCGTGCCGTAGGAATAACTGTACCGGTCCCACAGCAATTGCAGTCCGGCGCTCGTGCCGACTTCGATCAGCGCCAGCGGCTTGCCGGATTGACGGTAAATATGGCAGAAGGCAGGATAGAGATAAGCGCAGCGATTGACCTCGTTGGTCTGCACGCGCTTGGTCTCCAGCAGTGTAATCAATTCGTTCCGGTACGCCGCGCAGAAAGCTTGGAACGGGCCGATTGCGAGCGCCGGTTCGCCTGGATTGCTGACCAAGCTCGGATAGAAATCGCGCAGCGGATGATCGATCCCCCGGAGAAGCAGGTCATGGACGGCGCCGAAGAGCATGTTCGGTTGAGGCTGGCCTTCGCGCGCATGAGCGGCAAGCTCAAGCAGTTCGGCATCCTTCGCAATTTGAAGCGACAGCGCCTCGTAGAGCGGACTCGAATCCCGGAAATAACGCTCGGCATAAAGATGGAACAGTTCCGATAAGGCTTGCATGCGCATCCTCCTCAAAGGTAAGTTACACGTAGTATATACGGCTGCATCGATAAATGAAATTTTCATTATTTTATTGATGCGATAGAATAAACTTATGTGGATCCTGAGGTTGATCACGACGTTCCCGTCGACGCGGCCGTGGTAATGATTTACAGGCTGGACGATTGCCCGTATTTCTTGTGAACACGCGTTTACAAACGACCGGATATGCCTTACTATAGCGAGTGACTATGCAAAGATTTTTCACGATGGAGGATGGGCAGCACGGATGGAGAGAGTAGAGAGAAGCAAGGCCCGCAATTTGAACTACGAGCATACGTTTCAACAGGTCGCCACGCAGGAAGAGCAAAGCACGTTCAAGTTTTTGATTTCGCTTTACCGGGGAAATTTCCTGAATTTGACGTTGTCGGTGCTGTTCTATATGGTGAAAAGCTTGCCGATCTTCGTCCTGCCGGTCGTCACGGCGAATATTATCAATATCGTCAGTCATCCCGGCGCGAATCCGATGCGCTCGCTATGGATCAATTTCGCCGTCATCGGCGTCATCATTCTGCAGAACATTCCGACGCATACCTGGTACGTTTCGTTCATGAGCCGGGCGATTCGCCACGTGGAAGCGGGCATTCGCAGCGCGCTCGTTCGCAAGCTGCAGCAGCTGTCGATTACGTATCACCGCGACTTGCAGGCGGGCAAGCTGCAATCGAAGGTGCTGCGCGACGTCGAGGCCGTCGAACAGCTCTCGAAGCAGATCATGCTCGCGCTGCTGCCGGCAGTCTTCAATATCATCATCGCGGTTATAATGACGGCGTACAACAGCTGGTCGGTTTCGATGTTCTTCGTATTGACCATTCCTGCCGCGGTATTGCTTGTCCGGCTGTTCAAAGGAAAGATTTCGTCCACGAACAAAGAGTTCCGCAGAGAAATCGAGAAGATGTCATCCAAAATGTCCGAAATGGTCGAGATGATTCCCGTCACGCGCGCGCACGGACTGGAAGAAGTGGAAATCGAGCGGATCGATAAATCGCTTTACAAGCTGCAGGGCAAAGGCCAGCGGCTGGATATTATCGAGGCGTATTTCGGGGCTTCCAATTGGGTGACGTTCCAGCTCTTCCAAGTGCTCTGCCTGATGTTTACGGCTTACTTGGCCTATAAGGGAACCATCCCTGTCGGCAACATCGTCATGTATCAAGGCTTCTTCAGCATGATTTTGGGCTCCGTGACCGCGTTGATCACGACGTACCCGAACATGGCGAAAGGGTTCGAGTCGATCCACTCCATTACGGAGATTCTTCGTTCCCAAGAAATCGAGCACAATCAAGGCAAGCTGAGATTGACGGATATCAGCGGGGAAATCGAGTTCGAGAACGTCCAGCTGATCTATCCCGGCAGCGAACATCACGTGTTGGAAGAAGTGACATTGTCGGTCAGGGCCGGGGAATGCGTAGCGTTCGTCGGGGAATCGGGAGCGGGCAAATCGACGATCTTGAATCTGGTGACGGGCTTCCTTCAGCCGACCGGCGGCAAAATGACGGTCGACGGCGTCGATTACAACGCGATCGACCTGCGGGAATACCGCAAGTTCCTCTCCGTCGTGCCGCAGACGAACATTCTGTTCTCGGGCACCATTCGCGACAATATTACGTACGGCTTGCCGGATATTACGGACGATCAGATACGCAAGGCGATCGAAATGGCGAATCTCGCCGAATTCGTCGACCGTCAGCCGCTTGGCATTCATACGAAGGTCGGCGAGCATGGCGGCAAGCTGTCGGGCGGCCAGAGACAACGGATCGCGATCGCCCGCGCGCTCATCCGCAATCCGAAGGTCATTATTCTCGACGAAGCGACGTCCGCGCTCGATAACGCGTCGGAGTATCATGTTCAGAAAGCGATGCAAGAGCTGATCAAAGGCCGGACGACGTTCATCGTCGCGCACCGCTTGTCTACCATTCGCGACGCGGACCGCATCGTCGTCATGAAGCAAGGCCGCATCGCCGAAGTCGGCACGTTCGATGAGCTGATCGCGCGCAAAGGCGAGTTCTATCATTTGAAGCAGCTTCAGTTGTAAGACGACGGCGACGGAGTTGCCGCCCATAACGTATAACTTATAACGTATAACGTATAACGTATAACGTAGAAAGTGTATAAAACCGCATTACCCGGCATGGATGAAAGCCAACCATGCCGGAGAAGCGGTTTTTTGCTGTCTAAAGGCGGTTAATAAACGAGTACAGTCACGCTTTGGATACAAATCATGAAACAACATGAAAGAGGACGAATATTCGATTGACAATCCTGAATAATACGGAATAGGATAGGAGGAGATAATTGTCAAAGACGTTGGAGGAATACCATGTTAGCCGAAGAAAGAAGGCAGCGCATACTGGAGCTGCTATCTGCGGACCGCAGGGTCGTGGCCAAAGAACTGGCCGGCCAGTTTCAGCTGTCCATCGACTCGATCAGACGCGATCTGACGATTATGGAAGAGCAGGGCTTGCTGCAGAAAACCTATGGGGGCGCCATTCCGCTGACGCCATTGCCGAAGGTGCGCACGGTGTCTCAACCCCGGTCGATCCGATACGGGGAAGCCGCTCCGCATCAAGACGCCATATCGCGTTACGCGGCTTCGCTGATCCAGATGAACGATACCGTATTTATCGGCGGGGCGGGCATTCATTACGGGATGCTGAAGCATTTGCCTGACGATATTTCGTTTACGGTCATAACGAACGCGCTGACGATCGCGGAAAACATCCGAAACCGGAATCATATCGAATCGTATCTCATTGGAGGCAAGCTCCGATCCGCCGGGGACAGCATGATCGATACGATCGCATTCGAGATGATCGGGAAATTCAATTTCGATATCGGCTTCATCACGGGAGGCGGGATCGCGCTGAACGGCGTCAGCACGTCTACGCCGGAGGGAGCTGCGTTAACGCGCGCGGTTTCCGAAGCGTCCAGGCGCACGATCTGCCTCGCGCCGCATGAGAAGATCGGCGTGCAGATGTTCGCCGGGTCCGTCCAGCTGCATCAAATCGATTTGTTGATCACCGACCAAGGGGCTTCCGACAAGTTCGTTCGTGAAATCGAAAGCAGAAACATCAAAGTGACCATAGCGGATGAAGATGAATCAAGCGAAGGAGCATACCATGAGAGCGATTAAAGTAGAACGATCCGCGCCGCTGCAAGGCTGCGTTAAAATTCCCGGTTCCAAGAACAGTGCGCTTGCGCTGCTTGCGGCCGCTTGTATGGCCGATGAACCCGTTACGCTTCTCGGAATTCCGGACATCGCCGATTTAAGGGTTATTGGAGAGCTGGGCGGGCAGATCGGACTGAAAGTCGAACGCGACGCCGATGGAACCGTCATCGTCGATCCGCGGATGATTACCAGCACCAATCTGGATGCCGAGAAATCCTCCTCGTTCCGGGCGGCGTATTACTTCGTTGGCGCCCTATTGGCCAAATACGGCAAAGTTTCCGTCGGTTATCCGGGCGGAGACGATTTCGTCAGCCGTCCGATGGATCAGCATATCAAGGCCTTGAAGCAGATGGGCGCGACGTTTACGTTCTTCGACAGGCATTATACGGTGGAAGCCGC